>NZ_JMLW01000016.1 GCF_000686905.1 Marinospirillum insulare DSM 21763
GATTGAAACGGTAAAAAGCCAGATACGCTCCAAGGTTGAGCATCCCTTCTACTGGCTGAAAGTACAATTTGGTCACCGCAAAGCTCGTTACCGTGGTTTAGAGAAAAACACCGCGCAGCTCTATAGCTTATTTGCATTAGCCAATCTATTTTTATCGAGGCGATGCATGCCTAAGGCGGGATAAATCCGCCTAAAAAACGGGCTTATGCCCTAAAAGCAGCAAAAACCGAGTCAATATACCCATAATTAGGCTTTTTTTTGTAAAAAACAGAAATCTCAGCGCAAATATAGAAAATTAGTGAATTAGCTCATTTTAAAGCTTTTGTTCAGAGGCTCCCTAGTTTTTTCTGTTCTGCACCTATGGCACTTAGTAAGGTTCTAAGCAGCAGGTAACGCGCCATAAGATTAGTCCAGCCATCCATAAGGTTGGTATTTTTAATCGGGAAAAGGCTGCCTAGTAGCCAATTAACCAGTAGGTTTTCTAGTGAGTGTGGGTGCTTTTTCTCAAAGTTGGTTAGGTACTTTTTGCGTGCTTTATCTAGCTGATTTAAATGGCTTATATCTAACTGGGTTTTGTCGGTAATGTTTAAGCCTTTTAATGCTCGGCTTAGTTCTTCATTAAAAGCAGCATTATTTTGTTTTTTCTCGCGTCTTAGGGTGCCAAGAATAACTAAGCCTAGGCTTCCATCGCTTTTTTTGTTGAGTGCTTTGGCTTGCTCTTCAAAATAACCTTCGTTTACTAGGCTGTAAAATAGCCCCAAGGTTTCTTCTAGTTTTTCTTCTAATTGGTCTGTTGGGCTTTTATCAAAGAGTGGCTGTATTTTTTGAATGAGTAGCCCGCATATAAATAGACGCATTTCTAAGCTTTGTTCACGGTGGCGCAGCAGTGTAAGCAAGCCTTGTAGTAGTTGGTAGCGGGCATTAAACGCATTGGGTGCATCTACGCTAGTTGCTAAGGGGTTGGGCGGAATGGCCACGGGTGCAAAGTCGAGTTCTAGTGCATCGGGTTGGGTAATCAGCGATTTAGCAGCAACAGGGCAGGAATCACTTAGGGTTATAAGTAGGTCATCACCTAGTTGTTGAATGCTACGCGGGTAGGTGGTGCAAGTTTGGCAAAGGGCGTTAGGACCAAAGTTTTTAACTAGCTGGCAAAGTCCGCTGGTATCTTGCAGGCTGCAACGGTTGGTTTTGGGGTCCATCTTAAAAAAACCAGGGGTTATATCTTTGGTTGTTAGGTCGTGGTTTTCTGCAATTTTATCTTCTACTAAAGGGATAACTGCTGGGTTGGTTCGGTAGCCACGGTAGGTTTCTGCATCAATTGCAACTTGCCAAGTATGACAGCAGTTATCTGGGCATTTACTGCCAGTACAACTAAAGTTGCGTACATAACGTGGGGCTAGGGCATCGCGTTGCATGAGCTGATCCTGAATTTAGAAGAAATGTATATTTTAAACACGCTACCGCCCCAGGATTTAAGTGCATTCCTGAGGACTTGTAGAAATTTAAAAGACGCTGTGGTGCTAGCCAAGAGCCTAAACTATCGGCTGGTAAGACAAAAACTTAATTAAAGTTAAGGTCGGGATTGTAGCAGGAAAAGAGAAGGGGTTTTTATATGGGATTACGAAAAGATTGCCAAGTCGTTTCACTCCTAGTAAAAACTTATTATGTGTTGCTATACTAATGCGCATACCGATACGCATGGAGTTATAACAATGCAGACTTTATACAACTATGATGCTCCTAAAAAAGCCACTAACCTTAGTATAAACAGTGACTTACTAAGTAAAAGTAAGGCTTTAAACATAAACTTATCAGCAACACTAGAGCAAGTGCTTAAAACAAAACTAGCTGAAACCAAAGCCGATGCTTGGAAAAAAGAGAATAAGGGAGCGATATTGGCCTATAACGATATGGTTGAAGAACAGGGTTTATTTGCAGATGAGCATAGGCAGTTTTAATGGCTCAATTTGATATTTACAACAACCCGAGTAAAACCACACAGAAAGCCTACCCCTATATATTAGAGCTGCAAAGCGCTGTAATTTCGGAAATCGCCACCCGGATTGTTGTACCCTTAGCTGACTATAAGTATATGCGTAATGAAGAGTTTGAACGGTTAACACCGAAGGTTAGCTATGATGGCAAAGAGTTATTAGTGCTTGTGCCACAGATAGCCTCAATGAGCACTAAATTATTGCAAAACCCTATCGGCTCACTCTCTCACCTACGTGATGAAATAATATCTGCGCTAGACTTTGCCATTACAGGCATTTAATACTTTATTGGCAGGTAAAACCTAGCCTCAGAGTGCGTGCCTTCTGTAAGCAATTCGATAGTAGCTGCAGCTTGGGTTGGCAGGTGTGTTCGATCAGTTTTGATAAGCTGCTCTAATTTTAAATTTTATTTTCTAGCACTAGCTTAAGTTTTCTGCTATACTCTGCGCTCAAATTTCGGCACGCTGTGTGCGTGTTCCCTGCATTGGCTGACGTTGCCCCTTCTGTTGTGTATCGGGCCCACGCCCGCCCCTGCGTTTCTTAAGTACCACAGGTATTATTAATGTCTAATGACGTGACTTTACCAGCTTTTAGCGAGCTGGGTCTTCCTGATTTTCTTCTTTCTGCAGTTGAATATCCTACTCCTTCTCCTATCCAAGCACAGACCATTCCTTTGTTATTGGAAGGTTGTGACATGATTGGTCAAGCGCAAACAGGTACCGGTAAAACTGCTGCTTTTGCCTTGCCTTTGCTTGCTCGTTTAAATTTATCCGCCAAATTACCTCAGGTTTTGGTTTTAGCACCTACGCGTGAATTAGCGATGCAGGTTGCTGAATCCGTTGAAAAATACGGCGCCAATATGAAGGGCGTTAAAGTAGCTAACTTGTATGGTGGTGCAGAGTACCGTGACCAAATTCGTGCGCTACGCTCGGGTGCTCAGGTGGTTGTAGGTACCCCTGGCCGTGTTATGGATCACATGCGCCGTGGCAGCCTCGATATTTCTGCTTTGCAAACTTTGGTTTTAGATGAAGCCGATGAAATGCTGCGTATGGGCTTTATTGATGACGTTGAATGGATTCTTGAACAAACCCCAGCTGAGCGTCAGGTGGTTTTATTTTCTGCCACCATGCCAGACGTTATTCGTCGCATTGCTCAGCGCCATTTAAAAAACCCAAAAGAAGTACGCATTGCTGCGAAGGCGCGTACTGCTGATACTGTAAGCCAGCGTGTGTGGATGGTGGCTGGTTTACCTAAGCCTGAAGCTTTGGTGCGTATTTTAGAAGCCGAAGAAAGTGATGGCATCATTATTTTTACCCGTACCAAGGCAACCAGTGCCGATTTGGCTGACTTCTTAAATAAGCGTGGTTTGCGTGCTTGTGCACTGCATGGTGATATGGCGCAAAATCAGCGTGAACAAGCGGTTGATCGCCTGAAAAAAGGCAGCCTAGATATTTTAGTGGCTACCGATGTGGCAGCGCGTGGCTTAGATGTTGAGCGCATTAGTCACGTTATTAACTATGATCCACCTCATGACAGCGAGTCTTATGTACACCGTATTGGTCGTACCGGGCGTGCTGGTCGTAGTGGTCAAGCCATTTTGTTTGTGGGTCACCGTGAAAAGCGTTTGTTATTTAACCTAGAGCGCAGCACTGGCCAGCGTATTGAGCCTATGGAATTACCTAAGGCTGAAGTGATCAACGCTAAGCGTAGTGAGAAGTTTAAAGAGCAGGTTGTTCACTCTATGCAAGCGCGTGATATAGAGCAGTACGAAAAGCTTTTGAAAGAAATTCAAGCTGAAACAGAAGCTGATCCACTACGCATTGCGGCTGCCTTGGCTAAAATGTACCAGGGTAATACACCTTTATGGGTTGAAGACGTTAAAGTGCGCGCACCGCGTGGTCGTGGTGAGCGTTCAGACTTTGGCGGTGATCGTCCTCGTCGTGAAGGTGGTCGTGGTCGTTCGCGTGAGCTAGAAGCAGGCATGAAGCGTTACCGTATGCCAATTGGCCGCACTCACGGTGTTAAGCCAGCGAACATTGTTGGCGCTATTGCTAACGAAGCGAATATTTCTAGTCGTAATATCGGTCGTATCGATATTCAGCAAGACTTTAGCACCGTTGATTTGCCAGAAAGCATGACTAAGTCTGTTTTCCAGGCTTTAGCACGCGTTAGGGTATGTGGTGTGCCTATGAACCTAACTAGCAGCAACTCACCTTCGGGTTCTTCTAGATCAGGCAATGATGAAGCGGGTCGTCGCCCTTTGCGTCGTAGAGCGCCTGCTTCTGCTTAATTCTGGTTGCCTAAGCAGCTAGTTTAAAGCTAACCGCTAGTGGTTAATCTGTTAGCGGTTTTTTTGTACCTAAATCTTTACAAATAATAATAGTTCGCACTTGTTTTTTGGTGTTGATCAAGCTAATCTTACTGAGAATTGTTAGTGTTCGCACTGGCTTAAATTGACTCTAGGATTAATGCCATGTTTGTTTGTATTTGCAAAGGTATTACTGAAAAACAAATTAAAGCTTCCGTTGCTGAAGGGGCTTCTAGTGTGCGAGATTTATACCGTGAACTAGAGCTAGGCAGCCAATGTGGCAAGTGTGTAGGTTTTGCTAGAGAGGTTTTAACCAGTGAACAAGCAATGTGTGACTATTACGATGCTGCCAGTTTTGCTTAATTAGTTTTAAGCCGTTATTATTAACCCTGAGATTGCCAGCCAGCCCTCCTAGGCAAGCCAGCTCCCATGCAACTGCAACTCTCTTTCAGGGTGCTTTTCTTATGCAAGGTAACACAAGTATTTTAACTCAGCTTAACAAGGTTCTAACCCTTGAGCTAACGTCTATCAATCAGTATTTTCTTCATGCACGTATGTGTGGTAATTGGGGTTTTGAAAAGCTTAATCAGGTGGCTTATAAAAAATCCATTAAAGACATGAAGCAAGCCGATAAACTAATCGAGCGTATTCTTTTCTTAGAAGGCCTTCCTAATCTTCAGCATTTAGAGCGTCTGCGCATTGGTGAAAATGCCGCAGAGGTATTTGTGTGTGATGCTGAACTTCAGCAGGTTCAATTAAAGCTTCTGCGTGAATCCATTGCTTTGTGTGAAGTTGAGCAAGACTACATTAGTCGCCAGCTTCTAGAAGATATTTTGGAATATGAAGAAGAACATTTAGATTGGATAGGCACGCAGCAGCATTTAATGGCTGAAATCGGTATCGGAAAATACTTACAGACCACCCTTAATACGGGTAATGGAGACTAGACAATGCAAGGTAATCAACGCGTTATTGCTGGCTTAAATAAGTTATTGGCGGGCGAATTAACCGCAATGGATCAATACTTTATTCATTCTGCTATGTATGAAGATTGGGGTTTAGGTAAGTTGCACGAGCGTATTGCGCATGAGTTTGACGATGAAAAACAACACGCCAATATGTTGATTCAGCGTATTTTGTTTTTAGAAGGTACGCCCGATATGGTCACCCGTGAGCCTATTAATGTAGGTAAAGACGTAAAAGAAATGCTGAATAATGATTTGCAGCTAGAGTATTCTGTCACGGCTTTACTGAAAGAAATTATGGCTTTGTGTGAAGAAGAGCAAGATTACCAAACCCGTGAAATTTTACGCATTATGCTCGATGATACAGAGATGGATCATGCTTACTGGCTAGAAAAGCAGTTAGGTTTAATAGAGCGTCTTGGTCTTCAGAATTATCAGCAGGCTATGATGTAGTTTTATACTCTGTTTAAATAAATCCTGCTTGAATAAACCCTAGTAACCGTTTGGCTGCTAGGGTTTTTTATTGGGCCAGCACTAGCTTTAATAGGCGCTGATCAGTAATTGTGCCATTAGGCTTAAAAATATGGCTAGTAGTGATAATTGTAACCAGAGCTTGTCTTGCATTCTATTACTCCTGTTTACTGGCTAAACCAATGAGCTAAATATTTCGCGTAGTTTTAAATTTTCTGCCTGTTGATCTTCACAAGAGCCTTGAATTTGTAGCAGTAATTCGCCATCAGCTCCGAATATTTCTAATGAGTTAATCCAGCCACAACCATCGCTACAAGGTACACGGCTTATAAAGGCGAATTCGAATTGGCTAGGTTCAAGTTCTGCATGGCCTTCTTGCCAGTTTAAGCAAAGGCAGTTCTTTTTTATCTGCTTTGAAATAATCGCTTGGTGGGTGGTGTGTTTGCTGCCTTTACAAAATAACGTAAGGCTAAGGGGCAGGCCTGCTGCTTTAGCTTGAGTAATAAGCTGCTCAAAACTGTTTAAGGAAACCGAGCGAGCTAACCTAGGGCTAAAAGAGCAGAGGGCAGCAAAGTAAGTTGTTTCATGCTGGTTTAGTAAAATGGGTATTTGTTTAACGTGAGTAATGGCTAACCATTCTTCTTCTAGTTTTTTAAGGTTTTTTGCTACCCTGTGTTCTGCTTGCAACTCGAACAGATGCGTTCCAAACAGGGTGTTTTCGAAAAAGCTGTTTTCAAAAAATGACCTTAAAAAAATTTCTTTCTCTTGCATCTTTGCCAAAGCATTCATTCTTAACTCCTTGGAATTTCCTTTAGAAAAAAATACGCTGGCTGGCTTTAACTGAGTTTGGCTTGCTGGGCGCTTATTTTATTGGGTGTTAATTACTTGGTTAGAATTAACTTGCCACGGCTGGTAATACGCAGTGTGTAGGTTTCACCTTGATGGTGAATAAAAATTTGTCGCTTTTCACCAAATAGCTGATCACTGGTTATGCAAGGGGGTTGTTCGTTTGTAATAGGGCTGCTCATAACCTGTCACTCTTTAACTGTTTGGTGGGTGCATTAAGTTTGAGTGATTAGCTTAGTTGCAAATGATAATGATTGTCAAGTGTGTTCGTGTTTAACTTAAAGACTTCTAGCACATGCCACGGCTGATGCCCAAGCCCACTGAAAATTATAGCCACCCAGTTGGCCGGTAACATCTAAGACTTCACCAATAAAGCGTACCTGTTCTAAGTTTTTAACGGCAAAGGTTTGTGAAGAAATTTGCTGGGTATTAATGCCACCTAGGGTTACTTCTGCAGTTCGGTAGCCTTCTGTACCTGCTGGTTTAAATGTCCAGTTTTCTAAGGCGTAAGCCAGAGCTTCTAACTGGTTATTGCTGGCATCGGCATTGCGTTCGGGTAAAAGTATGCCTTGTTCTTTAAGTAGGCTGACTAAAACAGTGGCTAGGCGCTTGGGGAGTTGTTCTGCCAGCCAACTACTAAAATGAGTACGGGGCTGTTCTTGGCGGAGCTTGGCTAGGGTTGTTTTCAGGTTGAATTGCGGCAGCCAGTTAATGCTGAGTTCATCACCTGCTTGCCAGTAGCTAGAAATTTGTAACATGGCGGGGCCAGATAAACCTCGATGGGTGATTAGCATGGGTTCGGTAAAGGTTTGGCCGTTACAGCTAACGCTAACATCACAACTTAAGCCGGAAAGGGGGGCTAGTTGTGCTTTCAGTTCTGGGTGGAGGGTGAAAGGTACTAGGCCTGCTTGGGTAGGTAAAACTTCTAAACCCAGTTGTTGGGCTAGGTCATAACCAAAACCTGTAGCGCCCAAGGTAGGAATGGATAAACCACCCGTAGCAACCACTAGGGCGCCTGCATCTATTTTACCTAGGCTGGTGGTGAGTTGAACCCTGTCTGCGGTGGTGCTTACTTTTTCTATGCTGGTGTTCATTTGCAGATCAACACCTGCCCAGTCGGCTTCGGTTAATAATAGCTGTTGAATGTCTTTGCTGGTGTTGGCACAAAATAGTTGCCCAGGCGCTTTTTCTACATAGTCGATGCCATGACGTTCAACTAGTTCTAAAAAATCTTGGGGTGTATAGCGTTTTAATGCAGAAATACAAAAATGTGGATTAGCCGATAAAAAATTAGCAGGGGTGGTATTAAGGTTAGTAAAGTTGCAGCGTCCACCACCTGACATAAGCACTTTTTTGGCAGGCTTATTGCTGTGATCTAAAAGTAATACGCTTTTGCCTTGGTAGCCTGCGGTGGCGGCACACATTAAGCCAGCAGCTCCAGCGCCAATAATCACTACGTCTGCTGTTTTGCTCATCTATTTAAGTATCTCTTTTGGTTTGTCTTTAAGATAGAACGAAAAAACCCACCTTTCGGTGGGTCTTTTTAGCTTCTTAACAACCTAGGGTTGATTAGATAGCTTCAATTTTCGCAGCTTGCTTGCCTTTAGGGCCAGTAGTCACTTCGAAAGATACTTTCTGGTTCTCTTGTAGAGATTTGAAGCCTGAAGCTTGAATCTCAGAGAAGTGAGCAAAAAGATCGTCGCCACCATCGTCTGGAGTGATGAAGCCGAAACCTTTAGTGTCGTTGAACCATTTAACGGTACCAGTTGCCATATCAAAAATTCCTATATTTCTGTTTAGTATTTTTGAGTCTATCTGTTGATTTATCGATAAATCGCCTAGATTTTGACTCGGTGTTGCGGGAATCAAGATAGTACGAATGACGAACCTACTGTTACCGATATTTCGATTACAACTGCGTTACGACACTTCTTTCTTGCTACCTTGCTGCCTACGAATCCTAGACTGCGTCATATTGAGTGGTTAGTCAAGTGCTTTTAGTTTTATTAGTGCTTTAAAGTATTTTAATCAAGATTTGAGAGGTCAAATTCACCAGAAATAATTGCAAGCTTCTTATTTCTAGGCAGTTTTTTTATTTTGTATTCTAATTTCAAGGCTTGGCTATGACTCGCTACAGGGCAGGAAAAAACTAACTTCAGTGGCCCTTTGCCTCTTAGGCTACGCGCCGTTTTATGGTTATTGGCTTGGTGTTCAGCAAAGCGCCGCTCAAGATCACGGGTAATACCTGTGTAGAGCGCTCCAGACGCTTGCTCTACCAGGTATAAATACCAGTTAGCTTTTGCTTGGCTAGGCATCCTGATCTTGATTTTGGTCTAGGTCGCGATCTGAAAAACCGATGAGGTAAAGAATGGCATCTAGCCCTAGGGTTGAAAGTGCATGGCGTGCATTCTCTCTGACCACTGGCTTAGCGCGGAAAGCAATACCTAGGCCAGCTAAACCCAACATGGGTAGATCGTTAGCACCATCTCCGACGGCTATGGCTTGTTCTAAGTCTATGCCTTCTTTATTGGCTATTTCTTGCAACAACTGTGCTTTACGTTCGCCATCTACCACCTGGCCAACCACTCGCCCTGTTACCTTGCCATCTTCAACTTCTAGCTGGTTAGCATGTACTTCATCTATACCTAGTTTGTTTTGTAGGTATTCACCAAAGTAGCTAAAGCCACCTGAGAGAATGGCTGTACGGTAGCCAAGGCGTTTAAGTGTGCTGACTAGCTTTTCTGCACCTTCAGTCACGGGTAGGCGTTCAGCTACCTTGGCAAGAACCGAAGCATCTAGGCCTTTTAGTAGGGCAACACGCGCACGGAAGCTTTCGCTAAAATCTAGCTCACCACACATAGCACGCTCAGTAATGGCTGCCACTTGATCACCTACACCTGCTTCTATGGCTAGTTCATCTATCACTTCGGCTTCTATCAGAGTGGAGTCCATATCAAAAACCACTAGGCGGCGATTGCGACGGTAGATATTGTCTTCTTGTACGGCTATATCTACTTCTAGTTCGCCAGCTAAAGCTAAAAAGTGACGGCGTAACTCGGCGGTGTCTAGGGTGTCACCGCGTACAGAAAACTCAACACAGGCACGGCCTTGTTGTTCAATATGCGACATGCTGACCCGTCCAGATAGGCGGTGAATGCGGTCAATGTTTAAGCCGTTTTCTGCCACGGTTCGGGTGACACGGGCAATTTGTTCCGCAGTAATACGACGGCCTAAAAGGGTCACTATGTAACGACCTTTACCCTGCCCCCCTACCCAGTGTTCATAACTGGTTTCTGAAACGGGAGAAAAACGAATTTGCATACCCCATTCGTGGGCTTTAAAAAGTAATTCTTGCAACACGGGGGAGTTTTGGGCTGAAACGGGTAGGTGAGCTAGCAACCCAAGCGCAAGGGTGTCGTGAATAACTGCCTGGCCAATGTCTAGGATATCCACACCATAGCTAGCAAGAATTTCACTAATGGCTGAGGTTATGCCCGGGCGATCATGTCCGGAAAGATTGATCAAAACAATACTGCGATCCTGGGTTTTCATCGAGTGCCTGTAAAATAGTTCTTAAATCACTAAGCAAAGTTGTTAAGACTTTCTATACTTAGCAGGAAATAAACAGAGTGGTTAGTTACTTGGGGCGATTATAACGCTCCTTAGGCCTAGCTTGCACCTTTGTAAAAGCTTATATACCAGTGGGAACCTAAATATGTCTTTTTACCCTAAATATAATCTTGATGATTTAACTCCCCACCTAGGGCGTTTGTGTGCGCCTAACTTCCATAATACCGCTAGCGAATGTCGGCAGATTTTTAGCGTGCCAGTTGCGGCGGTGGGTTTACGTGAAGGGCGGCATGTTCGGCTTTTTTATTCAGGTGAAGCCAGCCAAAAGCTGTTAATAGATGATGCTCTCTGCGCCTTGCCCTTGTGTGTACCAGGTGAACAAATTTTAGTGTCAGATTTAAACGAGGTCGATGAAGCTCTTTTACCACCCCTAGCTTTAGCTTTAGGAATGCGAAGCTATGCAGGGGTACCTATTTTTGCTGCTCGGCAACTGGTGGGTAGTTTAAGTTTAGCTGACCGTAAACCAAGGATATTTAGCCATTTTGAAATACAAAACCTACAAATAATGGCCGCTAAAATGGGCGCTTTGATGGAACAGTATTTATAGCAAGGTGTGTTAATATCTAGGAAATGATTTTTTAGCCACTCACTCGCAGGAAGTAAATTGAGTATGACTGAAGTTACCACCAACAAAGCAGCCAAAAAGCCGTCTAACCTAATCTGGATAGATTTAGAAATGACCGGCCTAGACCCCAACAAAGAACGCATTATTGAAATAGCCACCATCGTTACAGACTGTGATTTAAACGTTATTGAAGAGGGGCCTGTATTAGCGATTAACCAGCCAACAGCCTTACTCGATGCTATGGATGAATGGTGTACTCGCACGCATGGCGCTTCAGGCTTAACTCAAAGAGTTAAAGACAGCAAAGTCACTGTTGCTGAGGCTGAAGCAGCAACGCTAGATTTTCTACGTCGCCACATAGAAGAAGGAGCTAGCCCCATGTGTGGTAATAGCGTTCACCAAGATAGGCGTTTTATGGTGAATGAAATGCCAGAGCTAGAAGCTTTTTTCCATTACCGAAACTTAGACGTTTCTACCCTTAAAGAGCTGGCAGTGCGTTGGCACCCAGAGCTGCCTAAAAAATTCAAAAAAGCCGGCACGCATTTGGCTTTAGATGATATTCGTGAATCCATTGCTGAACTGCGTTTTTACCGCGATGAGTTTATTCGTTTACCAGAAACGCCTAATGCATGAGTAGCCGTAAGCTAACCCGCCAGCAGCAGTGGCGTATTACCAAAGTTCAAGAAGAACGCAATGCGCGAGCCCTGCGAAAAGATGAGCGGCTAGATGCCAGCCAGCAAGAAGGCCTAGCAACCGAGGCTCAGCAGGGTTTGATCACCGCGCATTTTGGCCGTCAGGTTGAAGTTGAAGCGCAGGAGGGTGCTTTAAAAGGGCAGCGGCAGCGTTGCCATGTAAGGGCCAATGTCGAAAACCTAGTTACGGGTGACTATGTTAGCTGGCGACCCAACCAAAACCCTAATGAAGAAGGGGTGGTAGAGTCGCGCCAAGCTAGGCGTAGCTTGTTAGCCCGCCCTGACATGCGTGGGGTAATGAAACCCATAGCTGCCAATGTTGATCAGCTTTTGCTGGTGATTGCTCCAGAGCCCCAACCTCATGCTAATTTAATCGATCGTTACCTAGTGGCTGCTGAACATACGGGTATAGAGCCTGTAGTAGTTATCAATAAATGGGATTTATTAGAAAAGGGTGCTTTAACGCCAGAACAAGAAGCACTAATAAAAGGATTGTTAGCAACCTATCAGCAGTTAGGTTATCGAGTGTTAATTAGTTCGGCCTATCAAGAAAAAGACTTAACAGAATTACAAAAGCAATTAAAAGATAAGGTGAGTGTTTTTGTTGGTCAGTCGGGTGTAGGTAAGTCATCACTCATTAATTACCTGTTACCTGGTGTGGATTTGCGGGTTGCTAGTCTTTCTGAAGATACGCGTAAGGGGAGACACACCACCACTACGGCAAGGTTGTTTCATTTTCCTTTGGGTGGTCAGTTAATTGATTCGCCAGGGGTGAGAGAGTTTTCTTTAGGCTATTTACAGCCAGAGCAAATAGCCCAAGGCTTTCTTGAATTTCGACCCTTTTTAGGTCTGTGTCGTTTTCGAGACTGTAAGCATCAACAAGACCCAGGCTGTGCTTTAAAAGAGGCCGTGGCAGAGGGCAAAATAGCTGCAACTCGCTTTGCAAGTTACCACCACCTAGTTAATAGTTTAGACAGCTAGTCCATTAGTTTGCGCATTTCTTCGTGTAGCCGAGCATCAAATAATAAAGGTGCTTGGGCTAACCAGCGGTCACTGGTCATTAACTCTTTTAATAAAGCGACCGATAAAACTGGCCCACGCCAAGCAGCGCCCTTGCTGTTTTTCTTGTCATGGGTGTTGGCTGAAAAGTGTTCTAAGTAATCTTGCCAAAAGCTAGGAATAAATCGGCGCACGGGGCGTTGGCTATAAAGTGCTAACCGCTCGGCAATAACTAAACCTTGATGGTCTAGGTCGCCAAAATGCACATGCGGCACAAACTGCGGTAAAAAACGTAAAAAGTCACCTGCTAACTCTAGGTGTTCAGGTGCAACCCAAATAGCGAGTAGGTTAGCTGGCAGGTCTATATCTAAAAACACCCCTCGGTCTTCAATGGTCATCACTAGGTAAGGCAGCTCGCCTTCTAGCTCTTTTATTTGATGAAAGTCTCTTTCGGGTAGCACGGCTTCACTTAGCTGGCGCCAAATCTTTTTTAATTCAATGGCAGAGCCATGTTTGCGCGTTAGTTTTAAATCGATATTGCCACGCAAGTGCAAGCAACGGTCTTCACTTAAGGTAACTGCTGGCAGCTCTTCTAATAGGTGTTCAGGAAGTTCAGTATGACGCTTGCCCAATAAAGCCAGTTGTAGGCTATTTTTATTCAGTATTCTGGGTAGGTCTGCTCTTAGCTGGTCTTTTAAATAACCCCAGCGTTGGTCAAAAACTTCGGTAGTTAATAACCGGTCACCTTCAAGCACTTCTTGCCAATCTCGCCAGTCGGGAAGGCGCAAATCTAGCAGTTCAACTAAACCAGCCCGACCACGCGCACTGAGCATAAACCCATCTTCCGTTTCTTCGGGTAATAACCAGTTGCTAGTGACGAGTTCATCAACTAGGGGAGCATTGGCAGGCTTGCGATCTATTCGCTCATGTTTATAGAGGGTGAGTGCGGCTTCGCGTATGGCGAGTGCCTGCCAGTTAATCTGAGCTTCAAACATGCAGAATCCTTGTATCCTCGCTCATCAGTTGCTTAGTCGTTTAGGTATTGCTTTATAACTGCTCACTTTATCACCTCTAGCCTAGCCTTGTGTAGAATTGTGTAGCCAGCAGGCTGGTTATAATTTAACCAAGTCTCTGTAAGCTAGCTTGGCTAGGTCGCATAAAAACTTGTACTAAAGTTATCCACATGCCTATCCACTCCGGGTGTGGATAACCGCTTGGCTTTTAGCCTACTAACTTAGACCAAATGAATTATTCATAATGAATTAAACGGCTAGAAAATTGGCCCTCTGGCTTTAAGCGGATAAGTCTAAGGGCTGCAGGTGCAGAGGCATTAACTGAAAACTTATTAGTGTTGGCTGTAAACTGAATTGATGTTGCAGGCGTGGCAAGGTTAAGGCTGTGGTGTTTATAACAGCTAAAGGCTTGATGCACATGCCCAAACACTACCAATTTTGCTTGTGGCTGATCTTTTAATAATTCCCAAAAATCCTCAGCATTCTGTAAAGCCAAAGCATCTTTCCACTGGCTACCCACCTCAACTGGTGGGTGGTGTAAAGCAATAAGTAACGGCTTGGGATTGTTTAACGCTTGTTCGATTAGCCTAAGCTGCTGTTTGTCTAACCTGCCTTGGGTTGCCCCAGCTAGGTGACTATTTAACCCTAATAGCTGCCAATCTTGGGTTTGTTGATGAAAGTTTACAGGGCTAAATTTGGCCATTACAGCAGGCTGGTCATGGTTGCCAGCCAGCCATTGCCAAGCTAGTCCACTTGCCTCGAGTTGTTGATAAAGCCAAGTATAGGTTGCTTCTTGTTGGTCTTCGGCTAGGTCGCCTGTTAATAACAAAAGGTCTGGATTAAGACGGCCCGCTAGTTTGAGGCTTTTCAAAAAGCTAGCGCGGGTGTTTTTACCACGGTATTTTTCTTTAGGGCCGGCTAGCAGGTGCAAATCAGTTAGCTGCACCAGGCGAAAAGTATTTGGCTGTTTTTGGTTAAGCATCAATTTTATAGCTGTTTTAAGGGTTAGACTGGTTTTGGGGCTGGGTGTTTAGACCAAGCCTTCTTTAGCTGCTGGTGGTTTAAAGCTAACCACTGTAAAGCAATAAGGCTCATTGAATTGGCCGCTCTACCTTGAGTTGCTTCTTTTAATGCGGCTTCTCTGGAAAGTAATCTTACTCTTAGGTCTTCATTTTCAGTGGCTAAACCGCAAAGGGTGCCATCTTTAACTTGGCTAGAATCAACAATGCCTAGGTAAAGTAGAATTTGTTCATCGCTTCCACCTGGGCTGGAATAGTAGGTATAAAGGTGTTCTAAGTGTAAAATTGTTAAGCCAGCTTCTTCTTGTGTTTCACGGTGAGCAACACCTTCAGCTTCTTCACCTGCTTCTATCATGCCAGCAATCACTTCGAGTAACCAAGGGCTAGTGGGGTCTTGTAAAGCACCAACCCGAAACTGTTCTACCATAACCACTTGGTCTAGCCAGGGATCGTAGGCTAGCAAACCAACGGCTTGGCCGCGTATAAAAAGTTCACGGTTAATACTAGGCGTCCAGCCACCAGCAAATAGCTTGTGCTTTAGCCGGAGTTTAGCCAGTGAAAAGAAACCTTGGTAGGCAGTCTGTTCTTCTAGCAGTGTATAATCAGCCTTAGTAAAAGCTGTGTTAGTCATGGCTAATCCTTATTGAATGAATGTTTTATCAAGTGGTATTGATTATGAAAGGACGAAATATGTCACGCTGGCGCGATCCTGCCACTGACCCTCGTGCTGAAGAAAAAACTAACTTAATAACCCCTGAAGGCCATGCAAGGCTGCAATCGACTCGTGACTTTTTATGGCAAGTACGCCACCCAGAATTAGCAGTTAAGGTGCGCGAAGCAGCGGCACAAGGCGATCGCTCTGAAAATGCAGATTATACCTACAATAAGCGGGAGTTAAATCGCACTTTATCGCGTATTCGTTTTTTAGATCAGCGTTTAGATGTTCTAAAAGTGGTGGATCGTATGCCAGCAGATACGCAGCGGGTATTTTTTGGTGCTTGGGTTACCTTAGAAGATGAAGAAGGCGAAGAAGAAACTTTTCGTATTGTTGGCCCAGATGAATCGGATGCCTCTACTAACTTAATCAGTATTGATGCACCCCGCTCACGACTCTTATTAGGTAAAAGTTTAGATGATGAAGTTGAGTTACCCACCACAGAAGGGTTGAAGCCCTTCATCATCACTGAGATTCGTTACCAGGTTTAAACTAGCTACTGCTTTGTTTGTTAAGACTAAAAATAAAGTTAGCGGCTAGTAGATGTAGGTTGCCTACTTGCATGTCTAACTTGTTAGATTGGTCAGCCGCTGCCTTGCCAGCGGTTACTGAATGTTTGGCTAGTTCTGAAAGCTCGGTCACCTGCTGGCTGGTTTGTTCGCTTAACACAGATTGATGATTGGTCATGTTAGCTACTTCGGCTGCTAGCTGGTTAATTTCTGCTACGGCTAATAAAATTTCTTCAAGAGAAACACGCATGGTTTCAGCTAGCTCTACTGTTGCCTGCGAAGCGACTACGCCTCTATCTATAGCAGCGACTGAGGCGTGAGTATTTTCTCTAAGCTGCTCTATTATGCTGCGTACTTGTAGGGTTGAATCATGGGTACGCTGTGCTAAGCCGCGCACTTCATCGGCTACTACTGCAAAGCCGCGCCCTGCTTCACCTGCTCTAGCTGCTTCTATAGCCGCATTAAGTGCAAGCAGGTTGGTTTGTTCGGCTACATTGGTAATAACATCAATGACGGTACCAATTTGCTCACTACTCGCTGCTAAACTAGCTACTTGTTGTTTGGCTGCTTCTAACTCAGATGACTGGTGAGCTATGGCTTGGCTGACTTCTTCAATTTTTTGCTGCCCAACTTGGGTTGCAACTTGTGACTGATTGGCCGCGGTTGCCGTGCGTTGTGTGCTACCTAATACCTGTTCAAGACTAGCAAGCTGTGTTTGCATGGCTTGTTGAATTTCTGCAACACGGCTGTCTTGGCGATTTATGTAGCCAAAGGCGGCTTCTAAGCATTCATCTGAACGAGTTTTACTGCGTTGTAAGTAGCCGCTGTTGTTAAATAATCGTGCAACTACAGCGCGTAATTCTGAGCTGCGGGTACGGAGTGCAAAAGAAATAGTGCCTAGCTCATCTTGGCGGCCTGTATAAATATAGGTCATAACACGGTTGTAATTAACTTTGCTGGCTGCGGTTTCTAATTGTTTTAAACCACAAAGCTGAACACGCGTAAGGCCGGTGGTCAGTAGTCCTGCTAACAGAGGTGTTAGGCAAGCCAACCAACTAAAATTTAGTGAAAATAAAATAAGGCTTGCTAAGCTGGCTGGAAGAAGTCCGGCTAACATTAGTTTGCTAGTTAGCGAAAGCCTAGGTCTTTGTAAAAAGCTGGGTAGCTTACCTTTTAGCCAGCTTGCATACACCTTTTCTGCTCTACCAATCGCTTCTTTGGAAGCAAGGGTTCTTACTGACTGGTACTCTACAATTTTGCCATCGCGTTGAATGGGGGTGACATAGGCATCGACCCAGTAAAAATCACCGTTTTTACAGCGGTTTTTTACTAGCCCCTTCCAAGATTTTTTACCTTGCACTGTTTGCCATAAGTTTTCAAAAGCACCGGGTGGCATATCTGGATGGCGTATTAGGTTGTGGTTTTGACCGATTAGCTCATCTCGCGCAAAACCTGAGACTTTTACAAAGTCATCATTAGCAAAGGTAATAATGCCTCGTAGGTCTGTGGTTGTTATAAGTTGAGTGTTGCTATCAAAGGTATGTTCTTTATTAGTGACGGGCTGGTTAATGCGCATGCAGTAGCTCCTTGATTTTTTTTGTTCTTATCCTTAGCAATAACCCTTCTAATAAAAATTGAAGACTGTAAAGGACTGACTTATATCAAAGTTAACTTGCTATTGGCTTGAGTGCTATTGATGCAGATCAATTTAAGCTAATAAAGTTTGTGCTAATCATGCGATTAAATAGCATCTTTTATGCTGAATGCGACTTAAAAGAAGGGTTTATTGCGGGGTAGGTAAACTGCGTTTACGGAAGTGATCAAGCACTGCTTGGGCTAGATCGTCAGCATCAAACTTAGCAATAAAGTTATCTGCTCCAACACGGGTAACCATGCTTTTATTAAAGACACCCGATAAAGACGTGTGTAGCAAAATATAAATGTCTTTTAAGCTAGGGTCTTCTTTTACTTTACGGGTGAAGGTGTAGCCATCCATTTCAGGCATTTCTATATCTGAAATAACCATCAGGTATTCTTCGTTTAGTTTTTTGCCATCTTTAACTAGTTCTTGCAAATGCTCTAAGGCTTGTTTGCCATCTTTCAGCAATACAGACTCTAACTGAACCTCTGCAAGGCAGCGTTTAATTTGATTGCGCGCTACTACTGAGTCGTCAACAACCAGTACCGTACGAGGGGTGGTTGACTGACTTAATTCTGCAAAGCCATCGGTTAGTTCGCTACTCATGGTTTCTGAGGTGGGGGTGACTTCGGCAATAACTTTTTCAACATCAATAATTTCTACTAGCTGGTTATCTATGCGGGTAATGGCAGTTAAATAGTGGCTATGGCCTATGCCTTTGGGTGGCAATAAAATATCGCTCCATTGCATATTCACTATGCTTTCTATTTTGTCGACCAAAAAGCCTTGCTGGCGGCGATTGTATTCACACACAATCACGCTTTGTTTGCTAGGGTTGCTGACCCTGCCAGATTGAATAGCACTGAGTAGATCAAGAATGGGTAGTGGGCCTTCAGCCGTATTAGCTACCCCCACTACATTAGGATGATGATAAGGCAGTTGGGTCATGGGTGGGCAGGGAATGATTCTTTTAACTTTAAAGACGTTAATACCATACAACTGACCATTTTGTAGCCTAAAGAGCAGCAGTTCTAAACGGTTCTCACCGGCAAGCTGAGTGCGTTGGTTGACGTTGTGAAGTAAGCTGCTCATCTACACTACCTTTTATTGTTAGTTTTTTAGCTGGTTTTTATACTTGCGATAGCTTCCGCGCATTCATTAATAAGGCTAGGGCCACGGTAAATAAAGCCGCTGTAAAGCTGAATTAAACTAGCACCTGCTTGAATACGTTCAACTGCATCTTCAGCAGAGAAAATTCCCCCTACACCTATAATAGGTAGGTCACCTTCTAAAGCATCGGCTAATTGGTGCGTAATTTCATTAGCCTTTTCGGTTAAGGGGCGACCCGATAAACCACCCGCTTCATCACCAAAGCGTAAACCTTCTACCGCTGATTTATCTAAGGTGGTATTAGTGGCTATAACACCATCTAACTTAAGCTGACGTAGGCAAGCGGCAAGACTTTGCAGTTCATCTTCATCCATATCGGGCGCTACTTTCACCACCAAAGGCACATAGCGTTGGTGCTGGTCTGCTAAACGTTTCTGGGCTTCTTTTAAGGGCTGTAATAAGTCTTTTAAGGCTTCACCGTATTGTAAGTTACGCAGGCCCGGGGTGTTAGGTGAAGATATATTAACCGTGACATAATCGGCAGATTGATAAACACCTTCTAGGCCAAGTAAGTAATCACTCGCTGCTTCTTCAACGGGTGTGGTTAAGTTTTTACCTAGGTTAATACCCAATAAACCCTGGATAGAGCTTTGCTTAACTTGCGCCACTAGGTGGTCTAAGCCTTTGTTGTTAAAACCCATGCGATTGATAATGGCTTCTTGTTCAGGAATGCGAAATAAACGTGGCTTAGGGTTGCCTGGTTGCGGCTGGGGCGTAACGGTGCCTACTTCAATAAATCCAAAACCTAAACTATCTAAGCCAAATAAATGGTCGGCATTTTTATCTAGGCCTGCCGCTAGGCCAACGGCATTAGGAAACTCTAACCCCATTACTTTTACAGGTGCTTGCAATCTTTTACTGACAAAAGGTTTGGTTAAACGCAACCTTGCTGCGGCATCTAAGCTTTCTAAAGCTATTTGGTGTGCAGCTTCACCTGAAAGAGTAAAAAGAAGTTTTCTTGCCAATGAATACATGAAGTGCCCCGTAAAAATGAGTTATTTAGCTATCCGTTTATTGCTAAAGCATATTCTATGCTGCGTTACCTAGAAATAGCAAAGTAGGCTGTTATTTTTTGTGTTGGCATTACTTCTGTTTACTACTATGCTGAGTTAGGTCAGCTTTTTGCTGAGTGTTTGCTTAAAACAATGATAAAAGAATAAGAGGTCAACACTATGATTTATATTCAGCCTGGTAAACCTGGTTCAAAGGTTGATGTAATGCCCCAATATGAAAACTTTATTGGTGGTGAATGGCTAGCCCCAGTGAAGGGTGAATACTTTGATAATATTTCACCTGTAACGGGCGAGGTGTTTTGTAAGGTGGCGCGTTCTTCAGTAGAAGACATAGAAGTAGCTTTAGATGCAGCTCATGCTGCTAAAGATGCTTGGGGTAAAACGTCTGTAACCGAGCGTTCTAACCTGCTTTTAAAAATAGCTGATCGGCTAGAAGAAAACCTAGAAGTTATGGCCATAGCTGAAACTTGGGATAATGGTAAAGCGGTGAGAGAAACGCTCAATGCTGACGTGCCTTTAGCGGTCGATCACTTCCGTTATTTTGCTGGGGTTATTCGTGCCCAAGAAGGTACTATTAGCGAAGTCGATGGCAATACCGTGGCTTATCACTTCCAAGAACCTTTAGGTGTAGTAGGGCAAATTATTCCTTGGAACTTCCCACTATTAATGGCGACTTGGAAGCTTGCTCCTGCCTTAGCAACGGGTAACTGCATTATTCTAAAACCGGCTGAACAAACCCCTTGGTCGATTTTAAAGTTCATTGAAATTATTGAAGACCTGCTGCCCGCTGGTGTTTTAAATGTGGTGAATGGCTTTGGTACAGAAGCAGGTGAAGCCTTAGCTAGCAATAAGCGCATTGCCAAAATTGCTTTTACTGGCTCTACTCCAGTAGGTTCGCACATTATGCAACGTGCCGCGGAAAACATTATTCCTTCTACGGTGGAATTGGGTGGTAAATCGCCAAATATCTTCTTTAAAGACGTAATGGACTTTGAAGACAGCTATTTAAGTAAGTGTGTGGAAGGGGTGGTTTTAGCCTTCTTTAACCAAGGTGAGGTGTGTACTTGTCCTTCACGCTTGCTAATTCAAGAAGATATTTATGATGAGTTTATTGCTTTAGTCATTGAGCGTAGCCAGCAGATTAAACGCGGCAACCCGCTAGATACTGAAGTCATGGTGGGTGCTCAGGCTTCGCAAGAGCAATTTGATAAAATCATGGGTTACTTTGATATAGGTAAGGCTGAAGGTGCCCAAGTGCTGATGGGCGGCGATAAGGCAGAGCTAGAAACTGAATTTAGCCAAGGTTACTACATTCAGCCCACTCTGCTGAAAGGCGATAATAAAATGCGGGTTTTCCAAGAAGAAATTTTTGGGCCAGTCGTTGCTGTAACCACCTTTAAAGATGAAGCCGAAGCTTTGGAAATTGCCAATGACACTGAGTTTGGTTTGGGTGCAGGCTTGTGGACGCGAGATATGAACCGTGCTTATCGTATGGGTCGTGGTATTCAAGCAGGCCGTGTTTGGACTAACTGCTATCACCAGTATCCAGCACATGCCGCCTTTGGTGGTTACAAAAAATCAGGCGTGGGTAGAGAAAACCATAAGATGATGTTAAGCCATTACCAGAATACTAAGAATATGCTGGTGAGCTATGACACTAACCCGATGGGTTTCTTTTAAATAGTTTTTCTAGCTACTTAAAGTACTAACTCCATTAAGCATTTTGTTTAGGTTCGTTTTGGCTGTTTCGTAAGGCAGCAGGGCTAAAAAAATTAACTCGCAAGCAAGCTTGCTCAAACAGAGTTTTTTATTAACGCACTGCTTTGCCTAACTCCACAACGCCAAAGCCTCAACTGCACAAAAAAGCTTAATTGGAGTTTGTAATCTGGTTCGATATGTGAGTCTCTGAATGTTTTCCACTGCCCTTTTAAAGGGTGGTCAAGGTAGTTTGAAGGCAGCGACTTACCATCAATAAGTCAACTCAATAAGGTCTTAAGTTTTTCCATATCCTTGCCACGTTTCTGCATTTGCTTAACATCACGCTTAAACTGGCTGGAATATTGTGGCTGTCGCATCGGCTAAATACCTAGCTGATCAAACAAATCATCAGCATCCTTTGCTTGGTGCAAGTCTTCACCTTTATTGCTTTTTTCCAAGGTTTCTATTGTTTTGGTATTTGGTACTCGCATATCAAAGGGTAAGGCTTTTTCCTTGGCTATTTTAGTCAAGGCGATTCGCACCACGTCTGAAACAGTTAACCCCATTTCAGCCAGCACTAATGCCGCTTCATTTTTTAACTTTTCGTCAATTCTTGCACGAACAAATGCGGTTGAAGTCATTTTTTGTTCCTCGTGAATTATTTGTAGCTCAATAAAGCTACATTAGCAATCTTGCTGGTTGTATGCAATATAGGTGTGCAGGTATGAGTCTATTGCTAAGTCTAGTTTTATTTATTTAAGCTTATTGTTTGCCACATGGCGATTTATAGAGGTGATTTAAAGGCTGCTGATTGTTTTCATGGATACTATAATGTCTAAAATAGTCTTTTTTAGGTTATAATAGCTACTCTAGTATCTAAGTTGATTGGGTGGTTGGATTAGGTATGGTAAATTTTTTACTGCTGGATGATATGGATGTACAGCAAGCTTTTGCTGCGCATTTACGCGGTTTACGTGAAGAAGCTAAACTTTCGCGTGCAGCTTTAGCGGAACGTAGCTGTGTGCCTGCTTCAACGATTAAAAAGTTTGAATTAACCGGGCAAATTTCTTTTCGGCAATTATTACTGCTTTGGCAAAGCTTAGATGACCTTAAACGCCTTTATGACTTAACTCAGAATCTACCAAAACAACAGGCGCTTCCTACTTCAATAGAAGAGGTGCTTAAAGATGGTTTTTAAGCCAGTTCAAAAACCTGGATAGCAGCTAAATTAAGCGATTTAGCATATTGCAATAAAATTGTGCTTTTCTCCGCACCACGCGCACCTTAATACCGATTAGGCGTGTATTAAAGTCTATCTGATGATAAAGGTACCTTTTATACAGGGGCGCATTACGATCAAGAATTTGTGAAGGTTTTTTGTAATGTAGAGGGGTTTAGGCTAGTCATAGGGTTGTTGCTAAGTGTGGTTTATACTAAGTATGGTCTTATTATAAAGTGCGTTTTATAGCAAGGCTGGCCTACTGATTGCACATCGCTGAATCATCAACTGCACAAAAATGCTACTGGACACTTATTTCGCTTCGGTATTTTCGTATCTAGTGAACCTTAGCAGTACTTTGTTTAGGTTCGCTTCGGTATTTTCGCATTTAGTGAACCTTGGCAGTACTTTGTTTAGGTTCGTTTCGGCTGTTTCGTAAGGCAGCAGGGCTAAAAAAATTAACTCGTAAGCAAGCTTACTCAAACAGAATTTTTTATTAACACCCTGCTTTGCCTAACTCCACAACGCCAAAGCCTCAACTGCACAAAGCCTCTGCTAAGGTTCTGTAAAGTCAGAAAAAACTAGATAGGGTTAATATTTAGAAGCAATTTTTAGTAAAGCGGCTTTATCTTCAGCGCTAAGCTTATAGAAAACTTTGTTTAACAAAGCTAAATCATCTTCAACGCAATAAAGGAAAGAAACTGGAACACCTAAAACAGCACAAATTCTTTTTGCTGACGATAAATCTGGTTGATGCTTACCCGTTTCATACTGGTTCATCCTTGCACTAGCAGAGAATTCATCTATGCCTGCTTCAATACCAAGCCGACGCTGGGATAGCCCAGTGACTATTCTTGCTTCTTTTAATCTTTTAGCAACCAGCTTGTACTCAGACATCGTAGAACCTCTAAACAAGGCTCAGATACTCTTAGCTTTCGTATTGCATTTATACTAAGGAATGCTTAGCATCTGTTTGCTAAGTAATTCTTAGCAAAAACAAACCAAAACATGGAAGAAATTGAAATGAACTTTAATTTTATTAAACCTTTAGTTGTAGTGGCTGCATTAATGTTTATCTTAACTGGTTGCGCGTCAATAGTTAGTGATAATGATTATCCGGTATCTTTTAAGTCAAACCCAAGTGATGCTGAAATTGAAATCACTAACTTGAAGGGTGTTTTGGTACACTCTGGAAAAACTCCAATGACTGTTACTCTGGATAGTGGTGCAGGTTTTTTTAAGTCGGCTAAATACAAGCTAGTATTTAAAAAAGAAGGTTACAAAATATTAGAAGAAACACTGGAAGCTAAGTTAGATGGTTGGTATGTTGGTAACATACTGTTTGGTGGTCTAATAGGAATTTTAGTAGTTGATCCTGCAACTGGTGCTATGTGGAAATTACCAAAAGAATATAGTGTTGATTTTATTAACAATGGTAAAAAAATTACTGATGTCAGTTTAGAAGTTCTTGATTTTAATGAGGTGGTTGAGGAAGATAGGCAGCATTTAGTAAAATTAAATTAATTTTTATTGCCTGCATTTTAAATGTGGGCTTTTTTCAAGGAAAGTAGAATGAAAAGAAGTATTTTTTTATTTGTTTTTAGTGCTTTGCTTTTTAATTCAGCAGTAGTATTTGCAGATAAGACCACTTTTTTTGGGGTAGCTATCCAGAATGGTTCTGCTACACATAGTTTAGATGGTATTGATGATATAGATATGGACTCTAGCGGATTTTCATTATACCTGGGTTCTGAAATAAATGATTTTTCAAGAATTAAAGGCGGAATGCATTTTTCAAACTATGAAAGCAAAGATAGTGAGGGCTTAGATATTGATAACTTTGGATTTGAAATTGACTATTTGCTTTTTTTTAAAGTTAATAGATTAAAGCCTTATTTATCTGTAGGTATGGATTCTGCATCATGGAGTTACGATGAAGAGTACTTTGGAGAGTTAAGCGAAAGCTCTATTTTAGGTGTTGGGTTAAGGTTAGGTACTGGTGTTCTTTTTCATGTTAGTGATTCAATTGAAATCGATGCTGGTGTTCTTTATAAGAAAATAAAGTGGCAAGATATAGAATATATAAGATTTTTTGGTGATAATGTAACTCTAAAGCAAGATACTAGTGTATTGAATTTTCAGCTAGGGCTGAATTATAAATTTTAACTATCTTATAACTATGATTTTATAAGCGGGTTTTAGCTTTAAATCAATTACTAGCCTTTGCTTTCTGCTTAAAAGTTAAGAGTATTAAGTTTCCTATTAACGTTAGGTTTGTAATAAGCCTATCTGTTTATTTTGTGTCTTAGGCGTGGGGCGTTGGGTTTCTTACCAAGCTAGGCGTCGAAAAGAACCTGTTTGAGCAAGCTTGCTTGCGAGTTGTTCTTTTTAGCCTACGCGGTTTAGAAACCCAGCCACTAAGACTTTAAACAAAATAAACAACTAGGGTTGGGATATAGGGCAGCCTTCAAGCCACTAAGCCTTTAAACAAAATAAACAACTAGGGTTGGCAATCAGCCACTAAGCCCTCAAACAAGCCCAGCCACCTAACTAGCCACTCTCTCTATTGAAATAAACTGCCCAGTGTCTGAATAGGTCATTCTATACAAGCCCCTGATACCCTCATGGCCAACCATGCCTTTAATAACACGGCGAGGAAAAATCACACTACGTCCATCCACTGTATGGGCTTTTACATTAGGTGCTTGGCTGTTGTAAAAATCCAAGCACTCAGCTGCAGAAATATTCAAACGCAAATACACACTGGGCATGTTTCTTTTCTAAAGTAGTTACTCGTTGCTGGTTTGCAGCTTACTCAAAGCAGCTTCAAGCTGGTTAATTCCTGCAAGGTTTTCTAAAGCTTCCTTATCCTTAGCGCTAAGGTTTTTTATGCTTTGCTCCGCATTGTTAGTGAAGCCCTCTTTAGTTAACATCTCGGCCACTAACCAACCTATAGACTTTTCCACACCAACGGTTAGCTGTTGCATTAGTTCTAGCTGCAAGCTGGCTTCTACTTGGTAGTCTAAGTCATTAATGGCTTGCCAAGTAGCTTCTAGGTTAAAGATGTCACGGCTAGCAGCATAACCACGAATAGTATCACTAATGCTTAATTCGCTGGTAGCTTGCAACTGGTGCACAAAAGTAATCCCTAAATGGTCAACCAGCTGATTAACCAGCATGGTCGCAACTAGCTCACGCTTTAAGCGGTGATTAGCCAGCAGAGTTGGGTAGCGTTCAACCAGCACTTCTGGGAAAGCTCGCTTCATTGCCTTAGCCAACCAAGGGTCTTCAGGCAGATCTGAATCTAAAATTTGCTGTTTTACATCGGCTTTAGCATAGGCTAAAACTATGGCTAGCTCAGGGCGGGTTAAGCCAAGTTGTTGACCTGCTCTTGCTTCAAGCTGTGCTTCGCTAGGAAGGAACTCGAGTTCACGATTTAACTTACCTTCAGCTTCTAGTTGATTAATTAGGTTTTGAAAAGGTGTTAAGTCTTTACGGCTTGTTTGTTCAGCAATGGCTAGGGCTTGGCTTTGAGTGTAGTTGTCGCGCAAAACTAACCGAGAAACCTCATCAGTCATTTCAACTAAAAGTTCGTTACGCTGCTTTAAAGTTAGGTCGCCTGCCTGCATCACTTCTTGTAGAAGAATTTTAATGTTTACTTCATGGTCAGAGCAGTTCACACCGCCAGCATTATCAATAAAGTCAGCATTAATACTCACACCAGTTAAAGCAGCATCAATACGCCCTAGCTGAGTAAAACCTAAGTTGCCGCCTTCGCCCACAACACGGCAACGCAGCTGGTTTCCATCTACACGCAAGTTATCGTTAGCTTTATCACCCACGCTGGCATGGCTTTCTTCGCTTCCTTTAACATAAGTGCCTATGCCGCCATTCCAAATTAAATCAACGGGTGCTTTTAATAGAGCAGAAATTAATTCAGTGGGTGTTAGGGTGTCTTGTGTAATGGCAAAACGAGTTTGCATTTCTGGGCTGATTTTTATGCTTTTAGCATCCCGTGAGAAAACACCGCCACCTGCTGAAATTAAATCTGGCTGATAGTCTGCCCAGCTAGAACGGGGTAGGTTGAATAACCGCTGGCGCTCGTTAAAACTAGCCACTGAGTCAGCAGGGTTGGGGTCTACAAAAATATGCAGGTGGTTAAAAGCAGCGGTTAGTAGAATTTTATCCGATTGCAACATGCCATTACCAAACACATCGCCGCCCATATCGCCTATGCCAATCACGCTAAAGGTTTCTTCTTGCACATTAATGCCCAGTTCGCGGAAGTGACGTTGCACATTCACCCAGGCACCGCTGGCGGTAATGCCCATTTTTTTATGGTCGTAACCAGCGCTGCCACCCGAAGCAAAAGCATCGCCCAGCCAGAAGTTATAATCAGCGGCTAAGCCATTGGCAATGTCTGAAAAGGTGGCTGTGCCCTTATCGGCGGCAACCACTAGGTAAGTATCGTCACCATCTTGGCGAACTAAGCGCTGGGGTGGCACCACTTCGCCATTCACTAGATTATCGGTCACATCTAACAGGCAGCTAATAAAGGTTTTATAACAAGCAATGCCTTCTGCCATAAAATCTTCGCGGCTGGGGTTGGTCGGCATTTGTTTGCAGATAAAACCGCCTTTAGCACCCACTGGCACTATGACAGCATTCTTAACCTGCTGGGCTTTTACTAGCCCTAATACTTCGGTACGGAAATCTTCTTGGCGATCAGACCAGCGCAATCCGCCCCTTGCTGCTTGGCCGTAACGCAGGTGAACACCCTCCACACGCGGTGAGCTTACAAATATTTCAAACATGGGTGCAGGCTGTGGAATATTGCTAATAGCACCAGGGTTAAGCTTGTAGCTAATGGCAGGTTTAGGCTTGCCTGCATCATCTTGCTGGTAGAAGTTGGTTCTTAGGGTGGCCTGAATTAGCTCAAGATAACGACGCAGAATTTGGTCTTCGTTTAGGCTGGAAACTCCTTCAAGCTCTGCTTCAATTTTAGCTAGGCAAGTAGTAGAAGCTGTTTTGTTAGCAGTTAAGTCTGGGTTGAAGCGCAGTTCAAAAAGCTCGATCAGTAGGCGTGTAATAGACGCTTGGTTAACCAGCGTGGCAGCAATAAAGTCTTGAGCAAAGTGAGTGCCAATTTGCTTCATATAACGGGCATAACCACGCAGCATAGCCACTTGGCGCCAGTCTAATTGGGCTGCCAGAATAAGACGGTTAAAAGTATCACTTTCAGACTTGCCTAGCCAAGTTTGTAAAAAAGCGGTTTGGAAGTTTTCTTTAACGGCTTCTAAGTCTACAACTGAGCTTTCTTCTAGCGCTAGGTCTAAAGAGAAGTCGTGAATCCAGCTAATCTTTTCATTGCTGGTGACCTTGTAGGGGTCTTCACCCATGACTTTAAGACCAAGGTTTTCTAACACGGGCAGCATGTCAGACAACCATAACCTTTGGTTTAGGTGAAAGATTTTAAAACCTAGCTGCTCGCTATTATCGGCACGGCGGTAAAGGTTCATAGCTAAGGGCTGCTCATCACTCAACGCTTCTAAAAAGGCCAGGTCTTTAACCGCATGTTGTGGAGTAAAGTCTTCGCTATAGGCAGCAGAAAAACCCTGGTGATAGCGACGCATCAGTTGTGAGGCAGCTGCTTCCCCTTGGTCTTCGCTTAAAGCTGTATGCAGTGAGTCTTCCCAAGAAGAAGCAACATTAATCACCTGTTGTTCAATAGCAGCTTGGTCGTACTCAGGGGGCGTTGCTTGGTTGTAGTGAAAGATAAACTGCATACGGCAAAGTGCTGAAGCAGAAAAATGTACAAAAAAATCAACAAATTCTGCCTCTAATACTTCGCTAAGCAGCTTTTGTGTTTTTAGCTGTAGGCTGGTAGTAAAACTATCTTTAGGCAGGTAAACCAATACGGAATAAAGTTTACTTAGCTGATCTTGGCGAATAAAAACACGGGTTTTGCGTCCTTCACGCAGGTTAAAAATACTCAGTGCCGTTGAGGTCAGTTCTTCTAACCCTATTTGGAAAAGGTCATCCCTTGGGTAGCTATCTAAAATTTGCAGCAATTGACGACCATTATGGCTACGCGGCTGCATTCCAATACTTTTAACGACACCGGTTACTTTTTTACGTAATACAGGGATGTCTTGTGGAATTTTGTTGTAAACAGCGGAAGTGTATAACCCAACAAAGCGCTTTTCCCCTATGACTTTACCCTTGGCATCAAAGGTCTGAACAATGATTTCATCTGGAAAAGCCGCCCGATGTACACGAGCAAGCCTAGAGGCTTTGGCAAAGGTGAGTAGGTCAGTTGTAATACTACTTAGGGGTGTGCAGGGGCTGGTTAGGCTGTCGTCTAGTTTGAGTAAACCTAATTCTGAACCGGCTAGTTTGCAGAGGTGTTGCTGCTGGTCTTTTTCTTCTAGGCGGTATTCATCATAACCTAGAAAAATAAAGTGTTTGTCTGCTATCCAGCTAAAAAACTCACTGGCTTCGCTTAGGCTAACTAGCTCATCACCTAGTTGAACTTGTGCTTCTGCAGCTTCTTTTAGTTGCTTGCTGATAGCTAAGGCTTGATTTTGCATGGCTGTAAAATCGGTAACAGCTAAGCGAACTTCATTTAGTGCAGTCAGTAGCTCTTCTTGAATTTGATTTCTTTCTTGCTCATCGGTAATGGCATCTATTTCAATTAAAATCAGCGATTCAGTTTTCTGGCTGGTTTCTTCATTCGCTGCTGTGAACATTTCTAGTTCACCTTCGCTAGTACGTTGCACAGCAAAAATTGCATTGTGTAGTGAGTGAAGCGTTAAATGACGGCGGTTAATCAGTAGGCGTAATGAATCCACTAACAGCGGCATATCGGTGTTTAATAGTTGAATAAAAGTATGCGGTGACTGCCAGCCATCTAGGTTTATATCAGGGTTGAATAACCTGATTTTTGGGGTGTCGCCATTAAAACTTTGTAAAAACTTCCAGGTAGACAGGGTAGCGCCATTGAAAATATCTTCTGACCAGCTGGTAAGCTCTTCAAGTGCAGCAAATTTGTAAAAATGTTCAGCAAAATGCATAACATCTTTGGGGGCTTGTAAGCGGTTAATAACTTCCTTGAGTGCCGTTTGTTGAGTTTGCATACTTGCTCCTAAAACTTGTTTTTTGTGCTATTGATGTCAGCTGTTACACTGAAGCGAATTTTTTAATCAATAAAAAGGTAGGCTTGCGTTAATGACTGTTCATGCCAGTTTTATACAATTACACCAACAGCTGAGCCAAGCAGTTATAGGGCAGCAACAACTTGTTGAGCACTTGCTGGTGGCTTTGTTAGCTGATGGTCACCTTCTAGTAGAAGGTGCGCCAGGTCTTGCTAAAACGCGTGCTATTCAATCTTTAGCTGAACAGTTAGATGTATCATTTCAGCGTATACAATTTACCCCAGATTTGCTACCTGCCGATTTGACGGGTTCTGAAGTCTTTAATGCCCAAACCAGTCAGTTTGCTTTTAGGCCAGGCCCAGTTTTTAGTCACTTTGTTTTGGCTGATGAAATTAATCGCGCCCCTGCCAAGGTGCAGTCGGCACTTTTAGAAGCCATGGCTGAGCGTCAGGTGAGCGTTGCAGGAAAAACCCGCGCCTTACCAGAAGTGTTTATGGTGATGGCTACGCAAAACCCTTTAGAACAAGAAGGTACCTACCCTTTACCTGAAGCACAGTTAGATAGGTTTTTATTGCATACCTGGGTTAATTATCCTAATGCAGAAGATGAACTCACAATTATGCGCCTAGTACGTAATGAGCAGGCTAAGCAGGAAGATAAAGCGAGTCATTTTAAGCTTCCAACTAGCAGTATTCTTGAAGCACGCCAAGCAGTACAAGCAGTTCACCTTGCTGAACCTTTAGAAAAATATATTGTTGATTTGGTTCAGGCGACACGCCAAGCAGGGCGCTACGATGAGCAGCTAGCACGCTATATTCGCATGGGTGCTAGCCCTCGTGCTTCGCTTGCTTTGGATCGTTGTTCGCGTGCTTTGGCTTGGTTGAAAGGCAGGGCAGAAGTTTTACCAGAAGATATACAACAACTAGCGCCTGATGTATTGCGCCATAGGTTGTTATTAAGTTATGAGGCTGATGCCGATGGGGTTAGGCCAGATGCTGTGATTCAACGCCTGCTTGCTTTAGTGGTTTGCGCGTGACAGCTGAAGTTGAACTCAGTGTAAGCTTGGCAGAGCTTCAGGCTTTACATGGCTATGCCAAGGGTTTGCATCTAAATAACCTGTTAATTAAAAACCGCTCCTTTTCAGGCGACCGAACCAGCTCAAGCTTGGGGCGTGGGCTGGAGTTTAATGAAGTACGCAGTTATCAAGTAGGTGATGATCTGCGTCATTTAGACTGGAAATTAACTGCACGTTTAGGCCAGCCTTACACTAGGGTTTATCAAGAAGAACATCAGCGCCCCGTTATGTTATTTGTAGACTTGGCTTCTCAATTACAGTTAGGCCAAGCAGGCAGTAAAGCCGTTTTGGCAGCTAAGCTGGCAGCACTGCTGGGTTGGTCTGCCCTGCAGGATAAAGACTGGGTGGGGGGCTGGATAGAAACAGACCAACAAAGTTATTGGCAGCCGCCCATTAAGCAGGCCAGAGAATTTAGCCCCTACCTAGCGCGCCTTGCAAGGCTCACCCAAAATCTAGGTGAACTAAAACCTCGTGCGCCAGAGCAACTAGATAAGTCCTTAGATGCTTTTGCACGGCGCTTACCTAAAGGTGCTTTAGCTGTTGCAATCAGTGATTGGGTGGGCTGGACTAACCCAGATGTATTAAAACGTTTAGCTCAGCGAGGTTCGCTACTACTAGTGCATTTAACCGACCCTTTAGACCAAAATTTACCCACTAATGCAGGGCCAGTTATATTGCAAGGTAAGTTACAGCCAGTAACAGCAAATTTACAAGCTGCTTGGCAAGCTGCCTTTTTAAAGCGAGTGGCCGACCTTAAAGCCGCAGTAGGGCAGCAAGCAAGTTACTTACAGTTAAGCACCAGCCATCAAGAAAGCTGGTGGAAAGCGCTTCTACCTAGGTCTGGTTACGCTGAAACAACAGGAATTAATCTTTAAAAGGGGTAGAATGGCGCGCTTAACTTTAGGGATAGTAATAGAAACCACCTATGAATCTTGAAGAACTTAAACAATTAGTTAAACCTTTAATACCGCCTTCAACTGCTGATGTTTGGCCTCCTGCACCTTGGGTTGGCTGGCTAGTGGGTGGTTTGGTAGCTTTAATGCTGCTGGTGGCTTTTATTCGTTGGTACCGTCGCACCCATGTTAGGCGTTATGCTTATGCTGAATTAGAAGCGATTCAAACCAGGTACCAGCAAAGCCAAGATGCCGCACGTTATTTATACGAAGTAAACCTCTTGCTTAGGCGTATTGCTGTGCGTAATTTTAGCCGTGACAAGGTAGCAGCTTTAACCGGTGAAGAATGGCTAGAATTTTTGGATTGGAGTCGTGGCCGTAAGCGTGGCGATGACCCAGGCTTTATGGAAGGCAGTGGTAAAATTCTTGCTTGGGGAGCTTACAAAGCACAGCCAGAAAGTTTTGAAGTTGAACGCCTACAAAAGCTAGTTCGTGCATGGATACGCCGACAAACTTAGGCTTTGCGTGGCCTTGGGCAGTGGTATTACTAGCCCTGCCTTGGCTGATGGCTGGTTGGTTAAAAAAACGATCCAGTGGTTTTTTTAACCAACCCCCTGTTACTTCTAAAAAAGCACTTAAGCTGCCAAACTTAGACCTGAATCTTAATGCTTCTGATAACAGCTCTAACCCCCAGTCCACAGAAAAAATCTCCCAAGCCTCTTGGTTAACTAAGCTGAGCTGGCGCAGTTGGTTGTGGATTCTACTGGTTTTAGCTTTGATGCGTCCTGAATGGCAGCAGCCTGAAATTGAAGTGACTTACCTAAGCCGGCAGTTACTTTTGGTTGTCGATATTTCTGGCAGTATGAAAGAGCTAATGCAGGAAAGAACTCGCTTAGATCAAGTGAAATTAGTCGTTAAAAACTTTATTGAAAAACGCCCCAAAGATCATATAGGTTTGGTGGTTTTTGGCGGGGAAGCCTACCTTTATGTACCCAGAACACTTGATCACCAGCTATTAATTCAACAGCTACAAAGTTTACAACCTGGCATGGCTGGCTCGGGCACAGCCATAGGCGATGCTTTAGGCGTGGGCATACAAAACTTACGTTCAGAAGAAGGTAAGCCAGCTCTACTGCTTTTAACCGATGGGGCCAATAATGCGGGTCAATTAAAGCCTGAAGAAGCTTTAGCCATGGCAGCAGCTGCTGAAATCACCACGCATTTAATTCTAGTCGATTTAGACAAGGAGCCAGCGTTTACAAATAGCATTAAGCAAACTGGCGGCAGGGTTTTTAGTGCTTACTCACAAGAAGAACTGGCACGAATTTATGAACAAATTCACCAGCTAGAAGCACCTACTCAGGTCAGCTATTTACGCCCTTCCGTTTCCTTAGCTTTTATTCCCTTATTAATGGCGTTAATTTTAGCCCTAAGCCAAACTCAATTAATACAAACCCTTTGGATTAAAGTTAGGCCTACAAATGAGTGACTTTCTTGCAAGGCCTTGGTTACTACTGGCTGCTCCACTTATTTATTGGGTGTTGAATGAAACTTTGCGCTCGGTAGGCTCAACCAGTTGGGCAGATATCTTACCTGCTGAACTGGCAAAGCGCTTGCTTACTCAAGGAACAGAAAGCAGCCCACCACTCATTAAACTTGGCTGGCTGCTGGCTGGTTTAACTTTTTTGTTTACCTTAGCTTTAGCGGGCGTGGGCTATGTTTTAAAAGCAGAAGAGTTACCAAATGAGCAGCATGAGTTGGTCATTCTTCAACAGCTTTCACCAGCCATAACGGGTAGCACTGCCCCTCAGCAACAGTTAGAGACAAGTCAGCGTGTTTTAATGCCCTTATTAAATGCTCGTAAACTGGGTAAAACGGCTTTAGTTTACTATGCAGGTAGTGCTCACCTAGTTAGCCCTATGACCGATGATACAGCCACACTCAGGCAGCTATTAAGCTTAACTCACCCATCAGTTATGCCCCTAGGCGGTAATAACCCTGAGGCTGCTTTTAAATTAGCTGCTAGTTTGGGTAAATTTGCTCAGGGTAAACAAGCTGGGCGTTTAGACTGGTTGGTTTTAACCGCTAACCTACCTGGTCCAGCCGATTTACAGCGATTATTAAACCTAAAGCCTGCCACTGCTAAAGTGTATCTAGTGTGGTTAACCACTAGCCTAAAGGCTGTTAGCCAACAACAAAAAAGCTTCTCTGATTTAGGCATTCACTTGCTGCACCCAGATGACTTGCCAAACTATACCGCGCAATTAAATCGTTCAGCCGGCAGCCTTGCAGAAGAAAACCTGCAAGCCCTTCGCTTTTTTCAAGAGTTAAGCCACTGGCCTTTATTATTAGGCATGCTGCTTTTGCTTTGGCAGTATTTTGAACAGCCTAGGTTCAAGCTGCCGTTTAAACTAGGTTTTTGGTTGTTTTTATTAGTAGTAGGGGCTAGTAGCCAGCAACCCTTGCAAGCAGCTGCTTGGCAAAATTTAGACTACCAAGCTTGGCTAGCACTTAAAGCGGGTGAGGCTGAACAAGCACAAAAGCTAGCTAAACGAACTGACTTAAAAGCTCATGCGGAATTTTTATTAGGTAACTATGCCAAGGCAGCTGAGTTGTTTACCTTATGGCAGGCAGAAAACCCCACCCAAGATAAAAAACTTCAAGCTGAAGGTTTGTATAACCGAGGCACGGCCTGGTTGATGGCAGGGCTGCCAAAACTGGCACTTGATGATTTTAAACAGGCTGAAGCTTTGTACCCAGACTGGCCAGAAAGTTGTTTTAATCGTGAACTAGCTAAAACTCTATTGGCTAAGCAACCTACACCTACAGAAGAATCTCTAGTAGAAGAATGTGCTTCTGTTAGCAGTGAACCGGTAGCTAGCCAGCCAGAAGAACCCAAGGATAACAATCAAGAAGCTGAGCAAGATTGGCAACCCCAAGAAAACCCAAGTTGCACTGACTGTATAGAATTAAATGCCACCCAAGAAAAGCAGTTGCAACAATTACAAGAAGATCCTTGGCGTTTATTAAAATACCGCTTTAAAAGTGAGCTTAAGGAACAGCGGCCATGAGGTTAGTTAAGTGGCTAGTGGCAGCCTGTTTAATGCTAGGGGTGGGTCAGGCTCAAGCCGTTTTAATTACATTGAATCAAACAAAACTACTGGCAGGTAGCCAGTTAGAAATTTTAGTTGAAGCCCCCAGTAGCCAAGCAGAGGCTCCCACTTTAAAACTACCCGCTAGCTGGCAGGCACACTTTAAACTAATTGAAAAAACACATTGGGTTGAAGCTAGGCCAAGGGGTGACTATATGCACCGCTGGTCCTTGGTTTTACAGCATTTGCAGGCAGATAGCATTAGTCGGCAACTAAGCTTGGCACCCTTAAAAGTTAACGGCCAGAACTCACAACCCTTGTTGCTAAATTTAGTAGCGGTTAGAAAAAAACCAACCCCTAGCAAGCAGCGTATAAAACAGCCTTTAGAAATGCAGCAGCAAGTTGATTTTACCGATGCTTATGTTGGTCAAACACTGGTGTATGAATTGTTAATTCGCTATCAGGGTTTTCCTATTGAACCACGCTTAAGTCAATTAGAAGTTGAAGGTGCAACAGCACGCCAACTCGGTGAAGGGCGTGAGCAGGGGTTTAAGCAGCAAGGAGTGCATATTCAAGAAGCACGTTGGCAGGAATTGCTTCAGCTACATAAAACAGATGTAACTATTGCACCGCGTTTTTTTTCTAGTCGCTTGGTTTTTACAGGGCAATCAACCGGGCAGCTTTATGAAACTCAAACGCCAGAATTAAAAGTTAAGGTTCGTCCTATTCCTGCTAGCTGGCCAGCAGAGCAACCTTGGCTGCCTGCTTTGGGTGTGAACCTAGAGGCAGCTTTTTTACCTAAGCCTAAGCAGTTAAAGCAAGATGAGCCTTTAGAATTACAGATTCATTTAGATGTGGTTGGTCAACAAGCTCGTAACCTACCTCAGTTTAAATCTTTGGTATCCGATAACTGGCGTATAGAACCCTTAATAGAAGAACTTAGTGACCGAGTTGTTGATGGGCTCTTAGTAGGCAGTTTAAAGCAGCGTTTTTTACTTTATCCGCGCCAAGCAGGTCGCTTGCAACTACCTAACCTCACTTTGCACTGGTGGGATGTTTCTAAACATCAAGCAGCAAAAACTCAAGTTAACTTAGGTCAGCTGAGTGTTTTACCCAAAGGTAATTTAAATCCCTCGGCTGTTAACAAGCTAGATTCAACCATAGCAGAGCCTATGGATAAAAAAATTGAGGCTCAAACAAACAAGGGGTGGTTAGGTTGGTTGTTAATCATCTTGGGCTCTTTAACTGTTGCCGCTGCTTGTTTTTTTGCGTTGAAAGGCCAGCAAAAAAGCCTGGATTTACCACCTCTAAACCCTAACCAGTAAACCTACCAATTAAGCTAGTTATCTAGCCTGCTTAGTATCTCGCAGCCCTTCAAGTATTCGATTTAAGTGGCGGCTAACTTTAGCATTGGCATCTTCCATTTGTTGTAGCTCGGTGAGCGCTAAATCGTAATTTCTATTTTTACCTGCTATTAGGGTTTTTTGTGCGTATTCGTGTACTTGAGCATGGGGTTCGGCCATGGCTTTAAAGTCTGCTTGGTGTTGCATTTCTTTTCCTGTGCCTTTTTTATACCACTGACCTAACCGGCAGTGAGAATCATCAGGCAGCTCGTCTGCAGTCATTTGTATTTGTCCTAGTAGGGCTTGATAAACCAGCAACCTAATACTGATTTCATCTAAGTTGGCTAGCTCTACATCGGCTAAACTAGCAGCCACTGAACTAGATAAGGCAAGTTCTAAAGCGACATCGCCCAGACTCAAAACCCGTTGATGGTTGCTGCTAAAAGCAACCCCCAGCTTTTTAACCTGTTCTGTTTGCTGCTGCATTTTTTGTTGGGTATCGCGGCTACTTGCCTGAATGTTTTCAACTAAAGCATTAATATCTAGGGTAGCGTTATGCGTATCTAGGGCTAGGTTTCTTACCTCGTCTGCCACTACCGCAAAACCACGCCCACTTTGCCCGGCCCTGGCTGCTTCTATGGCAGCATTTAAAGATAAAAGGTTGGTTTGATCAGCTATGCCTTGTATTTGATTAGAAATACCGTCAATTTTTTCAACCTGCTGAGTTAGCTCGGTTAGAGTGATGGCCGTGTCATCCATATTTTCTTGCAGGCTGGTTAATTGCTTAGCTAAACCTTTGGCCTCTTGGTCATGTTGCAAAGTAATATCATGTACCGCTTCAGCTTGATTGCTGTTTCTGGCGACTAGGTTATTCAGGTATTCAAAAGAGTGAATAATGCCGTCGATAGACCTAGCAAAACTATGCCAGTGCACAGCTAAACCAGCATTAAGTAAACTAGAGGATTTTTCTTTTTCAAGCTGCTGGGTGACGGTTGCTAATTGGTTGTTGAGCTGGGTATTTTTTCTTTTTAAAGACAGGTTTTCTTCTTTTAACTGGTGTAACTCTTGGGATAATTTAATTGCTGGCTTGTTCCAGCGAGACAAGAAAGAGCCTTTGCTTTGCTGATTGACGGTGGTTTTCATTAGTAAGCCTTAAATAGAGAAAATAAAATAACTTAGCCAGTTCAAAGCAAAATTTAAGCCAAGTTTGCTAAACCCACTAATAGGGGGTTACAACTCATTTCAGCCTTTGTTATGGTTATATTTACCCTATGGTTTTGGGTTGTAAATACCCTTTAGAGGTTTATTCACCATGATTGATGCACTGCTTTTAGCTGATTTAACGACCGAACTCACCCCTGCTGTGCGTTATCAACGGCTGGTTTATGCGCTTAAAGAAATCTTTAACTCGGGTGCTGTGGTCTTGCTGAAGAAGGAAGCCGAGCAATTAAAGCCGCTGGCATTAGAAGGTTTAGTTAAAGAAGCGTTAGGTAGACGCTTTAAAATAGCTGAGCATCCACGTTTAGCCACTATTCTTGCTAGTCGTGACCCAGTTATCTTCGACCCTGCTAGCCAAATAGCTGACCCTTACGATGGCTTATTAGATGCTTTAGTGGGCGAACCTTTACCCGTGCATGATTGCATGGGTGTTAGCCTTTACGTTGAAGGAAGCTTGTGGGGAGCCTTAACCCTAGATTCTTTAGTGGCAGGAACTTTTAACCAAGAGTCGGCTTTGCTACTGAAGCGTTATGCCTTGCTAGCCGAAACTGTTATACGCGTCACTCAGTTAGAGCAAGAACGTTTGGGTTGGCGAAGCCTTTCTTTAGAGGCACAAGCTTTGCCTCAAGAAACAGAAAGCTCAGAAATTATTGCTCAGAGTGAAGCCATCACTCAGCTGCTTCATGAGCTAAAACTAGTGGCACAATCTGATTTACCACTGTTGCTCTTAGGTGAAACAGGTGTGGGTAAAGAATTATTTGCACGTTTTATACATCGCCACTCTAAGCGTAATAAGCAGCCTATGTTGCATATTAACTGTGCGGCTTTACCCGAGTCTTTAGCTGAAAGTGAATTGTTTGGGCATGTTAAAGGAGCTTTTTCTGGCGCAACACAAGATAGGCCCGGGCGATTTGAAGCAGCCGATGGCGGTACTTTATTTTTAGATGAAGTGGGTGAGTTGCCTTTAAGCGTGCAGGCTAAACTTTTGCGGGTATTACAAAGTGGTGAGATACAACGCTTAGGTTCTGATGCAACCAAAATAGTGGATGTGCGTATAGTGGCGGCGACTAATCGCCAGCTGCAAGAAGGTATTAAAAGTGGTGATTTTCGTGCCGATTTATACCACCGTTTATCTGTTTACCCTGTACCTATTCCACCGCTTAGAGAGCGACCTGAAGATATTTTATTACTTGCGGGGCACTTTTTAGAACTGAATCGAAGTCGCTTAGGTTTGCGCTGTTTACGCCTTTCGGCAGCAGCTGAGTACGCTTTATTAGACTACCCCTGGCCAGGCAATGTGCGGGAATTAGAGCATGTGATAAGTCGGGCAGCCCTTAAAACCCTAGCGCGGCAAACGGCTGCTAATGATTGGGTTTCGTTAGAGCCTGAAGAATTAGACTTAGCTCGCCCTAAAATGACTAAAATTTTAGAAGGTGGTGCTTTGCACCCAGAAGCTAACTTGCTACCTTTAAAAAGTCAGGTCGATTTATGCCAAAAGCAGGCTATACAACAGGCGTTAGAAAAAACTGGTGGGAATTGGTCTTTAGCGGCTAAGCAACTAGAAGTGGACTCTAGCAATCTACATAAGTTAGCTAAACGCTTAGCGCTTAAATAGTTGGTTAGCTAGGTGGGTAGTAAACCGCCCACCTAGCTAAAATTAAGCATTAGCTGGGTTTAGTAAAGCGCTTTGCTGTCTTCAATGACTTCTTTTAAAAGCTCTAAAAATAGTTTATCGGCTTCGGTGCGTTCTTCAGGAGCTTCAGGAATTTTAATTAAGGTTTCTGAAGTGATGTCGTCTGCTACCTTGTCCATCATCTTATGATCACCATAATGACGCTGGGCTATTTCTAGGGTTTTTTCTAACGTACCTGGCTCTAATAACAGTTTTTTTAGAAACTGGCGTAGTTCGGTGAGGGCGCGTGCTTTAGATATTTCAGATGAACTGCTCATGAACAGACTCCTTAATAGGTAATAGGCACAAGAGTGCCTAGCCTTAATATTAATAATGTTGGGTTAGTTAAGCAAAGCCAGTTTTAAGCTTCGGTTTCAGCTTCTAGCTCTGCCCAACGTTCAATTTTTTCTTCAAGCTGGTGTTGTAAATCTTCTAGTTTTTTTAACTCACTAGCAACCACATCAGCAGCTGACTGGTAAAAGTTAGGCTCAGCAATTTTACCTTCTTGGTTAAGGATACTGCTTTCTAGTTGCTCAATTTCTTCTGGAAGCATTTCCAGTTCACGCTGTAACTTGTAGCTCAGTTTTTTGGCTGGCTTTTTAGGTGCCTCTGCAGGCTTAGCTTCTTCTGCTACTGGGCTAGTAGCAGCGGTTTTACCTGCAGTTTTTAAACTGCCAGGGGCTGCTAAGCTGGGGAACTTACCACCTTGGCGGATCCAATCTTCATAGCCACCTATGTACTCTTTTACTTTGCCTTCACCCTCAAAAGCAAGAATGCTGGTAACAACACTGTCTAGGAAAGCACGGTCGTGACTGACTAACAAAAGCGTGCCATCAAAGTTAAGCAGTAGCTCTTCTAATAGCTCTAGGGTTTCTAGGTCTAGGTCGTTGGTGGGCTCATCCATTACCAAAAGGTTAGCGGGTTTAGCAAAGAGCTTAGCTAATAGTAGACGGTTTTGCTCACCACCCGATAAAGCTCGGACTGGCTGGCGCGCACGTTCTGGTGAGAATAAAAAGTCTTGTAGGTAACCAATAACGTGTTTATCACGGCCATTAATGGTAATGCTGGTACGGCCTTCGGCGAGGTTATCGAGTACAGTTTTTTCAGGGTCTAACTGGCCACGTAGCTGATCAAAATAAGCTACTTCAATTTTAGTACCAATTTTTACTTCACCTGACTGGGGCTGAAGGTCGCCCAAAAGCATTTTTAGCAGGGTGGTTTTACCCGCACCATTACGGCCCAATAAACCTATTTTATCGCCACGTTGAATACGCGTGGTGAGGTTGTTAATAATGGGTTTGCCTTCATAGCTAAAGCTGGCATGGGTTAATTCAGCCACTAGCTTGCCAGATTGGTCGGCTGTTTCTAACTGAATGTCTGCCTTGCCTTGGCGCTGCAAACGCTCTGAGCGCTGTTTGCGTAACTCTTGTAAGGCACGAGCACGGCCTTCATTACGCGTGCGGCGGGCTTTAATGCCTTGGCGTATCCAGACTTCTTCTTGGGCCAGTCTTTTATCAAAAGCAGCTTGGTGACGGGCTTCGACTTCTAGCTGGTGAGCTTTAAATTCTAAAAAGTCTAGGTAGCGGCCTTCCCAGCTAATAATTTCACCCAAGTCTAGCTCTAACATGCGTGTGGCAATGTTTTGCATAAAAGTTCTATCGTGGGTGATCAGCAAAACAGCACCAGGAAAGCTTTTAATTTGTTCTTCTAGCCATTGAATGGTTTCAATATCTAGGTGGTTAGTAGGTTCGTCTAAAAGTAATAAATCTGGCTCACTAACAAGGGCTTGGGCGAGTGCTACCCGCTTACGCCAACCGCCTGAGAGTTCAGACATTTTGGTGTCGCCATCTAGGTGTAAGCGCTTCATTAGCTGCTCAACAGTTTGGTTGAGTGCCCAGCCATTGCATGCATCTAGCTGATGCTGCAGTTCATCCATGCGCTCTAGATCAACTTGATCGGGGGGTAACTGGGTAATTTTGTCGAACTCTGCTAGCAAGGCTGCTGCTTCAGCTAAACCTAGGGCGATAACGTCAAATACTTTTCGTTCATCGGCAGCGGGTAAAACCTGAGGTAGAACGCCAATTTTTAAACCTGGCTTGCGCCATAGGCTGCCGCCATCGGGTTGAACTTCACCTGAAACAATTTTCATCAGTGAAGATTTTCCAGCGCCATTACGGCCTAGAATAGCAACCCGCTCACCCTCTTCAAGGGTGAGACCGGCATCATTTAATAAGGGAGTGTGGCCATAGGCCAGGTGCATATTTTCAAAACGCAGAAGTGTCATGTAGTTTCGGGTAGACCTGCTTTAATACGAACGCGGTTTTCAACCAGCTGGGCCAGCAACTTAGGCTGGAATTTAGAAAGGAAATCATCACAACCTACTTTTTCGACCATGGCCTTGTTGAAGTTGCCCGACATGGAGGTATGCAGTACAACAAACAAGTCTTTTAGGCGAGGGTCTTCACGCACGGCACTGGTTAGGCTATAGCCGTCCATTTCCGGCATTTCTGCATCGGTAATAAGCATTAGCAGCTTTTGGGGTACATCTTCGCCAGCATCAGCCCAGGCTTTAAGTTTAGCTAAGCCTTCTTTACCATTGGTGGCGGTGTGAACTGTAATGCCAATGGGCGTTAGGGTTTGTTTAACTTGTGAAATGGCTGTAGGTGAATCGTCAACCATTAATACTTCCATGTCTTTAGCCGCAGCAAGAATTTCGTCTTCTAGCTGTGAAGGGTCTAAAGCAATGGTGTAGGGGTTAATTTCAGCGAGCACCTTTTCTACGTCAATGATTTCAATAATTCTTTCTTCTAGGCGCGTGATAGCCGTTAAATAATGTTGGCGGCCTGTGGTGCGAGGTGGTGGCATAATATCTTCCCAATTAAGGTTGATAATACGGTCGACGCCACCCACTAAGAAAGCTTGAATAGACGAGTTGTACTCTGTCACTATTAGGTTGCTTTCAGGTTTGGGTTCTAGTGCGGGCATACCTACGGCTTGAGCAAGGTTAATGACTGGCACTGTTTGACCACGCAAATGAGCAACACCCACCACAAAGGGGTGATGCCCCGGTAAATTGGTCAGCTTGGGAAGACGTAGTACCTCCTGTACTTTAAACACATTGATGGCAAAAAGCTGGTTGGAATGCAGCTTGAACATTAATAGTTCAAGGCGGTTTGCACCAACTAAGCGAGTTCTTGAATCAACACTGGCTAATACCCCACCCATGGGCTCTATCCTCGTTTCATGTAGAATTATTACTGTTATGGCTAAAAAACTATTAACATACTAGTGAATATTTTGTTAATTGACTAGCTTTCTAGGTGGGTTGAATAGCCTTTATTCTAGGTTTTTAAATAAAAGGGTAAAACATTTGCAAGTTAAACTTCCTTATCCAGAAGCGGTTTTTCCTTTAATTGATCTGGGCGTTAATTTTTTTGATGAGGCCTTTGCTGACGACCTAGATGACGTTTTAGAGCGTGCTCAACTGGCTGGTGTTACCGGCATGCTGTTAACCGGTACAGATTTAACCCTTTCAGAAAAGTCACTCAACTTAGCTCACCAGTATCCTCACTTGCTTTGCTCAACTGCAGGTGTGCATCCGCATCAAGCTTCTGAATGGACTCAAACCACAGCTGCTAGCTTACAAGCTTTATTGGCCGAACCCGCTTGTGTGGCAGTGGGTGAAACAGGTTTAGATTTTAATCGAAATTTTTCTACCCCCGCCGATCAGCAAAAAGCCTTTGAAGCCCAGTTAGGGTTGGCTGTAGAAACAGGTAAACCTTTGTTTATTCATGAACGGGATGCTGGCGTTAAAATGTTAGAAATGTTGAGCGCTTGGCGAGATTCAATCAGCGGTGCGGTAGTGCATTGTTTTACCGGTGAGAAAAAGACTTTGTTTGGTTACTTGGATTTAGATTTGTATATTGGCATTACTGGTTGGGTTTGTGATGAGCGGCGTGGTACTCACCTTTGGCCTTTGCTACCTTCTATTCCACAAAATCGTTTAATGATTGAAACCGATTCTCCATGGCTATTACCCCGTAACCTAAAGCCCAGACCTAAAAAATACCGTAATGAACCGGCTTATTTACCTTGGGTTTTACAGCAGGTAGCAGATTTGTATCAATTACCTGTGGAAGAAGTGGCCGAGTTTACTAGCCGTAATGCTCAACAATTATTTAACTTACCTGCTGAACTACTCTTGCCAAAAGAGCGACTAAAAGAATTGTCAGATAAACCAAGAGAGAACAAATAACCATGAGTTTACCCAGTTTTATGGCAGTTGAAGCAGCTGCAATAGAGGAAGGTAGTTTTCCTGTGAGCATGGCTTGGTCTTTACCCGATGGCAGTATTAAACAAGCACTTATTCAGCCAGATGAAGACTGGCTAGAAGATGCGACCGACTTAACTGGCATTAGAGATTTAGATTTAACCATTGAAGCCTATTCTGCAGCTGAAGTGGTCAGAGAGTTACTTTATGATCAGCTAGATGATGCTTATTACGTTACGGCGATTCATCCGCAAGAAGGTTGGTTGCTTAAGCTCTTTGCTTCAGCTGGGCAAGAAATTGGCTTTGAACTACTTCCCGCTAGTGAACTCTGTGCTGATGTAGATGAATGGTCGGAGATTTATCAGGATAACCTTCATTTGCATGGGTTAGACCCTGAGCGAGCAGAAGATCAGGTACGCGCCTTATTAGAAACGCATGTATTGTTAACAGGTGATCAGCCAGATGAATAAGCTGGCATTTTATTTTTTATTGAATGTTATTGGAGTTAAGCATGACTGAGCAGGTGGATTTTTATTTCGATATAGTAAGCCCTTATAGTTTTTTAGCAGCCACACAAATTGCAGAACTAGAAGCAAAAACAGCTGCTAAGGTTACTTGGAAACCTATTTCTTTAGGCAGCTTATTTAAAAAACTTGGCAATGCTGCACCCTTATCTAATATGCCTAAAATCAATCATATGTTTGGGCAAGACCTGCCGCGTTTAGCTAAATATTTTAAGGTGGAATACAAAAAGCCAGAAGTTTTCCCTACCGATACACGTTTGGTTCAGGCAGCCTTGGCAGTTTCTTCTGCTGAGCAACGTGCCGACTTAACCCGTGCTTTGTATCAAGCCTATTGGTGTGAAGGTCGTGATGTTGCACCGCTTGAGGTGGCTGAAGAGGTACTAGGCAAAGAATTGACTGCTTTGGGTGGTTCAGATGAAGCTCGAGCTGCTTTAAAAGGGTTTACTGATGAACTGATAGAGCGAGGTGGCTTTGGTGCACCTATTTTCTTTTGGAAAGACCAGATGTACTTTGGATCTGACCGCCTACCCGTATTAACGAACGATCTACTAGCAGCTAAAGGATAAAACTATGTTCACCGGCATTGTGCAGGGTATGGCTAAGTTGCAGTACCTAGAACGAAAAACTAACCTTAGCACCTTCGGTGTGCATTTACCGACTGCTGCTAGGGAAGGTATGCAGGTGGGGGCTAGCGTAGCACTGAATGGTGTTTGTTTAACCATTACTCATTGGGATGAACAAGCGGTTTACTTTGATGCCATGATAGAAACCCTGCGCTTAACTAACTTAGGTGCTTTACAAGAAGGTGATTTAGTTAATTTTGAACGTGCAGCACGTTTTCAAGATGAAATTGGTGGTCATCTAATGTCGGGGCATGTAATTGACCAAGTTACCCTAACTGCTCGTCAAGAATTAGATGAAGAAAACCTGCGCTTAGAATTTACCGTACCTGAGCAATGGATGAAGTACATTTTTGCCAAGGGTTATATTGGCTTAAATGGCTGTAGCCTAACGGTGGGTGAAGTAGAAGAAAATTGCTTTAGTGTGTATTTAATTCCAGAAACTCGCCGTGCTACTACCTTTGGTGCAATGCCTGAAGGCACTCAAGTGAATTTAGAAATAGACCCACAAACTCAAGTGATAGTAGATACTGTAGAAAGAGTGATGGCTGCCCGTGGAATCTAAGCCCTTAAAGCAGCCTTTGCCAAAAGACTGGATGCACTATTTAGCAGCTGAGTTTGAGCAGCCTTATATGCTGCAATTAAAAGCATTTTTGCAGCAAGAAAAAGCTGCGGGCAAGGTAATTTATCCGCACTCTAACGATTGGTTTAATGCTTTTAACCTAACGCCTTTGACAGAAGTTAAAGTGGTGGTACTAGGGCAAGACCCTTACCACGGACCTAACCAAGCCCACGGCTTAAGCTTTTCTGTATTGCCGGGTGTTAAAATTCCACCTTCGTTACAAAACATCTATAAAGCCCAGCAGCAAGATTTAGGTATTGTTCAGCCTACTAATCAGGGCTGTTTAGAGTCTTGGGCAGAGCAGGGGGTGTTGTTGCTGAATGCCGTGTTAACAGTGGAAGCTAGCCAAGCTAACTCTCACCAAGGCAGAGGTTGGGAAAGGTTCACTGACCAGGTGATTAGTGTTATTAATCAGCAAGCAGCTGGTGTGGTGTTTATGTTATGGGGAAGTTACGCGCAAAAGAAAGCGGCTTTTGTTAATGCTGATAAACACCTAGTATTAACTGCACCTCATCCTTCGCCTTTATCAGCTTACCGTGGTTTTTTTGAGTGTCAGCACTTTTCAAAAGCCAATGCTTGGTTAGAAAAGCAAGGTAAAGCACCCATTAACTGGCAGTTGCCTGCCAGTTAATTGAGTTAGCGCATATTCACTTCGCCGTCGCGTAAGAAGAAGGTGACCTTACCTAAATCATTGCGGGGTGAAAAGCTGCCATCTTCTATTTCTATTTGGCTACCCGGATAGCAAGTTTTACGCACTTGTATTCTGGCTGTTTGCAGTTCAGTAAGCTGCTCGTCTAAATTTTTTAGCTCGTCGTAAGCTTGATCTTCTTTAACTTTGAGGGTGTCACGCGCAGTTAGAATCTGCTGTTTTTTCTCTTCAGTTATGGGTTTGCGGTTTTTCTTAATTTTTGCCACTAGCTCCATTAACTGCTGTTTTTGTATTTCTAGCTGCTTTAATTGGTTGTTAATAACTGCAGTTTGCGCTTTTATTTCTGAGGAGTCGCCCACTATAAGTCTAGTAGGCATGTTGGCTGGCGCACCACAGACTGCGATATCTATCAGTTGTTGAGCTTGAGTAATGCCACCTACTATTGCACCACGGCCTGGTAGATGGACTTTAATGCCTGCTTTAATTTCTGAATGTAGAATTTGCTTTTGTACGACTACTTCTTGCCCTGCAACTACTTCTGCTTCTTGAATAAAACGGGCTTTAACAATACTGCCTGCCTCAACATAGGCATCGTCTATTTTTTCTTTACTGTCTTTAGCTTCTTGCTCTTTTTCAGAGCGCTTACGGCCGATAATACCACCGCCTACTTCAACCATTCCGCCAGCTTTTATATAAGCAGCTTCAACTAAGCCGCCTACTTTAACGTCACCCGTTACCTCAATTTTCATACCCGGGTTTACGTTACCCTTAATTTGTACACTACCATCAAAGCGTATATGCCCTGTCTTTAAACCGACTTCATCAAGTTTAAGGGTTTGCTCTATATGCGCACCTTTTTCATGCACAACGGGCATACCAGAAACAGCCGACAGTAGTAGGTCGTTATCTCCAGGAGCTAGCTTAACTGTGTTATCAACAGCTTTTAGGTTGAGGTCTTTACCGTTACGGCCTTTAATTGTTTTGCCGGTAACTGTCCAGCCAGACTTGCCTTCGGTAGGAGGGTGGCGGCGAACTAAAACCTGATCTTCATCGACATGAGGAAAGTCGCCTAGCTCAAGGAAGTCGACCGTGCCTTCGTCATCCATTTGTGGGCGGCGGTCTGCAATTTCATCGAGTAGTGTTTCTAACCAGGCATCGTCACCATCGTAGGCTGATTCACCATAGGCAACGATCATGCAAAGTGGTTTACCAGTAGAGCGAATTTTTTTCTGGGTGGCTGGGTCAGTTAACTCATCGAGGCTTTCATCTAATAGGCCTCTAACTATTCTTGATTTTTTAAGTGCTTCATCGAGAGTTTCTCGAGTGAGGTCTTTGCCTCGCCCTTGGGCTGGGAAGATAACAACACCAGCTAACATTTTATCGACACTAGTGTAAACTTCTACTTGGGCATTAACAGGGCCACCCAAGCGCATATCTGTTCCTTGACCACGACGAATGGCCTCTAAGAGCGTTGCTAAGGCAGCAGAATCGACAGGGTGTTCCTCAACAGAGAAACCAGCGAGCAGCATAACGTGTGGAAACTGCTCTGCTTCTATAGGAAGGGCTAAGCCAGAAGGTTGATAGGTAACCCAAAAGTCACCATCTTCTTCCTCTCTAAAAGTCAGTCCCAGCTCTTCTGGCGTGGGTGTACTTAACATTAGCTCTTCGTCTGATAAGGGTGCCATCGTTTGTCCTTTTTTGCCTTGGATACAAGGTTTTAGTATTTTTATAATAGTTTTTTACTGCTAGTAAGTTAAGGATATACTAACCTGCCTAAGAAGCTTCTCCTATACTTGAATAAAAAGGTTTTGTGAACCTTTGTTGCAATTGTAAAATAATAATTTGCTACTGGCTGTAATTTTCTGAAGGTTTATCATAGCGATAATAATCTTAATGGGGTACCGCTTAAAATGACTAGCACTAACTTAGCAAAAATTCGCCGTGCCAGGCAGTTAATAGCACTCACTCTTTTAGCAGAGCTTAAAACCAATCAGCGTAACTTGTTAAGCCTAATACTTGATAAAGCAACTTTTTGGACAGAAGACCGTAAAGCCTTGCGTTTGCCGCCCTTACCTAAGGCTGTAGAATTACAGTTGGCCCGTAAACAGGGTGCACGCTTGTTTAGGTTGCGCGAAGCAGTCTTTAATTTAGCGCCCGAGCAGTCAATGGAAGCACGCCGACTTATTTACCGTGATGATGTATATCAACCAGGTTTGCCTAATAAGCAGCGTAAACACTAAGTTTCTAAGTTATTTAATTGGAGTTTGAAGATATGGAAGCTACCGCTCTTTCACTTGAGCAGTTAGGTATTTTGCTAGTTGAGCCCTCAGCTATGCAGCGTAAAGTTATTCGAGATTTACTGAGCGAACAAGGTATTCATACTTTAGAAGCTGTTGATAGTGCGCGTGAAGCTTTAAACAGAATGCGCAGCTTTGTGCCTGACTTAATCATTACCAGCCTTTACTTGCCAGATGCCGATGCTCACGAACTTTTTGCTTTAATGTCGAAAAACCCTAGCCTAGCCAATGTAGCAAAAATGGTTGTTTCCAGTGAGCAAAAACGTGAGAACCTAGAGGCTGTTAGGCAAGCTGGTGTATTAGCTCTCTTACCCAAGCCTTTTGACCGTAAAGACTTAGAGCGAGCCTTGGTAGCAACGCTAGAGTTTCTAACTCATGAAGAAGTAGAGCTAGAGCTTTACGATGTATCCACTTTAAGAGTGTTAGTAGTTGATGATTCCAGCATGGCTAGAAACCACCTTAAGCGGGTTTTAGAACAAATTGGTGTTGTCAGTATAGATTTAGCCGTTGATGGCCAAGAAGGCATTAACTGCCTAGAAAACGCAGCTTATGATTTAGTGGTTACTGACTACAATATGCCTGTGATGGACGGTGAAGCCATGATTAATCACATTCGCCAATCGGCAGACTATTCACATATTCCTATTATGATGGTGACTTCTGAAGATGAGTCGCGTCTTGCCTCTGTTCGCCAAGCTGGTGTGTCGGCAATTTGTGATAAACCTTTTGAAGTAAACCAAGTGCGCCAACTGCTAGTATCTTTACTTGAAGACTAATGCGAGTAAGCTTTTCTCTTGCAACTTAGGAGCTTTAATTGAAAGACTTTATCAACCTTGAGCCTGAAGTCGTAATGCAGTTAGGTGACGACCCGCAAGTTGGCGCTTTAGTTAGCGGTGGGCTGCTCACCTGTTCACCTGATTTACCACTGAAGGAAGTTGCTCGGCGCATGAGTCGTGCCAAGGTCAGTTGCATACTAATTACGCAAGGCGAAGAAATTTTAGGTATTTGGACTGAAGGCGATACACGCAAGCTAGACTTTTCACGCCAAGATTTAAGTAGCAAGCTAATTAGCAGCTTAATGAGCTCCCCTGTTATTAGTGTGACCTCTACTGCCCAGCTAAGTGAGACAGCCGCTTATATGAAAGAGCAGGGGCTACGCCGTTTACTGGTGACCAGTAAAGAAGGCAAGCCTTTAGGCATGTTAACTCAGTCAGATTTAGTAAGGCATCAGGGTGTTGAAAACTACCTACTAATGCGCAATGTGGGCTCAAGTGTTCGTCGTGCTCCTCTACGCTTATATGCCAGCCTAACCATTGCCGAAGCAGTGGTTAGGTTGCGTGAAGCTGGCGCTGAAGCGGCTATTGTAGAGCAGGGTAAAGGCCAACCTGCCAGTATTATTACTGAACGTGACCTTATTGCTTTATTGGCGGAAGAGATAAACGCCTTAACCTTACAAGACCTGGCCAAACACGAGTTATTCTGTGTGCCTAGAGACATGAGTCTGCTACATGCTGTCGATTTGTTAAGAGAAAAAGGCTTTCGTCATTTAGGTGTAGTTGAATGTGATGCTGAGGGTAATCCTACCGATGAGTTGTGTGGGTTGCTTTCTTTCACCGATATTCTATCTAGTATCGAATATGAGTATGTTAATCAATTAAGGGCTGCCCTAGAAGCTCGTGACTTAGCTTTAAAAACCTCGACTGAGCATCTGGTTTTAGCACAAAAGGTAATCGAAGCTTCCTTAGATGGCATTATTATTACCGATAGCAAAGGTATTATTCAGGCAGTTAACCCCAGCTTTACTACGCTGACAGGCTATAGCCCAGAAGAAGTGTTAGGTAAAACCCCCGCTGTGCTAAGTTCAGGTCGGCATGATAAAGAATTTTATCAGTCCATGTGGAACAGCATGTTGGCACAAGGTTACTGGCAGGGTGAGGTTTGGAATAAACGCAAAAATGGTGAGATTTACGCAGAATGGTTAACCATTACCGGCATACGCAATAGTAAAGGCAGCATTCGTCAATTTGCGGCTATTTTTAGCGATATTACCGACCGCAAGCTTAAAGAAGAGCAAATTCATAGTATGGCTTATTACGATGAGCTAACCGGTTTAGCTAATCGTCGTTTGTTGATAGATCGCCTTAAGCAAGCACTAGCTAATGCTCATTACCATAAGCATCAAATGGGTGTTTTGTTTTTAGATTTAGATTTCTTTAAACGTATTAACGATAGCTTGGGGCATCAGGCTGGAGATGATGTACTTCAACAAATTGCACGCCGGTTAGAAAAAAGTGTTCGTGAAGGTGACTCGGTAGCACGTTTAGGTGGCGATGAATTTCTAGTGCTAGTGCCCGAGGTAGAGTCTTTGCATTTATTAGAAGCTTTGGCCGCTCGCTTAATTAGTGTGTTAACCAAGCCTTTAAATGTTCAGCAAAAACACTTGGTTGTTTCAACCAGCATTGGTATTAGTGTTTTTCCTAGTGATGGCGAAACAGCCGAAGTGCTTTTAAAGCATGCTGACACTGCCATGTATCGAGCAAAAGAAACTGGGCGTAATAACTATTGTTTTTATAATGCACAAATGGGCGAGCGGAGTTATGCCGATTTAGCACTAGAGCATGGTTTGCGTAATGCACTAGAAAATCAAATTTTACATTTGGTTTATCAACCTAAAATTGATGTAGGTAACCGCAGTTGGGTTGGTATGGAAGCCTTGCTACGTTGGGATGACGAACAGCTAGGTAGCGTGTCACCCGGTGAGTTTATACCCCTAGCAGAGAAGCTAGGCTTAATAGAAGAGTTGGGCGATAGGGTGATAGAGCAAGCCTGTAAAGACTTACAAGCTTGGATTGCTGCAGGCTATAAACCGCCGCCTGTGTCTATTAATGTTTCTGCTAGACAGCTAGTAGACTACAGTTTTGCTCAGCGAGTGTTCAATTTGCTTGAGCTTTATGCCATTCCTGCCGAGCTAATTGAGCTAGAGTTGACCGAAAGCTGTTTAGTTATAGGCGATGAAAGCGATCAGTTCCAGCTGCTAAAAGAGTTTGATGCTAAAGGCATTAAACTATCAATAGATGATTTTGGCACGGGTTATTCTTCCCTGTCTTATCTGCGCAAGTTACCTATATCAACCATTAAAATTGACCAAAGCTTTATCTCAGAGTTGCCCGATAGCCATGAAGATGCACAATTGGTAAAAGCGATTATTGGTATGTCTTCTGCTTTGGGCATGAGTTTAGTGGCTGAAGGCGTAGAAACCAGTGCGCAAGCAACACTTCTGCATGGTTTGGGTTGCTCTGTTTGCCAAGGCTTTTGGTTGGCCAGACCTGCAAAGGTTGAACAGGTAACTGACTGGTTAGCAGCCATGACTAAAAATGAGTGGCCTGCCTTCCCCGAAGATTGGCAACCCATAGTATTTAGAGATTAGTCGTATTTACAGGTTGGCTTTATTCAATAAGCGCTACGGCAACGGTTTTTATAACAAATCCTACAACACCCAAGCCTAGCGCGAAGAAAAGTATGCTGGTACCAAAGCCACCAGCCTTAGATTTTCTAGCTAAGTCCCAAACAATAAAGCCCATAAATAACACTAAACCACTAATTAAAACAGGCATAGCTATGGCTTCTAGTTTCATGTAATCCATGTTTTTTCCTCTGTGTTAGAATCACCTACTAAATTACTAGGGTTTAACCTTTTTGCCTAGTAAGCAAAGCTTATCTTTTGTTAAACATTATAAGGAGTTAATAGTGGCAGATTTAGTTATTTTAGTTGGGAGTGTTTACGGTGGCTCTGTTGAAGTAGCCGAAGCGGTTGCTGAAGCCGTTGAAGCTGAAGGTTTAACTGTTGAGTTGAGTGAAGAACCAACCCTTGCCAGCTTAGAAAATTCTTCAGTTATTTTATTGGTTTCTTCAACAACGGGTAGTGGTGAACTGCCAGAAAATATTCAGCCTTTTTATGCTGCCTTGCAAGAACAGCCTCTAGCCTTAGCTGGTCGAGGCTATGCAGTGATTGCTTTGGGTGATTCATCTTACGGTGATAGCTACTGTGCAGGTGGCCTGTTATTAGATGAGCAGTTTGCAGGTTTAGGTGCTAAGGCACTGATGCCATTATTAAAAATTGATGCTTTAGAGTTTTTTCAGCCAGCTGATGGGGTTGCAGACTGGCTAGCTAGTTGGGTGGATGCACTAAAAAAGTTTAGCGGAAAGGGTTAAACATAATAACGACCACTATTAGCGCACCTAGTACAAGTAAAATATCTAGCACCCAGCGGCTTACCGAACGCTTACGCTTTTTAGGTTGAGGTCGTCTAGCCGCTAAAGCACGCTGTGCAGAAGGGTTACGTGCACCACCTCTTGCTGTGCTAGTACGTGAAGCAGAAGCGCGCCTAGCGGGTCTCTTACTGCGAGACACCTGCTTTCTTAACTCCTTTTCTTCATGTTGGCGTTTGCGCTGAAGGGCTTCTTCCTTCAGCTTTGCCATATCGACCATGCTAACTATCTCCAAAATAATACAAAACAGAGAAGTTCTCTGTAGGGACTGATCTAATGTCAGTTTAGGGCAAGTTTACCCTTTAAAATAAATAAGTACTGCAACCTGTCGTGTCTTTTCTGTCAGTATTTCGTAGCTGCCTTAGCTTATAAGTTGGTAACAGGGGTTGTAAGTTTTTCCTGCTAACTTCATTCGTCCTTGTTGAGCAAAAGCACTCAGAAGTTTATCTAACAGCCCAAGCAGTTCTGGGTCACCCTGGAGCTGAAAAGGCCCTTGCTCCTGAATGGCACGAATACCCGCTTCCTTAACATTGCCAGCAACTATGCCTGAAAAGGCTCTTCTTAAATTAGCTGCAAGTAAGTGTATCGGCTGATCACGGTGTAACTGGAGTTCAGACATAGCTTGATGCGTGGGGTTGAAAGGCTGCTGGAATACTTTATCTATTTTTAATTGCCAATTAAAGTAGAAAGCATCCTTGTGCTCTATACGGTGGAGTCTAACATTTTGCATGGATTGTTTCATGCTATGTGCGACTTCAATAGGGTTGTTGATAATTATGCTGTAGTAATCACGTATTTGTTCACCTAAGGCTGTCACAATAAAGTGATCAATTTGTTCAAAATAAGCGCGCGAAGATTCAGGTCCCGTAAAAATAACCGGAAAGGGTTGATCTTGGTTTTCTGGGTTGCTAAGTATTCCTAGCAAGTAAAGTATTTCTTCTGCGGTACCTACACCACCAGGAAAAACAATAATGCCGTGACCTAAGCGCACAAAGGCCTCTAAGCGTTTTTCTATGTCTGGCATAATCACCAGTTCATTAACGATAGGGTTAGGAGCTTCGGCAGCGATAATGCCAGGCTCTGTTATACCTATGTAACGCCTTAGCTGTGTGCGCTGCTTAGCATGAGCGACGTTAGCCCCTTTCATGGGTCCTTTCATAGCGCCTGGTCCACAGCCAGTGCAAATATCTAGCTCACGCAAACCCAGATGATAGCCAATCGCTTTGCTGTAATCATATTCTTCTCTTGAAATGGAATGCCCACCCCAGCAAACAATTAAGTTAGGTGGCAGGTTGGTGCGTAATACTCTGGCGTTTCTTAAAATATGAAAAACGGCATCAGTAATGCCGTCACTGGTGGTTAAGTCGTGGTTAAGGCTGCGCTTTATTTCATTGCTGACATAAACTAAATCGCGTAGTACCGCAAAAATGTGTTCACGCATACCGCGTATCATCACTCCGTCAACAAAAGCATCAGCTGGCGCTTGAGTGAGCTTTAAAAGAATGCCTCTGTCCCTTTGTATTATTTCAATATCAAAGTCGGGGTACTGCCTTAGCATGGCAGCTGTGTCATCTATAGGGCTGCCACAAGAAAGCACTGCTAAGGCGCAGTGACGTAAAATTTCATGGTGACCATCGCTGGATGTTTTTCTAAGCCGATTAACTTCATGTTGTGAAAGCACTTCTAAACTGCCTTCAGGTGAAACCAAAGCATTAATAGCACTAGTGTTGGGTGATTGCATTTAGGGGATCGCTCCTAGCGAAAATATTTATACCTTGCTTTACTCATGATAAAACATTCGCTTACTTTTTGCGGCTAGTTTTAGCCTTGCTAACAATTGATAACAAAACCTAGGGTGCTGCCTGTTTTTAATTGCATAATTATTGAATACTAGCAAAATAAGCTAAATAATCATGCTAGCCTAGTGGCTATTAGGTTAACAAAATTAAGTCAAGCTAGCAGTTGCTAGTTATATGGTCGAATTGGCATCTAGGTTAATTCAGCGTAAAAAGCACCTGCCTGAACGATCACACTTCCTTGTTTACAGGTGCTATGGCAACCATTGCAGAACGCTATCGTTATGGTCGTAGTGCTATGGATACTATCTATTCTGGTGCTTCGGTATTCTGGATTGTAGGTTTTATTGCACTCTTTATGCTGCCTTTAGTAACCCTGTTTAAGCCAGTGCTACCTATTGCCTTATCCATTACTCTACTGATTACTGGTTACCTATGTATTGCAGTAGCAGTAGAGAATATTAACAATGCTACGTCTATGGGTATTGCTGGAATTATGGGTGTGGTACTAGCTACTCATGGTGCGGCTTGGGGGTTGGGTGTAGGTACGGTGCTTTACTTTATTATTGAGTTTCGTGGCTTTGGTAAGGCTGCCGCAGAAAATGAAGACGAGCCTATTCAAGTGGTTGATAATATGGCGGTTGAAGAAGATGAACCACCTAAAAGTTAACTAGACTGATTTATTGAACAGTTTCGCTTAAACTATAAAGCCCTCAACTACTGGTTGGGGGCTTTTCTTTTACAAGTGCTTTTTTTAGGTGTAAAGGTGCTACCCATTATGTTTAATGCGCTTTACTTTCGTACTTTTATTTCACTCGTTGAAACGGGTAGCTTTACCCAAACTGCCCGCTTGTTAGATATGACTCAGCCGGGTGTAAGCCAGCATGTTCGCAAGCTAGAAGACTATTTTAGCTTGCCTCTGTTAGTGCGTATGGGAAAACGTTTTGAACTGACTGAAGCAGGTCGACAAGTTTATGACTATGCTTTGCGTTTGTTTTCTGAGCATGAACAGTTTCGGCATAGCTTAGAGCAAGACTTGCTTGAGGGTGGAGAGTGCCGTATCGCCAGTATTGAAGTTTTAGGTGTGCTGCTTTACCCCTTTGCGTTAGGTTTTATGAAAAACCACCCACGCTTACGTTTGCACCTGCGTTTTGCAGATAATCAAGAAGCCATTCAAGAAGTATTAAATCGTAAGGTAGATTTAGCTTTAGTGAGCGAAATGCAGCGCCACTCAGATTTAAAGTATGTTGAATACTTACAAGAGCCTTTAATTGTTGTAGTGCCTGCAGAGTATCAAGGCAATAACCTACAAGAGTTACTTGGTTTAGGTTTTATTAACCACCAGCAGGGGCAGCAGCAAGCAGGTGAGCTACTCAAAGCCAACTTTCCAGAAGAGTACCGAGGCTCTAGGCAGCTAATACAGCGTAGCTATGTTAACCGTGTTCATTTAGCTTTAGATGCAGTAGCCAGAGGCTTAGGGTTTAGCGTAGTACCACGCAGTGTATGGGAGGCTTCTACCTGGCAGCAACAGATACGCGAATGGCGTTTACCCATTGAAACCTGTTGGCCTATTTATCAGGTTAGCTTAAAAGAGAAGAAACTACCCGAGCGTTACCTACAGCTGTTAGATGATTACTTGTCCTGGCGGCAGGGCACAGATATTCGCTAGTTGGATGGCATAAATAATAAAGCTCCTAAAGGCAGTAACCTTTAAGAGCTTTATTAAATAGCAGTCAATAGCTAGTCCTACCAGTAGGTTGTATTAAGACCTATAAGCTGCTTCAGACTTTATAATTGCTGCATGTGCATCTGCTTTAGTACCCCAGTTTTCTACTTTAACCCATTTGCCTTCTTCTAAATCTTTGTAATTTTCAAAGAAGTGCGAAATTTGTTTGCGTAGTAGCTCAGGTACATCGTTGATGTCTTGAACATCATTATAAATAGTGGTTAGCGACTCGTGAGGCACGGCAATGAGTTTAGCATCAGAACCTGACTCATCAACCATATTTAGAACACCAACAGCGCGACAGCGAATAATACTGCCTGGCTCAACTGGATGAGGAGTAATCACCAGTACGTCTAGTGCATCACCATCTTCACCCAAAGTTTTGGGGATATAACCATAGTTAGCTGGATAAAACATAGGTGTTGCCATAAAACGGTCAACGACCAGTGCGTCCATTTCTTCGTCAATTTCATATTTAACAGGCGAATGATTGGCTGGAATTTCAATCACCACGTTAATGTCTTCTGGAAGAGATTTACCAGCAGGAATCTTGTTGTAGCTCATCAGCTTTAGACCCTAGTAAGAAGTGAGAATTTTTAAGCAGAGTAATTATACGTTTCTTAAGCCCATAACTCCAACTTGTTAGCGGTCTTTCAGACCAAGGGATAAGAGTAATTCACTTGAGATGCAGGGGATACAAGGGGGATACTAGGAATATTAGCGCAGTATTAACAATGTTTAAGGCATTTGCACATGCAGCAGGAAGAATTAAAAGTTAGTTACGGTCAAGCTTATTTAGCTCAAGACCCGCAAAGTGCGCGTGCAGCCATGGCAGTAGCCAACCCTAAAGACTCACAACTTGCTATAAAAGGTGTGGCAGCAGTTATTGCTGACTCAACCTGGCGTAATGTTTTAGCTAAGCAGGCTGGTGAAACCAGTGTTAAAGGATTTATAGCTGACTATTATTCAACACCCGATAACTGGGATGTTAAAACATCCGCTCATCGCGTTTTTTCTGCTTTAAACAGCTGGCTTTTTTCGCAAAATCGCCATTTAACCAAGGGTAGCTATATTAGCTCCATGAGTGCATTGCTGTTTTTAGGTCGGCAAGTGCATTTATTTCACATGGGCGACACGCTTGTTTACCGTTTAAGGGGCGCTGATTGTCAGTTACTTAACCGAGAACACACCACCTATTTAGGTGGTTACCGCTACCCCTCTCGTGCCATGGGTATGGACCCTAACCTAGACATAGATTATTTGAAATTTACTGCCAAGCAGGGTGATCTGTTTTTATTTACTACCCAGGCTGTAAAAGGCACTCTAGTTCCTTCAGATTTTGTCCAGCTGATTAGTCAGTATTCCGATGATCTTAATTTAACCTGTGACCAAATTTTAAAAAGAGCCATGGAAAAAGCCAGTCGCCGTGGTTACTCCAGCTATAATTTCTGTTTTCAATTAGTCAGGGTCGATCAGCTGCCCGAAGAAGCCGTTGAAGGGTTAGGAGAAGCTTATACAAGTTTACCTGTACCTGTAGAGCTGAATCCGGGTGATGAGTTAGACGGCTACCGAGTTACCAAAGTTTTATCACGCAGTGCAATGAGTCGTATTTATAAAGTTTATGATGCTGCTAGTAACCGTGACCTAGTATTAAAGGCTCCTTCGCCGCGTATTGCTCGTAAAAAAGAATTTATTGCCCAGTTTATAATGCAGCAGTGGGTTGTTGAACGGGTTTCATCCCCCTATGTTGCTAAGGTGGTGGACCTCTCTAAGCCACGCACTCAATTATATTATTTAATGGAATATGTGCAGGGTGGTCGAACACTAGAAGAATGGATTAAAGGCAACCCTGATGCAGACATTAAGCTAAGGGTAGATTTAATAGAGCAGTTGACTAAAGCTGTTAGAGCTATGCATAGGCGAGAGGTTTTGCACCAAAACCTGAATCCCCAAAATATTATGGTCGACAAGCAAGGTTTAGTTAAACTGGTAGACTTTGCAGCCGCTAGCCTGGCAAAAATGAATGACTTACCACCTGCTTCTACCCTAGCGAGGCGTGTGGGTTTAACCGCCTACTCTGCGCCTGAATACCGCTTAGGAAAAGAGCCTACGCAAAAATCAGATCAATTCTCTGTGGCAGCTATAGCCTATGAAATACTCACAGGCAAACAAGCCTATGCTGGTCAATTAGAGAAGCTGAATTCTAAGGTGGATTTTGCTCATCTGAACTACCTGCCAGCTTTTCAAGTGAACCCAGAGTTACCTGCATGGGTAGACTTGCCGCTACACAAAGCCTTACAGCCTAATTCAGAGTTACGCTATCGCCGTTTATCAGAATTTATTTATGATTTAAAAAAGCCAGCTGCTAACCAACTGAATCAGCCAGCCAATGAAGCCAGCCCACTTAATTTTTGGAAAGGTTTAGCCGGTTTTCTGTTATTGTTATTGCTATTAAGTTTATTTTATTAAGTCGCTGTTGTCTTTGGAGAAACAAATGACAGACCAAACATCACGCCTAGTTGAGCTTTATGACCAGCTAATTGAGCGCTTATACGAAACCAAGCTAGAGCTAGAAAAATCTAGCCAAGCCCTAGATTTAGAGAAAGAGATTGAACGCCTAGCTGAAACTGAACAAGAGATAGAGCGCTTAACGCGTGAAGAAGCAGACTTATTAACCGCTTGGTTAAAGCGAGACTTACAAGATTTACGCTCTTATTTAGTTGAAACAGGTAAGGGTGTAAGTGATTGGCTAGCACAAGAAACCCAACTATTAAGCGAGCAGTTTATTTACTGGTTGAAACAGGTGGCCGACCCATCTTTGCTAGATGCGCGTACCTTGCAAGAAGACTTGGCAAGCCGTGATGATCCAACTATTTATCATACTGGCGAGCTGGCTATGGCTGGAACTTTCCGCTGCTCTAGCTGTGACAAGAAAATTCAAATGGCAGCCACCCATCGCCTAGATGCTTGCCACCGTTGCGATGGCAGGGTTTTTATTCGCTGTCCAGACTAAATTTAATTAAAAGCACGAATGGTCGATTCTAGCTCGCGGCTTTGCGTGGTCAGTTCTTTTAGCGCATCGCTAGCTAGTTTTGCACCTTCTAAAGTAGTTGTTGCTTGCTGGTTAATAGAAGTTATACGCTGATCTATTTCCTCAGCCACATTACGTTGTTGGCTAACTGCAGTCGCAACTTGCATCTCTCTGCTACTGATACCAGAAAAGGTTTGTTCTATATCGGTAAAGCTTTGCAAGGTATCTAAAATTTGGGTGCGACTGGCTCCAATGCTGAGCTCATTTTGTTCCATTCGATCGACTACCCGCCTAACTGTTACACGAATTTGCTCTAGGGTTGTATGGGTATCTTCCGTAGAGGAATGGGTTAGAGCAGCTAATTGACGTACCTCATCAGCCACCACTGCAAAACCTCGCCCAGCATCACCTGCACGCGCAGCTTCTATGGCTGCATTAAGGGCTAGCAGGTTGGTTTGCTCAGAAATACCAGCAATTTGCTGCATAATTCGGTCTACTTCTTGGCTTGCCAAACTTAATTTATTGACCTCATCAGAAGTTTCATGCAGCTCAGTACAAACGGTTTGAATGGAATTTGCAGTGCTCGAAATGTCTTCATAAGCATTAGAAAACACCTGACTAGAAGTATTTAAATGCTCAGAGTTGGCAGTTACATTCTGGTCAATTTCACGAACACTAGCAGACATCTCATGAATAGCAGTAGCTATTAGAGCTAAATCTTGCTCCTGCTGGTTTAAGGACTCAGTATTATTGGTAATTTGAGTGGTGAGCTTATTCATTACCTCACCAATAACATTCAGTGTATTAGATAAACGACCTAAAATAGTGCGTGTTTGCGCTCTATAGGCGTAAAAAGCCAGTTCAGAGGAAGCGGTTTCATCACGGCGTTTAGTAAATATTTTTTGTGCTGTGGGGTTGTTAATTATTTTCAAACTAAGCTTTTGAAGTTTGCGTAGGGGTGACAAACTAAACCAAGTAAAAGTTAGTGCTACTAATGGAATTAAGCTAAGCCAAAGTAAAGCGTAGTGCGGCATAAAATAAGTAAGTAAGCCACTTAATAAAGGTGAAACAAGAGCTAAGGCTAGGAGTTGAGTATGGATGATGGGCTGGCTTTTAACGGCTGGGTTTTTACCTGAATTCAGCTTTTTATAAATGGCTTCGGCATTTATTTTTCTGGCATTTGAAGGTTGGGTGCGGACTGATTGATAGCCTACAATTTTATTATCTTGGTAAATAGGTGTGGCATAAGCATCGACCCAATAATAATCACCATTTTTACAGCGGTTTTTTACTACACCATACCAAGATTTACCTTGTTTTAAGGCAGCCCAAAACTCTTTAAATGCAAGGGGTGGCATATCTGGATGACGCACTAGGTTATGGCTTTTACCCACTAATTCTTCAAGACTAAAACCACTAACCTTGCAAAAATCTGGGTTGGCATAAGTAATAATGCCTTTTAAATCGGTTGTTGAAACTAGGCGAGCGTCTTCAGCAAACTTGCATTCATTTTGAGTGATAGGAAGGTTGGTTTTCATTGTGCTCTGGTATCTCACATTAAAACGAAAAATAGAAAGCGTTTTTAATGTGCCACCCATAATAGGTGGTCTTAGATTCAAACTGGTTACATTAAAGAGCGCTAATTAAGTCGCATATTATGATACAAGTCAAAGAAAACTCAAGGGAAATAACGTGTATTTTATATGTACTTATGTTTGCGCTTAGAGGTCTTTCGATAGAGTAAGTATCTCTGCCATTCAATCAGCAGTAGGCAAAAAATCCATAAGGGTAGGCTCCCTGTTAGCATAAAAGGGGTGTTTCCTTCACGGGGTTGTAGCTCACCTTTTAAAGTTGCTGTAACAAATTGTGGAAGCTTTTTAATAACCTGACCTTGATGATCAATGAGTGCAGTAATCCCGTTATTGGTCACTCTTGCCATAGGTCTGGCTGTTTCTAAGGCTCTAAAACGGGCCATTTCAAAATGCTGTAAAGGCCCTAGGGAACGACCAAACCAAGCATCATTAGAAACCGTTAATAGCCACTGGGTATTAAGCGCCTGTTTAGCTGAAAAGTCTGGGTAAGCCACTTCGTAACAAATTAAGGGTGCCACCTGAGTTTTTCCAGCTGTAAGCTTAGCAGGGTGCTCTTCACCTGGTACGAAACTAGACATAGGTAAATCAAAAAAATCGATAAGACCACGCAGCTGTGCTTCAAAAGGTAAAAACTCACCAAAGGGTACTAGCTTTATTTTATGGTAATTACCCTTAGATTCACCCGCAGTGTACAAGCTATTTTGGTAATTTTTTTGGCTAGGCGATAAAGAAATGAGCCCAGAAATTAAACCAGCATTTTCGCCTGCTTCTTTCAAGGCAAGGTTTAAATAAGGCTCTGCTTGATGAGGTAATAAAGGCAAGGCTGTTTCTGGCCAAATAAGTTGATCTACTTCACCTAATTCATAGCTGAGGCTTAAGTAGTTTTGGATAATTTCATTTTGTTTGGAGGCTTGCCATTTATCTTCTTGGGCTATGTTTCCTTGCACTAAACCAAGCGTAATGGGGCTGCCATAGGCGTGTGTCCATTGTTTTTCTTGTAAATAAACACCACCCAAAAGCAAAGTAATAAATAAACTAAAACTAAGCCCTCTTTGCCAGTGGCCTAGCGTAGGTTTAAAACAGGTGTAAATAAGCATGCCACTTAATACGCTAATAGCTGTTAAACCATAAACACCCATTACAGGCGCCCAACCACTATAAGGCGTTTCTAGGTGGGCAGTACCTAATAATAACCAAGGGAAGCCAGTAAATAACCAGCTGCGTAAAGCTTCCATTAACACCCATAAAGCAGGCCAGCTAACAAGTGGGTTGGTTTTATCTAACCAGCGTGTCCAAAGCCAAGCTTGTAGAGCAAACAAACAAGCTAGACCCGCAACAAACGCCCAAGTAAGCGTAATGGCTATAAAGGTTGGGGTACCACTGTGCTCATGAATACTAACATAAACCCAAGAGGCTCCAGCACCAAACACGCCTAACCCAAATAACCAGCCGCGTAAAATGGCTTGTTTACTGGTTAGGTTTTTAAGTAACAGCCAAAAAATGACAGGAACAAAAAAGCTGACCAGCCAAAGGTTAAAAGGAGCAAAAGCTAGGCTGAGTGATCCACCTGCTATTAACGCAAAAAAGTGGCCAGCTAGGGATGACTTAAAGATTTTTAACAAAAAATTAATCCTGCTCAGGAAGCTCAGTAATTTCTGCATGGCTTAAACGGCGTGCTTGCAATAAGCGAATGCGACGATTATCTGCATTAATAACGGTAAATTCAAACCCAGAAATAACAACGCTTTCACCGCGCCTAGGTAGGTGACCAAACTTCTGCATCAAAATACCGCTTAGGGTATCAAATTCTTCGTCGTTAAAATCGACGTTAAAATAGTCATTAAAGTCTTCTATAGGTGTGAGTGCTTTAATAAGGTAGTTGCCTGCCTCTACAGGACGAATATCCGCTTCTTCTTCAACGTCATGCTCGTCTTCAATTTCACCAACAATTTCTTCTAAAACATCTTCTATCGTCACCAGTCCAGCGGTTCCGCCATATTCATCTACCACTATAGCCATGTGGTTATGAGTTTCTCGGAACTCACGTAACATGGAATAAAGCCCCTTGTACTCAGGAACAAAAGCCACTTGACGTAATACTTGGCGAATATCGAAAGCTTCCATTGCTTGGTGGTCAACAATAAGGGGAAGTAAATCTTTAGCTAAAAGAATACCTAAAACCTCATCTGAGGTTTCACCTATAACAGGAAAGCGCGAGTGGGCAGATTCAATTAATTTAGAAAGAAATTCGCGGGGGTGTTGATCAATTTTGACTACAGTCATGTGCGAGCGAGGAATCATTACATCACCAACCTGCATATCGCTTAACTGTAAGGCACCTTCAATAATGGTGAGGGCATCATTAGCAATGAGCTGTCTATCTGAGGCATCTTTAAGGAAGCCTAACAACTCTGTACGGTTACTGGGTTCCGCAGAAAAAGCACCTAAGAGTTTATCAAACCAGTTTTTATGGGCTTGCGCCTGACTAGATCGGTCTTCGTTCATGTTCTTTGTTAATCAACCTGCAGTATTGTTGCTGATATAAGGATTGTTAATACCTAGTTTAGCGAGCAAAGCAATTTCTATACTTTCCATTAGCTCGGCTTCAGTGTCTGTTTCGTGGTCGTAGCCTTGCAAGTGCAATACGCCATGAATAACCAAATGAGCCCAATGATTTAAACTGGGCTTTTGTTGTTCAGCAGCTTCTTGGATAACCTTAGGTAAACAGATGACTAGGTCACCTAGTAAACTTACCCCAGCTTCGGCAGGTAAATCAATGGGGGTTTCAAAGGGAAAAGATAAGACGTTAGTTGGCTGGTTTTTGCCTCGGTAATCCTTATTTAATTGCTGGCTTTCTGCTTCATCAACAATGCGCAGGGTAAGCTCGGTTTCTGGCGGCAGTGTTTTTTGTAGAGCAAGACTAGCCCAGGCTAAGAGCTCTGCTTCAGCTGGGCAGAGTTCAGGCTGTTGCGTAGCTAGTTGTAAATCTAGCCACAAGGGAGAGGGTTTAGTGCTCATGGTTAGAGGTTCGCTTTTCGGCTAGGTCGTAGGCTTCAACAATACGCTGAACCAGTGGGTGGCGTACTACATCACGGTTTTCAAAATGGGTTATACCTATGCCAGCCACATCTTGTAGCACTGTCATAACGTGGGTTAAACCTGAATGAGTGCCGCGCGGTAAGTCTATTTGGGTAACGTCACCGGTAATAACCGCCGTGGTACCAAAACCTATGCGAGTTAAAAACATTTTCATTTGTTCGCGAGTGGTGTTTTGGCTTTCATCTAAAATAACAAAAGCATTATTTAATGTACGACCACGCATAAAAGCTAGGGGTGCCACTTCAATAATGTTTTTTTCTATCATTTTACTGACTTGCTCAAAGCCAAGCATTTCGTACAAAGCATCGTAAAGAGGGCGTAGGTAAGGATCAATTTTTTGTGCTAAGTCGCCAGGTAAAAAGCCAAGTTTTTCACCTGCTTCAACGGCTGGGCGCACTAATAAAATACGGCGAACCTCATCTTTCATTAAGGCTTCTACAGCACAAGCAACGGCTAAATAAGTTTTACCCGTACCCGCAGGGCCTATGCCAAAATTAATATCTTGCTGGCGAAGGGTTGCTACATAGGCTTGTTGGTTTATCCCGCGGGGGCGCACATTCACTTTAGGGGTGCGGATAGCGGTAGCAGTGGCGCTATCCTTGATTCCTTCCTCTTCTAAAGCTGCTAATCCCGCTTCTTGAATGTGTAGGTGAATACTTTCAGGTTCAAGCTCTTCACTGGCGGTTTCTTTATAAAGCTGCTCAAGCATGGCTGCAGCAACCTGAGTGCGCCTGGCTTCACCACTAATTTCAAAGTCATGCCCTCGGTTGCGTAAACTTACCCCTAGGCGCTTTTCTATTAACTTTAAGTGGTCATTTTGTAAGCCACAAAGATTAGCTAAACGCTGACTGTCTAAGGGCAGTAAAGATAGCTGAATAATGCGCTGCCCGGGCAGTGGGTCTTCAATAGCTGGGGTGTTTTGCTGTTTGTTCAAAAGTAAAAAAATCCTTAGTCCGCTAAGCGGCCACGCAAAGAGTTGGTGTAGACATCTTCGATAATAACATCGACAAATTGGCCAATGTAATCGGTTGGGTTGTCGCAGCTTACATTAACAATTCGATTGTTTTCTGTACGACCAGTAAACTGCCCAGGGTCTTTGGTTGCTAAACCTGTTACCAAAATACGCTGCTTGCTACCTAGCATACGACGACTTATTTGCATGGCTTGCTGAGTAATGCGTGCCTGTAAAATATGTAGACGCTGTTTTTTTACTGCTTCGGGCAGGTCATCGGCTAAATCGGCTGCAGGAGTACCTGGGCGGGCGCTGTAAATAAAAGAAAAAGAAATATCAAAGTCGAGTTCGGCGATTAAGTCCATGGTTTGAGCAAAGTCTTCATCGGTTTCACCAGGAAAACCAACAATAAAGTCTGAAGAAAAGCTGATGTCTGGACGGTTAGCACGAATACGCTGCATTTTTTCAACGTATTCAGCACGGGTATGCCCACGCTTCATGGCTGCTAAAATAGTATCTGAACCAGATTGAACGGGTAGATGTAAGTGGCTAACCAGCTCGGGTACCTGTTTATAAACCTCAATTAAACTATCAGAAAACTCTACAGGGTGAGAGGTAGTGAAACGAATTCTGTCGATGCCCTCGACCGCAGCAACGCAGGTAATCAGCTCGGCTAAATCTATTTCATCTTCTTGGTGGTTAAGCCCACGGTAGGCATTAACATTTTGACCCAGTAGATTAATTTCTTTTACACCCTGGTTGGCTAGTTGTTGCACTTCCAGCATGACGTCTTCAAAAGGTCGGGACACCTCTTCACCACGCGTATAGGGCACTACGCAAAAAGTACAATACTTAGAACAACCTTCCATAATTGATAGGTACGCACTAACTCCATCAACTTGAGGTGCAGGTAGGTTGTCGAACTTCTCAATTTCAGGGAAGGTAACATCAACCACCGGAATTTTAGTAGAACGAGTGGCATCAATCATTTCGGGCACACGGTGTAGGGTTTGTGGCCCAAATACTAAGTCTACTAGCGGTGCTCGCTTACGAATATTCTCGCCTTCTTGGCTAGCAACACAGCCGCCTACACCTATCAGTAAATCAGGGTTCTGTTCTTTTAAATGCCTCCAGCGGCCCAGCTGGTGAAACACCCTTTCTTGTGCTTTTTCACGAATTGAGCAGGTATTTAACAAAATAACATCTGCTTCATTTTCGTCATCAGTCAGTTCTAATTGATGTGACACACCCAGCAAGTCAGCCATACGCGATGAATCGTATTCATTCATCTGGCAGCCGTGAGTTTTTATAAAGAGTTTTTTAGTAATGGTTGGATTGCTAACTTCAGACATGAGACAAAACAAGACCTTTAAGAATTGATGAGTGAATTATACAGAGGGAAGGCACCTAAGTGCTAGTGAACAAAAATTCGTCAGTTTGTTATATTGGCTAGTGTATCAGCTGTTGAGCCAGTTGCCCTTAGGATGTGCCCAGGTTTATCCACAGGCAATGTGGATAGTTACTCTTAAAATATAGTTTTTTTGGAGGTTGTGTGGATAAAGATTATTGGGAAGATGTTTGGCGCAATGAAGATTTGGGCTTTCATCAACCGGAAGTCAATCAACATTTGCAGCGTTTTTGGCAAAGGCTTCAGCTAGTGCCTACAAGTCGAGTGTTTGTTCCCTTGTGTGGAAAAAGCTTAGATATGGATTGGTTGCTTTCAGAAGGACACGAAGTAATAGGAGCAGATATTGCAGAAAAAGCACAGGAAGATTACCTAGTCACCCATGACGAGCCCGTACGTTTTACTCAAGAAAATAAGCTTAAACTAGCCTGGCAGGGGCGTTTACTGTTTGTGGCTGGAGACATCATGCATTTAGAGCCAGATATGCTGCGTTCAGTTGATGCCGTTTATGATCGAGCTGCATTGATAGCCTTGCCGCGTGCCGCAAGACAAAACTATGCCTTGTTTTTAGCTAACTGTTTAAAGCCAGGTGCAAAAATGCTGTTGATCACTCGCCAAGCACCTCAAGAACAACTCATGCCACCTTTTAATGTGTCAGCAGAAGAAGTCGCAGAGCTTTACGCTACTAACTTTATACTTGAGCAGCTGCTAAGCAAAACGCGCCAAGACGGTGTGATTGAAGAAGTGTTTTTACTTAAACGCAAGCAGCCAGCGGGTTGGGGACGTTTGCCAAGAGAAGCAGGAGAAGCACAAAACTAGCAGCCTGCCTAATGGCAGACTGCTTTTATTGCTTAGCGTTGACTGGTTTGAATTTGAGAAAAGTCTAGTAAGATGCGCCCAGCTTCTTCAAGTATTGCTGTGTCTAGGGGCGTTACCTTTTTATCTGTAGACTCTTCGTCAGACTCTTCATCTAGCTTGGTTAGCAGAGGTAAACCTAAACCTTTACGGCGACGGTTCTCCATAGCAAGGTGTTCTTGTTCATCTTGCTCTTGCTCTTGCTCTAACTTACGTTGCTTTTGATTTAAGCTAATGCCTGTAGAGCCTTCATGACGAACTAACCAGTCGGACTGTTCAGCAAGGAATAAAAAGTTAGGGTCTTTTTTAGTGCGTTCTTCATGGCTTGAAATCAGCTTATCTAAAGCACTTTTTATTAACGACTGGCGAGGCGGCAAAATAGCTTTTACCTGATCCCAAGGCAAAGCATTGGGTGAAGAGCTTTCACCAATTTCTTTAGCATCAAACAAGGGTGGGAAAAGAATGTCTGGCACTATGCCACGGTGCTGAGTGCTATCACCAGAAACACGGTAGAACTTAGCGCGGGTAATTTTTAGCTGACCGTAGCTTAAATCCATAATGGTTTGTACGGTGCCTTTACCAAAGGATTGCTCACCTACCACCAACCCACGGCCATAATCTTGAATGGCGCCTGCAAAAATTTCTGAAGCGGAAGCAGACAAGCGGTTAATAACCACTGCTAAAGGACCAGAGTAATGGGTTACGCCTCCGCTATCGCCAAGAATATTGACACGGCCATCTGAATCGCGAATTTGTACTGTAGGGCCACGAGAGATAAATAAACCCACTAGGCTGTTGGCTTCTTGCAAAGCACCACCACCATTATTACGTAAATCGATGACTAGACCATCAATGCTTTCTTCTTCTAGCTCATCAATTAAACGGGCTACATCACGCGTAGTGCTACGGAAGTCTTTTTTGTTGGTGCGTTGGCCTTCAAAGTCTAGATAAAAAGTAGGTATTTCAATCACACCTATCCGACGCGTTTCACCATTTAAAGTGGTTTCTATAATTTTTTTGCTAGCAGCCTGATCTTCTAACTGCACAGCGTTACGCTCAATTTCAATAATGCGATGGTTGGTTGTATCGGCTGCTTGTACTTCTAAGCGAACAATAGAGCCACGAGGGCCACGAATTAAGTCAACAACTTCATCTAAACGCCAGCCAATCACATTTTCAATTTCATCTGTACCCTGACCAACACCTAAAATTTGGTCAGTTGGCTTTAACTCTCCCTGCTTATCTGCAGGGCCACCTGGTACCAGGCTAACCACCTTGGTAAATTCATTTTCAATTTGCAGCATGGCACCTATGCCATCTAAGGAAAGCTTCATTTGAATATTGAAGCTTTCGCTGCGGCGGGGTGAAAAGTAATTAGTGTGAGGATCAACGCTTGTTGTAAAAGCGTTCATAAAGCCTTGAAAAATATCATCACTATTGGTTTGGCGAATACGGTTAAGCTGGTTTTGGTAACGACGCACTAACAAGTCACGGGCTTCTTCAGGGCTTTTTTTGGCTGCCATTAGGTTTAATAGCTCGTGAGTCATGCGTTCTTGCCAATAGGTATCTAATTCGGCAGTTGTTTGTGGCCAGTCCATATCACGACGATCAGGATAAAAGCGCTGGTCTTGTTCAAAGTTAAAGTCACTTAGGTTATTTTTTAGTTGGTCTAAATTTTTTTCTAAGCGCTGCATTTGCTTTTCAGTGACCTGCACAAAAAGCTCAAAAGGATAGGCTAAATCACCTTTAACCAAAGCATTTTCAATGGCTGCGGTATTTTTAAGAATTGCTTGAGCTTGTTTGGCAGTTAGTAAAGATTTGCTATGATCTAACTGCTTTAAATAATTTTGTAAAGTTTGCTCTTCTAAGGCTTTGTCTAGAGTGACATCAGCAAAATGCTGGCGTGTCATGGTGCGGGTAATTTCTCGAGCAGCCTTACGATGCGCAGCGGAGGGCTGCAACTCTTCAAGCGGTGTATACTGGCGTGTGGAAGAATCTGCAGCACTAACAAGAGGCGAAAGGCCAAGCGTTAGCAAACAAATCATCAAACCACGCATTAAGTGCGTGTGCATCAGGTCTTACTCCTAAAACAGATTTAAAACTATCAGGTATAGATTACTAAATTCAAAATAAGTTTAATGTCTTGGCTCAAGCATAACGCATCATGCCAAGGATGGCACAAAAAAAACACCGTAAAGCAGAGCTTTAAAATAGCTATTAAATACAGGTAATAATCAAGTGACTCAACAGCAAGCAGTGTTTAATCAGGGTTTAATTAGTTTCTTACAGTCCTCGCCAAGTCCTGCCCATGCAGTGGCTACTATGGTTCGTCAGTTAGAAGAAGCGGGTTACCAAGCTTTAAATGAAGGCGATGACTGGCAATTACAACCCGGACAGGGTTATTGGCTGGTTCGTGGCAGTAGCTCACTGATAGCGTTTCGTTTAGGTGAGCAAAGCCTTGCTGAAAGTGGTGTGCGTATGCTGGGTGCACATACTGATAGCCCTTGTTTAAAAGTAAAACCTCAAGCAGAAGTATTGCGTCATGGTTGTTTACAGCTAGGTGTTGAGGTTTATGGTGGAGCTTTATTACACCCCTGGTTTGATCGTGATTTGTCTTTAGCTGGACAGGTTCACTTCCGTAATGATTCAGGAAAGCTACAAGCGGCACTTATTAATGTAGAAAAGCCCTTAGCCGTTATTCCTTCTTTAGCCATTCACCTTAACCGTGATGCTAACAAAAACTCTGAGGTTAATGCTCAGCTACATTTACCACCAGTTGTAGGGCTAAAATCATCGGATAATCCCAGCTTGGTTTTTCGTAAGCTGCTGGCAAGTTGGTTGGGTCGTGAGGGCTATCGAGTGGATGAAGTCATTGATTATGACTTGTGCTTTTATGATACCCAGCCACCCGCTTTAGTTGGCTTAAATGATGAGTTTATTAGTTCTGCACGCTTAGATAATCTTTTGTCTTGTTACACAGGCTTGCAAGCTATGCTGGCTGTTGATACGCCTCAGCAAGCCACCTCTTTATTAGTGTGTAATGACCATGAAGAAGTAGGTAGCGCTTCAGCCATAGGTGCTGAAGGGCCTTTTTTAGAAAGTGTGTTGCGCCGTTTAGCAGGGGAAGAGCAAAAGTATCAGCGTATGTTGGCCCGCTCGTTGATGATTTCTTGTGATAATGCTCATGCTCTTCACCCTAACTATGCTGACAAACACGATGAAAACCATGGCCCTAAAATTAATGCTGGCCCGGTCATTAAAGTGAATGCTAACCAACGCTATGCCACCACCAGCGAAACTAGCGCATTATTTAGTAGTTTTTGTGACCTAGCTAAAGTGCCTTACCAACATTTTGTGGTTAGGTCAGATATGGGTTGTGGCAGTACCATTGGACCTATTGCGGCAACTAAGTTGGGTGTGAGAGTGGTAGATGTGGGTGCGCCACAGTGGGCAATGCATTCTATACGCGAAACAGCCGGTAGCAAAGATGCTTGGTATTTAGGGCAGGCATTGCAGGCTTTTATTAGTAGGTGGGATGGTGAGTAAGTTTAAGTGGCTCCCGAAGCAGGACTTGAACCTGCGACCAATAGATTAACAGTCTACTGCTCTACCGACTGAGCTATTCGGGAACATACTTAAACCTTACAGTGTTATTGAGTTGGCTCCCGAAACAGGACTTGAACCTGTGACCAATAGATTAACAGTCTACTGCTCTACCGACTGAGCTATTCGGGAACATCTTTTGCCTAAAAGGCTTTACTCAACAACGGCCTACATTCTAGTTTAAAAATTCTTAAGGTCAAGCCTTAAGCTGTTTTAACTCTAATCTAGGTGCTGATAATGCAAAACTTAAATTATGCTTAGTGTGCTACCCGAAGCAATGAATAGCTAATTGAGACTTATTTAGGTAAAGAGCCAGTTAAGCGTACTTTTAGAGGCTTTAAGTGACTAGCTGCATCTTGGACTCACGGAATGTTATTTAAAACCTGCTTTAGTGACAGATCCAGTGATGTGCTCAATTTTTAAGTTTTGAATATTGGGTAATTGTAGGCGTTGTCACAAATTTGTCACAGATTTGTCACAGAGCTTTTTAGAGACAATTTTTAAACGACAAAAAATACTCTTTTTTAAGCCAGTAGTTAGCTTAAAAAGTATTATTTAAAAGATGGGTTTTGGGAATTTTTTAGATAAGATTAAGCCCTTTGGCTCCCGAAGCAGGACTTGAACCTGCGACCAATAGATTAACAGTCTACTGCTCTACCGACTGAGCTATTCGGGAACATCTAGTAAGCTTACTAAGCAAGCTTAATTTGGTGGCTATGCCCTGATTTGAACAGGTCATTATGAGTGCATTTTTTATAGTCGTTTTAAAGTGCTTAAAAATTGGTGTTAATAGTTGTTGATTTGTGTATTTATGCCTAACTCACTGAATTATATAGAATCTATTAACACCGATTAGTGACAAATTGACCCTTCACGCTTTTGCTATAATTTCTTATGTTTTGTCAATTGTCACAAATCTTGTCACAAATCTTGTCACAAGATTTGCATTAGATTATGATACCTTCACAACAAAAATTTTACTTTTTTAGTAAGCTTCAGCTGCTTACAACAAGAGTAATTAGGATTTTGAAAGGTATCTTTGCCAATGCTTAATCCAGCAAAAAAACATGAAAACAATCATGGAAAACTAGTCGCTCTTTTGGCTAGCGATGATAAATACCTTTCTTGCGCTTACGAAATAGAAAAAGCATTTTCTATAGATGAAAACTTTACTGCAGAAAAAAACCTTGTTACTGAGCTATTGGATCTCATGGCTCTTTTACCCTCCTCAGAAAAAATTAAAATATGGCTAGAAACTCTTGATGAGATAAATAAAAAAGGTGAAGAGTATCGGTGGGATGATCATGCTAAAACCCGCTCAGGAGGAAACCCTATGGGTGGAAAGCTGGAGATTTACCCGATTCCAGCTTTTATTTTACAGCCGTCTAATTTCCATAGCAGTGATCAAGCGGTCGGATTAAAGGCTTTATTTTTATATCACTTAATTCATAGGAATGAAGATCATCAGTTAGACACATGTGCCACTCATCTTCGCAGAGCTATTTCTCCCAAGTCTAGGTGGATTCGGTTGATTAAAGCATTTCCAAAGCTGAGCACCTTTGATGACTACCATGAAAAGCTTAAAGGATTTCTTAACCACCCAAAAGTTACCAGCGCTTTAGATCAGGATCGTGAACTCCATAATGCGCTAAAAAGGATTAGTGAAACACCATCACTAATTGGTTCAGTTAAGCTAACACCTAAACCAGAACTAAAACCTCTACCTCTGCTTTCACTGCAGCCAAAAATAAAAAATAATACAACGCCGTTGCCTGATGGAAATAACGGTTCAATTTGGAGTGTTTTTACTAGGGACTTTATTGATAATGAGCATCTCAATGAGCCCAATCAGCAAAATCTAGTTTATTTTTTTTCAGATCAAGATTCAGAAGAGCAAGGTACTGCAGATTTTCAGTCTTTAGATATTGAAGTTGAGCAAAGTTTAGCTGAGAGTCGCTATTGGTTAAGTCGTGTAGAAAAATTAGTGCCTAATGACTATGGAAGATTTACCAAGGTGGAACGTCTAAGCTTGGTTAAATTTATTAAAGAAAAAATAGCTAGTCATTCCAAGCATGAGTCTATGGCAGCAGGGTTAATAGGCCTAATGTATCTTACTGGGTTCAACCTTGATGATCTTTGGCAAGTAAAGTTGGGTAAAGAAGGTGGTTTTCAAGAGAATGGATTTTATAGGCGGCCCATTAAATTACCCCAAAACTCTTTTAAACCTGATGCAGACCAACAGCAATATTTTCAGCCCGTTGCTAACCAGCTTTTATTACCTTTGCCTGAACCAATAGCAAGCTGGCTTTCAGAGCTATCTATTGATAAGTTTTTGAATTTTGAAGCGGTATTTGAGCTTAAGTTAGATGAAGCTAAGTCTTTGATATATTCCGCTCTTAATGACTTGCGCAAGCAAACTAGGTTAGATCGTATAAGGCCAGAACGCTTACCTACAGCTTTAGCACTAGAAGCAACTTTAAAATTTCGTAACCCACTTATTACATACTTAATTGCTTCAAGAGAAACACAGGCACCACCCATGCTGAGTTATTACGCAGTACACTCTGTCCAAGAATTAGTGGAGTGCTATAAGCAGGTAGTAAGCAGTTTATTGGAGCCAGAATGTTAAGCGGCTCATATGAAAATACTATTTTGCAATATTGGCTGGATGCAAAAATACAATGGAATTAAAGGCGATTCAATTGAGCGTGGTGGCTCATATAATAAAAATGAAACAGGCCACGAGGTATGTAATTTTAGCGCTATTCGAGGGAATGTTTATGGTTATGTTCAGCCAACTGGCCAAATAAAAATAGAAAAACTTGGCGCAGAAAAAGAAGATGAATGCATTTCTGGGGTTACGGTCGTTTGGACAGCTGGCCCTGAAACTGGCGGAACGGCAGTCGTTGGATGGTACAAGAACGCAACAGTTTACCGTGAGTATCAAGCATTACCAACACAAACAAAACTACAAAAAGATAACGGCGTTAATGGCTATCGTGTAATGGCATTAGCTAGCGACGCAACGTTACTGCCTCCTGAAGAGCGAACCCTCTTAATTCCAAGGGCAGTAAAAGGCGGTATCGGGCAAAGCAATGTCTGGTATGCGGATTCTCCTGAAAGTAAGAAGCATGTGGCTAGAGTTTTAAAATTAATAGATAAGGGGTTTCTTGATGAGTTGCCGGACGTTGATAGATACTTGTCAGGTAAAGAGGGAAACCCACGGCTTGTTACTCATCTAAAAAGAGAGAGAAACCCTGCGCTTGTAAAAGCAAAGAAAAAAGAGGTTCTTAAAAAAGCAGGAAAACTGTGTTGTGAAGTTTGCACTTTTGACTTTAAAAAAACATATGGTGAAATTGGCGAAGGATTTTGTGAAGTTCATCATTTAAAGCAGCTTTCAAAAGCTGATGGTATAGTTGAAACAGAACTTGAAGATCTGGCTGTTGTTTGCTCAAACTGTCATCGCATAATACATAAACAAAATCCAATGCTAACAATTGAGCAATTGAGGCAAGTAATAAATGCACCTAATCGGGTAGCCGGGGGTGTCTAGCCCCCAGCCCCCACAACACCCTGCATGCGTGTATGGACTCCTCCTCTATTGCAAGCACTTTGTTTGATCGAAGCAAAGGTACGACTGCCTACGTGTATCCGGTCTCATTAATGATGCCGTTGCGAGGCATCGGACCCTGATGGGCTATTCGCGCACTGGCTCCCAATTGGCTCCACGAGCTCAAGGCTCTCCGCATGCAAAGGGTTTTTCCAGTGCCGGTTCGACCTGTTCGCCATCAATCAAAGTGCCACGCAATCGTGGTGAGGTATGACTCCTGTTTAACGCTTTGTTTTGTTGCTATCTACAATCGAACACTCAAGCCGCTGCCAGAGCTTCGTCATAATCAACTTTCTTGTAAATTAAAGCCCAAGCAATACGAGCTGTTTTGTTGGCTAAAGCGACCACCGCCACATTGGTGTGTTTCCTGGAAGCTAGGCCTTTTAACCAGCGACTCAGGCCATCTTCTTTGTTGGTCGCATGTCGCAATACTGCTCTTGCCCCATGCACCAGTAATTTGCGTAAATAGCTGTCACCCCGTTTGCTAATGCCCAATAGTCGATCTCTGCCACCAGTACTATGTTGTCTGGGCGTCAATCCCAGAGAGGCTGCAAAATCACGGCCTTTTTTAAAGGCTTTTCCATCGCCAAGTGCTCCTGAAAGGGCGCTGGCAATTAAGGGACCAACACCGCGCAGTGTCATTAAACGCTTAGCAACCGGATCACATTGAACGCTCTCACGGATTTGTTCATCCAGCTTTTGAACACGACCATCAAGATAGCGAAGGTCTTCTGCGAGATCGCTCAGCAATTGCCGGAAAGGATAAGTGAGACCATTTTCTGCATCTTCTAACCAGTTGGGCAGGGCAAGTCTCAGCTGATGAATGCCAATAGGAGCAATAATGCCGTATTCACCGACCAATCCACGAATTTGGTTAGCCTTGGCCGTGCGCTGAGCAACCAGTTCTTCCCGAATGCGATGCATGGCCTGGATATCCTGCTGCTCAACCGATTTTGGGGTGACAAAGCGCATGTTGGGGCGACTCATGGCTTCACAGATGGCCTCAGCATCAACACGGTCATTCTTGTTACTTTTGACATAGGGTTTAACAAATTGAGCGGCAATCAACCGAACCCGATAACCACGCTTTTGCAACTCACGCGCCCAGTGATGAGAAGAGGCACAGGCCTCCATGCCGATTTCAGCACCGGCAGGTGCTTTATTACTGATAGCATCCAGCCATTTGCTGCGTGAATATTTTCCTTGCCAGCAGGTTTTACCCTGACGATCTGCGCCATGAACATGAAAGACAGACTTTGCAATATCAACACCGACACGGATAATGGTCATCTGGACTTCTCCTCATAGTTATGATGGTTTTTAACCTACTCACCATTTTGGCACATCGATGCCGGTTAGGTGAGGAAGAGTCCATCCCATTGGCTCCGCACAGGGCGTTTCACTCAGTAGTGAAGCTTGATCCATCCATCGCGCAGTGATACCAACCCGGCTTTCTTCAGATATTCGTCCGATAGTGCTTGGTTGATCCCCGGTGTTTTGGAGCTGCGCCAAGGGCCTTTGCTGGTGATCCCACAGGCAACAGCAGCCTGCACTCGAACACCCAGTCTGATTAAGTTTCTTACCTTGGTGCGGGGTTTCTTCAGCTTGGCACCTTCGAATTTGCTCTGCATTACCTCATTTCTGAAAAACTCGACCTGTCTGCTTTTCACCAGCCTTATAAAAATGATACCGAAGGTCGCCCAGCCTACGATCCAGCCATTCTGTTAAAGATTATCTTATTTGCTTACTCCAAAGGCATCACCTCTAGCCGTGAAATCCAGTGGTGCTGCGAAACTAACATTATCTTTAAAGCCTTATCCTGCGACAGCGTTCCACACTTCACCACCATCGCCCATTTTGTTAGCAGCCAAAGCCAAGCCATTGCCACCTTGTTTGAACAAGTGCTGCTGGTCTGTGATGAACAGGGTCTTTTAGGCCATGAACTCTTTGCCATTGATGGCTGTAAAATGCGTTCGAATGCCGCCAAAGAATGGTCTGGTACCTTTAAAGAACTGGAACAAAAGCGTCAAAAACTTAAGCGTTTAATTAGCTACCATTTAACAGAGCACCAGAAAAAAGACAGCTGGGAAAGCGAAGAAGAACTGGATCGTGCTATCCGCCAAGTTAAAACTATTTTAACGCTGGATAAAGCAGCCGGTAAGATAGATGCCTTTTTAAAAAATAATGAGCCAAGGTTAGGTAAAGGCAACGCAGCAACGAAGTAAAGAGCAATATTACCGATAACCAATCAGCAAAAATGACGACCAGTAAAGGTACGATTCAAGGTTATAACGGTGTTGCTTCAGTGGACAAAAAACACCAAATTATCATTGATGCACAAGCCTTTGGCGAAGGGCAAGAACACCACACTTTGCAACCGGTGCTAGAAACCATTCAAGAGCGTTACAAACGGCTGGGTATCAGCAAAAACCTCTATGAAGAAGGCATCATCGTTACTGC
>NZ_JMLW01000017.1 GCF_000686905.1 Marinospirillum insulare DSM 21763
ATTGAATGAAAATACAAATGGCTTAATACGTCAATACTGCCCCAAAGGTTCATGCTTTAAGCACTTAGATGATGAGCATTTTGAATTCATTATGCATCGTCTAAATAACCCACCTAGGAAAACACTTGGAATGAAAACACCAAATGAAGTATTGTTTGAAGAATTACAGGCTGTTGCACTAGCAAGTTGAATCCAAGATTAAATAAAGAGTATATTTTTTTAAGCAGGCGGAATAAAAAACCTTCTTTTTTATTTTCTGTAAAATCTCTAGGCATCGATTCAATGATGCCAACCACATTGTGACCGGAGTTTATTAAAGGCAATAAAAGTCTGGATAAGCCTTGAGTGATTAAAATGATTTTCATAATTCTGGTTAATTTCACCTAAACAGTAAGTGGTACTTTACGTTTCTTTAATGACTGTTCTACGCTTTCATGCCATAACTTTATAGTTTTAGTTGCTTCTGCATTATCATCTAAACAAATCTTTAAAGTACCGCGTTGGTAAGAAAAATCGGTATCTTTAAGTTCCCAATCTAAAACTCTAATGGGTCTTCTGTGCTCTATCCAGCTTAAATCTGTTTCATCATTGGCGACTGTGTAAGCGCCACCTATCACTTGTACTAAGGCGATGAGTTGCTTACCTGTTTTTATTGCAACAATATCATTTACTTGCATACGGTTGTTAAAGTCATCAATTGTGCCCTGCCCTGCTGACCATTGACCCACACCGATAATTTTGTTGTGTTCTAAAATTGCATGTACCCGTTCGATTGCAAAATTTTTATCATCTGGGTGCATTTGCATGTGCCAGTATTGCATTTTAATTTACCTGTTTAGATAAAATTAATTTAACTTTTTTGCATTCCCACTTGCAAAGTTAAATGTCATAAAAAAATTGACAATAAACAATAAAGAGTAAGCTAATGAATAAAAAATCAAAGCAACTTTTTCACTTGCATATAAATAACCTATAAAAAATGCTGCACTTGTTGTAACTAAAAGTATAACCTGCCAAATTAAATCTAGTTTTTGTTTCTCTGCAATCATAAACATTGCACTTAAGGGGCTTGTTATAAATCTTAGTAAAAATACTGGAGTTAAAATCTGTGCGTACTCTCCAGCAATACGCCATTTCTCACCAAAAATTAATGCGAATAAGTCAGGAGCAATAAAGAAAAATGCAACACTAGGTAATATAGAAATAAATAGTAATCTTTTAAAAGTACCTAAATAAACATCTTTGCAGTTACCAGTATTCACATAGGCATAGCTTGCTTCTTGTCTAAACACATCACCTATAGCATTTGCTACCAGTGTCATAGGTGCTGCCATAACTCTTTGGGTTAACATGAAAAATCCTGCAGCAGCACTGTTAAATAATGCGCTAAGAAGAAAGGTTGGCATTTGCCCTGAAGCTGTATTGAAGCCATGTGCAACGATAAGAAATTTTGGAAAATTAATGTACTTTTTGGCTAGTGCAATAACACGTAATTTTTTGATTGTTGAAATGTGTTCTTTGTCTTCTTTATAAATTAAACCACCTAAGACGGCAGTTGATAATGTCTGTCCAATAAGCTGTCCACCAACAAGCCCTGAAGTACCAATGTTATTAAGAGCACCAGCTAATTGTGCAGCACCAGTACCCGAACTTTGCACTACTCTGCTTATTGCTAGTCTTCTGTAGTGTGATTTACGGTTACTCCAGTAGTTTAAGCTTTGATATACGCCCATTAAAAAAGTAGATGCAGGTACCCAATATAACCAGATAGATAATTCTGGCACACCCATGATAGCAATTAGCTGACCATTAAAAGCAATTACTACTATTAAAATAATTATACTTACCAAAAAACTTAATATTATCGATAACGCTACTAAACTCATTGCATCTCTATCTTTTTTTGGCAATAAAATTGCCATTTCATAACGACCTGTCACTAAAACAGTTAATATTGATGCAATCGCCATATATAGTGCAAAAACACCGAACTCTTCTGGGCTGTATATTCGTGTAAGAATTGGGCTAATAGCTATCGGGATTGCCTGCGCTAGACCTGTACCTGTCATTAGAGTTAGTACATTTTTTGCATAAGCACTTTTAGGTAAAAATCTTTTAATCACTGTGTATCGCTTTTTTAATTAGCTGCTTCGATTGTTTGGCGTACTCGACAGCACCTACCTCATTTATGTGGTGCTCATCTAAATACATAAGGTTCTGTTTATAAATAGGCGCTTGTTTAAAAAATTCTAATTCACTTAAAGCTAGGTAGTTACTTTTATTTGCAGTTTTTGATATTTCTTTCAAAAGCTGGTTGGTTCGTAGGTAGTCTTTGTCCAAACCTGCTTTTGTGCCTATACCTAAATGAGCAAACCTTTGGTTACGCAAAGGGTGGCGATTGAGTAGAGGTTCTTGGCTAATAATGTACTTTTGCGCTTGGGGTGCTTCTTTTTTCAGGAAGTTTGTAAGTGCTTGATTAAATGCTTGGCTTTGCATGTGCCAATTCCAACTTGCCGCTAAAAAAATCGTATCTGCTTTATTTAGGTATTTCTTAGCTTCTTCTATTTGATTTAAGCAGGGTTGGTGTGCCCATTCTGCAATACGTTGGTAGTTAAATTCTGGAATAGTTACGCAGCTGCTGGCGGTAATTATTCGTGCTTTAAAGCCGAGTTCTTTTCCTAGGTAATCAAAGAAGTGGTTGAGCATGGCGGCGTGAGAGTCGCCTAGAACGAGCACTTCTTTATCGCTGTTTAAATCTCCTTTTAGGCAATCGCCTATTATTTTGCCGTGGCAAATTGTTTTGGGGTCTGCATAACGGGTGTATTCCACCGGTAAAGGCTCTGGTGTGTAGTGGGCGTTAATCTTTTTCATGCCTACTGCTGTGGCTAGCAGCAGCAGGGTTAGGCTGGCGTAGCCTAGTAGTTGTTTGTTGCTACGTTTTAGTCTTAGTGGTGTTTCTATCCAGTAAAAACTGGCGGTTGCTAGGGCTAGGGTTAGCATTATAAACGCTAGGCTGTATTGCCAGCTGAGTATTTCTGCGCCTGTGTAGTAGCGCATAAAGGCGAGTACAGGCCAGTGCCATAGGTAGAGCGAGTAGGATAAGGCGCCTATCCAGACTAGGGTTTTGTTTGCTAGTAATTGTGTTAGCCGATTGTTGGCGTTGAGTAAAATAATAAGGGCTGCGCCAAGTGTGGGTAGTAAGCCTGCTATGCCTGGGAAATGCCCTGTGAATTTGGGTAGTGTTAATGCAAAAGCAATTAAGCTCACTGCTAGCAAGGTTAACCATAGCTTTTGACTACCCCCCCCCGCAACCTGATTACTTTTACCTATTAGCAGGGCGACCCATGCACCTAAAAAGAAAGCCGGTAAACGGGCAACAAGGCTGTAATAGGTTGCCTGTTGGTTGCCTGCAATGCGCAGTTGGTATTCTGCATAGGCGGTTAAGCTGATAATGCTTAGGGGTAATATCCAGCTAAGTAAGCGCTTGGGTAGCAGTAAAAATATAAACGGGGCGATAAGGTAAAACTGTATTTCTATTGCCAGTGACCAAGTATGCAGCAAGGGTTGTTCGTGGTTGGCTGGGGCGAAGTAGTCACCGAAATTTGCAAAGTAGTTGTTGCTGTTAAAGTAGGCGGCTTTTTTTAACCCGTCTCTGTAGGTGGAAAAATCTGCCGGCAAAAACAATACGGCTGCGATTAAGCTTATGGCTATTAGCGTGGTGTAATAAGCGGGTGCAATTCTCTTGATGCGACTGCTGTAAAAGTAGCTGAGGGTTGGAAGCAGCTTGTATTCAGATTTGCTTTTTTTATGCAGTAAAATGCTGCTGATTAAAAAGCCTGAAATAACTAGGAAAATATCTACACCTATAAAGCCACCCGGCAACCAAGCCGGGTTGAGGTGGAAGATTATTACTGCTAGTACAGCAATGGCGCGAAGGCCTTGAATGTCTGGGCGGAAGGTCATGTTTTAAGGTTCAGTTAGTTAGGCACGAAAGTAAAAGCTAAGAGCATAAAAGCGTTTTTGCCACAGAAGAACACGGAAAATCACGGAATGGTTAAATAGCTAAAAAAGATTGGTTACGGAGAGTACTTCAGTTAAGAGTTTGTTAACTGCTTGATATCAAACTGCTCATGTTTGAGGATGTTTTCAATCTGCTGTTCTGTTAGTCCGTTTTCTAGCATGTTTCGTCTTAGGCTTTCAATGCGTAAGTTAAAGCGCTGCTTGGCTTGGTGTACGCCATCCAGTACGAACTGTGCATCTAGGTCGCTTTCGATGCGGTAAAAACGCACATTTGAAACACAGGCATAAAACCAGTCATGGGTTGCGGTAAGTTCTTGCAGGGCGATGGTTCCGTGTGCCTCGCTTATGCCTTCTTCACCTAAGTAAACGCTACCCTGTATTCGGTTGAAGCCGTGCTTACCTAGTGTGTTGGCAATATCATAATAAGCATTATTCCAGTTGTTGCCGTGGTAGTTTTCTTTTAGGCAGTTGGTGTCCATATCAAAGGTTATTAGGTACTTGCTCATGGGTTATTCCTGGGTTTGCCACTAAATCCACTAAAAACACGAAAAAAAGCTAAGAGCATAAAAGCGTTTTGGCCACAGAAGGACACGGAAAAACACGGAATAGATCATAGCTAAGGGCAACTTTACCACTTACAGCATTTAAAGAACGGGCTGAAAGGGTGAGCGCAGCGAGTAAAACCACTGAAGGCACGAAAAAAAGAGCGAAAAGCATAAAAAGCTGGCTGGCTACGGAAGTACTCTAAAACAATAGTTTAAATTAGATTATTTTGTTTTAACGCGATACAGGGGTACTCGGATTGGTTTTATACCTAAGCGCATGCAGGTGGATTGCACATACTCGCGCCAATAAGGCCACACATGGTAACCCACATGGTTTTCTGAAAATGCTTCTAGTGCTGCTTTTTCTAGTTGTTTTTCTGTGCGGTACAGAGCGTTAAAAACTGCCTGTATTTCAATAAGTGGTGTTTCTTTACTGTCCACATCTACAAGGCGCACGCCGGCTTTGTAGAAAAAATTGTATTCCAACCAATCAGACTCGCCTTCTTGCAGGTGGTGGGTTTGAATTTTTTCTACCCCGTGGATTACTTGAACTTCTAGCTTTTTATTTTTTATATCTAATGGGGCAATTTCATCTGCAAAATTGATGTTTGTGTTTCGCAGCCTAACTTCTTGAATTGCTAATGATTTTATTGCTTGTTCAAGTATATCAGGCATTAGGCTGCCTCCCACGCGCTGAGGTTACGGCAATCAATCACATTTGACTCTAGAATCACTGGGTTAGGCGTTAAGTCTTCTATAACTTCTATTTGCCAAGTGTCTTTTGCATATTTGATTGTTTTTTCTACACTAGATGTCTCTTGCTGTGCTGTGGCTGTATCTGGCAATAACTCGATTTTTGGCTGAATACCTAGCGCAAAACAAATGTCTGCTAGTGAGGCTAAAGTCATATTTCTTGAACCACTAAGCAGTTGTGAAACGTAAGCACGTGATTTTTTTAAACGGCGTGCTAATTCGACCTTAGTAATTGCTAGGTCTTCCATTTGCACTAGTAGGTCTTCTGTTACGTTATAAATTAAATCTTCCCGTGCATAAGCACAGGCTTCATCTTGAGTAAATGAGTGGTCTTTACTGTAAAAAAGTTCTTTAGCGCTCATTTCCACCTACCTCTATTCGTGTCCAGTTTTCGGCCACCTTTGTTTCATCACGTTTTTTTAGTTTTTGATAGTCTTTGTAAACATAGTGGCTGATAAACCAAGTGTTGGGATGGCTATCTGACTGCCAGCAATAACCCCTGATTGGTAACCTTTTAAATGCAAAGAAATAACCAGCAGAGGAGCCATCTATTCTTTTGGGTAACTCGCCTTCTCTTGGGAAGTTCTCGCGACTCATCCGGTGGCCATCTGCCAAACGCTGTATCTGTTGCACCATGCCACGTTTTAAAGCTGTGCCTTTGTGTGTTTCAACATGAGTTAAAGATTGGTGAAAGCTTTCAAGCGCGCCTAAGCAGTGTACAACCCTGTACTTTGCGCCTTGAAACTCAACTTTGACATCCGTACTCATTGGCAAAACCTTGTTAATATATATATTAGCAGAACAGTTGCTTCAACACATCAAGAACTGGTAAAAAAGCAAACCTTGCGCATTTGGGTAGGGATTAGGGGCTAAAAATTGGTTCGCCACTAAATCCACTAAAGTCACGAAAAAAGACTAAAAGCATAAAAGCCTTTTGGCCACAGAAGGACACGGAAAACGCGGAGCAAGCTTAGCTGCTTTTTTCTGTAAGTTGTTCTAGTTGGGTTAGCCATTGATTAAAACCCGCACAGGCTTTTCGTAGCTTTTTAATGCCGATTCTTACCATTCTGGCCGTCCTCCCACTAGGTTTTTCATCCATATATCACCCATGCCATAGTCTTCGAGCCAGACTTGAAGCTGTTCTTCTTCAAGTCGTTCAAAGGTGGAAACGCCCTTCTTTTGGTCAGCGACGATAAAGTCTTGTGGTTTAAAGAAGTTGGCGAAGGTGACTGATTGTGTGGAGCAAATTACTTGCGAGGTTTTAGCGGTGACTTGGATTATTTCGGCTAAAACTTCAAGGGCGGCTGGATGTAGGCCTAGCTCTGGTTCGTCTAAAATAATGGTATTGGGTCTTAAATAATCAGGCTGTAAGAACAAGGTGCTAAGGCATATAAAACGTGCCGTGCCATCGGATAACTGATTGGCTGAAAAGGGTGCGTCGTGTTCTTTATGTGTCCATCTTAGTAGTATTGTTTCATCGCCTTTTTTGCCCTGCGGCACTAGATGAAAATCATGGAAGAAAGGTGCAACAGTTTGTATAGCTGCCAGTATTTCTTGATAGTTTTCAGGCCAATGCTCTTTCAGATAATGCAGATAGGGCGCTAGATTAGCCGCATCGTTTTGCAAAAACGTACTGGCGCTAATGCTTTGTGCTTGCTTAAAGGCGGCTGAGGCGCTGGTATCGTGAAAGTGGTAGACGCGGCATTTATTTAAGTATTCTCGCGTGTACTTTTTTACATTTATGCTATCTGCTTCCCCATCTGGCAGTAAGCCGCTCTCTCCAAGCTTACCTTTAATATAGAAGTTTTTGTTTGAGCCAGTAAAAGTGCAGTATTCCTGCTCAAAAACGAGTGCATCATTGGCTTCGCCGTGTATAAAATCTGCGTGATAGCCATTTTCACCTACATCAAGTGTGATGCTGATGGCTTTAGTATTTTTAGCGCCAAAATGAAAGAAAGTGTTGGCAAAGCCATTTTGCTCAACATGGGTTTGCAGTTTGCCTTCGGACAGGTGGCGTAAAAAAGAGAATAAGGAGATGAAATTAGACTTACCCGAGCCATTGGCCCCGATCAAAATATTGATAGAGTTCATTTTTAAGTCCAAGGATGCAATGGATTTAAAGCCACTGATTTGAACGCGTTTTAAATGGGACTTGGGGGTGGTCATGGTGCTTCTATTCTCTGTGCTGCTTTAAAGTACGGCTGTGAGTCTATTCAGGCAGGCGCATGGATAAGGTTACTGGTAGTAAATTCATACGCTGTGCTTGGAGCACAACTGCGCTTAACTATTTTGAGCTAGCTGTATTGTTTGTAACACTACTTTGGGTAGGTGCATGCGGTTTGTTTGGTTGGTGAGTAGTTCTCGCCAGTAGGGCCAAATGTGGTAGCTGACATTATTTTTTGCAAAGGCGTCAATTTCTTTTTTGCTTAAGGTTTCGGTCATTTTATATTCAGCAATAAAGTCTGCTTCTATCAATGCTTTTACTTCTTCCGCTTCTGAATCAAACCACCGTACCCCTAAAGATACGCTTACTTTAAGTATTTTTTCGTCATCAACCTGCATTAATTGCGACTTTTCAACTAAATGCATGGTTTGTATTTTATATGTATTTAACTTTGGGTCGTATTTAGGTTCAAAATCACCTAGGCATTCTGCTGTTAGCTTGTGCAGGTAGATGTCTTGAATTTTTAAGCTATCTTTTGCCTTTTGCATTTTTAATATCCGTAAGCTTGGGTTTGACTGCTTTTAGATGCATAGCAATAGGTATCAATTGTTTTAGCGGTTTGTACACCTAGCTCGGTAATAGTGCTAGCAAAACTGTTTATATATTTTTTTGCTTTAGGATTACTCTCACCTTTCTTCTTTAATATTTCTAGCGTGTCTGGTCGCTTTAGCGCTATTCGCATTAGGTTATCCATTGCTTCAGACTGCATAACATCATCATTTTCATATTTGCTGAAGGCTTTGGGACCACCACCAAATAGCTTTGCAGCTTCATCTTGGTCTAGGTTTAATTTTTTTCTTAGGGCCTGTACTTCTTTGCCAGTTAGTAAACCTTCTGCTTGTTTTTTTGCGGCTATGCTTGCTCTTTTGTTTTGACGTGCTTGCTCTTTTGTTAATTGTTCTACTTCACAGCAATCACATATGCTGTGTTTGGTTTGTACACTTATTAACTTGTTTTTGTAGGTAATTTGGATTTCTTCCTGCTCTTCTCGCAGGTTGCCCTCTTCACATAATGGGCAGTGCTTTGGATTTTTTTTCATGGTGTTTGCCCCTCTTTACTATCTTGATAAGTGGCAGGAAATAACTAAAACCAAGCTGCCATTTTTATGTATAGCAAATTTAAAATAATATTCACATTTTAAAGTTGTAAGTCTATACACATCGCAAGCGGCACAGGCTTTTTCACTTAATTTTGCCCATTCTGAACCTAGGTAGTTACCTGGTTTTTTTATTGCTTGCTTAAGGTGTTGTGCAACATCGCTCTTGTCCCAACTTAAGCTTGCTGTATCGCGTCTTGAACTTTTTGTGGCTAAATTTATTGCATTTTCTGCATTTTTGCTAAGTAGCTTGCTAACTTTTGTAAGGCAGTAGAGTGGCCCTTTAGAAATTTTTCTGGAACGACCTTCTAGCTTTTCTGGTGTGAAGCCTTCCTGATATTGGCTTAAGATTTTAACACTTACCATAATGGTACTCCAGAATTTTCTTTCTATGCCTAATCTTGCTTACAGGACTTCAACTAAAGCTTGCACTATTTTCTGCTGGTCTTCTTCTGTCATGTAGGGGTGCATCGGCAAACTCATTACTTTTTCTGCAATTGCATCACCCACGGGTAGCTGTACGTTTTTATCTTCTACCGCTGGTTGTTTGTTGAGGGGTATTGGGTAGTGAACTGCGGTGGGTATGCCGGCTTCTTTTAGCTTGGCTTGTACTTGGTCGCGGTTTTCTACTTGAATGGTGTATTGGGCGTAAACGCTGGTGTTGTGTGGTTCGATGAATGGGGTGATTATTTCGCCACTAAATCCACGAAAAGCACGAAAGTTTTCTTTGCCCTGGTTTTCATTTTTAGTGGGTTTGGTGGATTTCGTGGCTAACAGCTCTAAGTATCTTTGGGCGACTTGTTGGCGTAGTTTTGTTTCTTCGGTGAAGATTTCTAATTTGGGTAATAAAATCGCGGCTTGTAGGGTGTCTAGGCGGCTGTTTACGCCCACGCGTATGTGGTGGTAGCGGCGGTCTTGGCCGTGGCGGGCTATTTGTCTTAGTACTTTGGCTAATTCATCATCATTGGTAAAGATAGCGCCGCCATCGCCATAGCAGCCTAGGGGTTTGCTGGGGAAGAAGCTGGTACAGGCAACGGTGCTTAGGTTGCACGATTGTTTGCCTTTGTAGGTGGCACCAAAGCTTTGGGCTGCGTCTTCTATAACGGGTAGGCCGTGTTTATTGGCTAGGGCGTTAATGGCATCCATGTCTGCGCATTGGCCGTAGAGAGATACAGGAATAATGGCTTTGGTTTTGGGTGTTATGGCTGCTTCTAGTTTTGCAGGGTCTAGGTTGTAGGTTTTAGGGCATACATCAACGTAAACAGGCTTAGCACCCAGTAGCGCGACTGTTTCTGCGGTAGCTATGTAGGTAAAGCCGGGGGTGATAACTTCGTCACCTGGGCCGATGCCAAAAGCCATTTGCGCGATTTGTAAAGCATCGGTGCCATTGGCAACGCTGATGCAGTGTTTAGTGCCGGTGAAAGCAGCGAGCTTTTCTTCTAACTCGGTGACTTCAGGGCCAAGAATATATTGGCCATGGGCTAGAACTTTTTGAATGTTGGAGTCGATTTTGTCTTTGATACGCGCTTGTTGAGCGGCCAAGTCGATAAATTGCATTTTAAATCTCTTTATTATTTGCCACGAAAAACACGAAAAAACACGAAAAATAAAAGCTAAAAGACTAGTCTTTTGATTGTGGCTTTTGGGTGGGTGAAGTTGATTAGTAAGCCTACTTTTATGCCTGTTGCTTTGAGGTAGTTGATAAGTTGCGGTTCTGCGGTTACTGGCAAAACTTGTTGTGCTTTAAGTTCTAATAAAACGCGATTTTCAACAATTATATCAGCACGGTATTCGCCAACAATCTCACCTTTATAAAAAACATCTATTCCTTGTTCAGATGCAGCATTAAGCCCTACCAGTTTTAACTCTGCTAGCAATGCTTTTTGATACACCTGCTCTAAAAATCCGGCACCTAAGGTGCGGTAAACCTCGAAGACCGCACCTTGAATTTTATATACCAAATCCTTTTCGTACATATAAGTCCTTTTTTGCCACGAAACCCACTAAAAAGCACGAAGGTTGAAGGCTTATAGTGGTGGTGTGGTGGTTCTTTATTTGTTTAGCCGCGAAATCCATTAAATGTACGGAAAAATATACTGTGATGAATTTAGTGTGTTTTTGTGGATTTCGTGGCTAAATCAGTTTTTAGTGACTAGACCGTTTTCTAAGGTGTAAATGGTGTCGGTGTGTTGGCATTTTGTTTGGGCGTTGCCGGTTAGTGGTAGGTCTAGTTGTTCGCCGTATTGGCTCATCCAGCCGATTTGTTTTGCCGGTACGCCAACCATTAGGGCGTAGGCGGGTACGTCTTTGTTGATTACTGCGCCAGCACCGACAAAAGCATATTCACCAATAGTTACACCACAAACGATGGTGCAGTTAGCACCGAGGGTTGCGCCTTTTTTAACGATTGTGTCGAGATATTGGTCTTTGCGTTCGATCAGTGAGCGGGGGTTGTAGACGTTGGTGAAGACCATGCTTGGGCCGCAAAACACGCCTTCTTCTAGGTGAACATTGTCATACACTGATACGTTGTTTTGAATTTTACACTGGTCGCCAATGGTAACCTTATTGCCGACAAATACGTTTTGACCAAGGGAAACACCCTTACCGATTTTTGCACCACCGCAAACGTGGACAAAATGCCAAACACGGCTGCCCTCGCCTATTTGAGCGCCTTCATCGACGATTGCTGTTTCATGTTTTTGATAGTTCATAGATCAAAACCTTTTTTGTTTTTTTGCCACGAAATCCACGAAACCCACAAAAACAAACAATAATCTATAAGTTTCGTGTTTTTAGTGGATTTCGTGGCTCATCTAGCTTTCGCTTTTGCTTTCACTTCTGTGCTTTTAGTGGGTTTCGTGGCTTATGAATGTTTTTTAACTTTAGCGAGTAGTGGATGGGGGTTGGTTGGGTTTTCTATTAGTTTGGCTTGGCGCATGACATCGACGGTTTTTATAGCTGCGCGGTTGTCTTCTACGCCGTAGCCTTTACCTTCTAGTATGCGCTGGTAGCTTTGGGTGTGTAGGTCGGTAAAACCACCAGAAAACTCGAGTTCTTCGCCTTCTATATCGATACTGCGGTAGGTGGATTTTTCACCATGTACGGCATTGTCTGGCAGGTGGTTGGCATCTATGGATAAAAACCAGCGCACGTTGGCACGTTCGTATTGTAAGTAGCCGCTGGAGGTTTTTTCATCTCGGTAATGCACTTCGTTGTGGGTGATTTCACCGAATATAAAGTGCAGCATGTCGTAAAAATGCACACCGATATTGGTGGCAACACCGCCGGACTTTTCATCAAAGCCTTTCCATGATTTTAAGTACCATTTACCGCGTGAAGTTAGGTAGGTTAGGTCAACATCAAATACTTTGTCTTGGGGTGCTGCTTGTACTTTATCGCGCAGGGCAATAATGGATGGGTGCAAGCGCAGCTGTAAAATTGAGTTTACTTTAGCGCCGTATTCTTTTTCATAGCGGTTAAGAGTGTCTAGGTCTGCTGTGTTAAGCACTAGGGGTTTTTCACAAATTACGTCTATGCCGTTTTGTAAGGCAAATTTCATGTGTGGAAGGTGTAGATAGTTTGGTGAGCAGATAGCGATGTAATCGAGTTTTTGGCCTTGGAGTTTTAGGTCTTCTACATAACCTGAGAACTCTTCAAATTCAGTAAAAAACTCAGCGTCGGGGAAGTGGCTATCCATGATGCCAACTGAGTCGTTGATATCCATAGCGACAAGTAGATTGTTGCCGGTTTCTTTAATGGCTTTTAAATGGCGGGGGGCAATGTAGCCAGCAGCGCCGATTAGAGCGAAGTTTTTCATTTAGAACCTTTTTGTTTGCCACGAAATCCACGGAAAAACACGAAAGTTAAAAGCAAAACTTTTAAAGATTTTTATTGAGCTTCTGTTTTTTTGTGTCTTTGGTGGTTTTTGTGGCCTATTAAACCTGATTTAAGCTTTGATGATGTGTGCAGCGGGGTCACGGTATATGCCGCGGGTGTCGATGATGAGCTTGGCGTGTTGCTTGATTAGATCGTAATCAAAACCGTCGTGGTTGGTGGTTAATACCACTGCATCGTAACTGGCTAGGCTTTCGGCGGTTAAGGCAACGCTGTTTAAGTCAAATGTGTGTGCGCGCATTTTCGGGAATACCGGTACGTGCGGGTCACTATAAGCGACAGCTGCGCCTTTAGCACGTATCAGCTCCATCACTTCCACCGATGGAGACTCGCGCATATCGTCGACGTTCTTTTTGTAGGCAATACCCAGCACCAATACTTTGCTGCCTTTAACAGCTTTACCGCTATTGTTTAGGCCATCCATGAGTTTATTCATTACATATTCAGGCATGGCTTTATTGACTTCACCTGATAATTCTATAAAACGGGTATGTAAGCCGTATTCACGGGCTTTCCAGGTGAGGTAGAAGGGGTCGATGGGAATGCAGTGTCCACCTAAGCCTGGGCCAGGATAGTAGGCAGTAAAACCAAACGGCTTGGTGGCTGCAGCGTCAATCACTTCAAAAATATCTATGCCCATGCGGTCAGCAACAATTTTCATTTCGTTCACTAAGCCGATGTTCACGGCGCGGTGGATGTTTTCTAGTAGCTTAGTCATTTCTGCTGCTTTGGTAGAGCTTACGCTAACGACTTCATCGATAGCTTGTTCGTAAAGGGCAATACCTGCTTCTAAACAACTAGGGGTGTGGCCGCCTATTACTTTAGGAATGGTACGGGTTTCAAAGTCTGGGTTGCCTGGGTCTTCACGTTCTGGTGAATAGACTAAGAAGATGTTTTCACCTACTTTTAAACCACCTTCTTCTACTCTGGGTAACAGTTCTTCTTCTGTAGTGCCTGGGTAGGTGGTGCTTTCTAGTGAAATTACTTGCCCTGCGCGCAAATACGGCTTAAGCGAGTTCATTGTGTTAATGACATAGCTTAAATCCGGTTCACGGTATTTGTTTAGTGGTGTAGGTACACAGAGAATTAGTGCATCACACTCACTCACGCGAGAAAAGTCTGTACTAGCCTGAAAACCTGACTGCACTGCCTCTTTAATTTTTACGTTAGGAATGTGTTCAATATCACTGACACCCGCATTTAAATCGGCAACCTTTTTTTCATTAATATCAATACCAAGCACTTTAAAACCAATGCTGTTATAACGAAGCATTAGGGGTAAGCCTACATAACCAAGGCCAACTATGCCTATAAGCCCTTGCTGGTTTTTTAATCGCTGAATTAGGTTTTCTTGTGGAGTCATATTTAAACTTTTAATGGTGAGTGTTTGATTTAAGTGGATTTTTTTGTTGCTTTGACGGGCTGAAGCCCGACCTACTGTCACTGCGGGAAGCGTAGCGACGTGGCAGTCTTTGGATTACTTCACTTGCCCTAAGCGTTCTCTTTGGTAGCTGCCGTCTTGTACTCTTTGGCACCATTTTGTGTTGTCTAAATACCATTGAATGGTTTTTTTAAGGCCGGTTTCAAAGGTTTCTTCGGGGGTCCAGCCGAGTTCAGTTTGCATTTTTGTAGAGTCGATGGCGTAACGGCGGTCGTGGCCAGGGCGATCGGCAACGTGGGTGATGAGTGATTTGTAGCTGGAAGCGGTATCGTCACTGCGAGGCTGTAAGCCGTGGCAGTCTGTGGATTGCTTCGCTACGCTCGCAATGACGGAAGAATCACCCGCAATAACGGGAGGTACTAGCTCGTCTAGTATTTCGCAGATGGTTTTTACCACTTCTATGTTTTGTAGTTCGTTATGGCCGCCTATGTTGTAGGTTTCGCCATTTTTGCCTTTTTCTAATACTAGGCAGAGGGCGCGGGCGTGGTCTTTTACATAAAGCCAATCGCGAATTTGATCACCCGCTCCGTAGATGGGTAGTTGCTTTCCTTCTAGTGCGTTGAGTAGCACCAGTGGAATGAGTTTTTCTGGAAACTGGTAAGGGCCGTAGTTGTTGGAGCAGTTGGTGATAACTATAGGAAAGCCATAGGTACGGTGCCAAGCGCGGACTAGGTGGTCACTGCTGGCTTTACTGGCTGAGTAGGGTGAGCTTGGTTCGTAAGCAGTGGTTTCGGTGAATAGTGGTAGTTCGTCACTGCGAGGCTGCAAGCCGTGGCAGTCTATGGATTGCTTCGTTTCACTCGCAATGACGGGGGAATCACCTGCAATGACGGGCTCATCATTTGGATGCGGAAGGTCACCATACACTTCATCGGTGGATACATGATGGAAGCGAAAAGCTTTTTTACGTTCTTCTGGCAGTTGGTTCCAGTAAGCTCTGGCGACTTCTAGCAGGGTGTAGGTGCCGACTATGTTGGTGTGAATAAACTCTGCTGGGCCATCAATGGAGCGGTCGACATGGCTTTCTGCTGCTAGGTGCATTACGGCATCGGGTTGGTGCTGTTGAAATACTCTTTCTAATTCGGCGGTATCGCAAATATCCACCTGTTCAAATGCATAGCGTGGGTCGTCACTTACTTCTAGCAGGCTCTCTAAATTACCTGCGTAGGTAAGTTTATCTAGGTTGATAACGCTGTTTTGGGTGTTTTGGATAAGGTGGCGAATAACAGCAGAGCCGATAAAGCCTGCACCGCCGGTGACTAGAATTTTCATGGTATTCCTGAATCAGGCACGCTACCGCCCTGAGGTTTTGGGCCGATCCTCGGGGCGGTGTTGCTTAGATAGGGTTGCTTTGTTTAGTAAAATCAGTGGTTAGTGTTTATTCAGCTTCTTCTTTTAAGCTTTGGCGTACTTGGCTGGCAAACTCTGCAAAAAAGGCTGCCATAATACCTAATATTCCACCTAGTACTATACCTAAAGCTAAAACGAGTGAGCCGCTTAGCTTTTTGAGTTTTGCTCTTTCATCTTGTGCTGAAAGCTGAATTAGCTTGCCTTCTTTTAATTCAATAAGCGCATCTTCTAATTCAAACAGCCTTTGTGTTTGGGTAGCTATCTGCTGTTCTTGCGCTGTAGATTGATTGCTGTTTTTAGCTAAGTCTTCTAACAAGCTTTTAATTAGGGTTATTTGCTTAGTTAACTTGGTTGTTTCACGCTTAAATGCTGCATCTTGGTCTGCCGTTACTTCATTTAAAAGTGCTTGATGTAGCTGTTTAGCTTCATCTTTTTCAGTTTCTAACACAACAGATTTTAAAAGAATAAGGTTAGTACCACTAGGGTTAGTTACTTCGAATGTAAAAGGTAGTTCACCAAAGCCTTTTAGTCCTTTTTCTTGCACATAATTGCGGCGATAACTAGGCCAGTGCATGCTGTTAATTTTTTCTAACACGCTGCTTGTGGTTTCTAGCTTTTCTGCTGAGTTTTTTTCTGCTAGTTCATAAATACTTATGTAGTTATAAGCTGGGCCTGTTCGGTTAGCTAAGGCAAAAGCTAGGGCTAGGGCTACTACTACAAAACCTGTACCTATAACCCACCAGCGGCGTTTTATTAGGGTTTTGGCTAGGTCAACTAAGGAGATTTCATCATCATAGTGTTGATGCTGTTGGAATTGTGCATCACGAATTTGCGGGGTGTTCATAAAGGTTGCTGTACCTAAAACAATTACTTTTATAAAAAAGAGCACACTTAGTAGTGTGCTCTAGTTTTCCTAGTGTGAAACGCTTGGCTTAGAACTTTTCTTCAAACCCAAGGCTGAAAGCTACATAGCGGGGTATGTCACTGTCGTCAAAGCTTGAAGTGTCAGGTGATACCGCTAAATCGAGGTGCATGATACCATAGAAAGTAGCCCCTGCGTGAATTTTGCTTAGTTCGCTGCCTTTCATGTTTTGGCTGTAGCCAGCGCGTAGACCAGGAATCCAAGCTGTTTTTGGGTAATAGCCAGCGGATAGGTGTAGGTTTTGGAATTCATCACCTACAAAGTTAGTAGCTGTGCCTAGGGTGTAGGAACCTTGCAGCATCCAGTTGCGGCTTTTGCTGAAATAAGCACCTTCGATTACTGCGTGGCGTGTGAGAGTGACTGAATCCGCCACTTTGGTTTTGCCAGCTGTTTGTAGCCCGTAAAGTGCGTCTAGGGTTTCACTATCGTAACTGTCGTTGGCATCTAACACTTTGCTTAGGTCTGGGTAATCAAAGCTGGGTTCGTTTAGGTTGTAGAAGGTAATACCTGCTTGGTAGTTATCTGCATGCCATAAAAAACCTAAATCTAAACCAACACCCATAGTGGTTTCTGTGTTGTCTAGGAAGTCTTCGGTTAGGTTGTCGCTCGCGCTGCTGTCGTCATTGCTATTGGCTTCTGCTTGTAGGGATACAAACTTACGGCCTGCTTCTACGTTATAGAGGTTTAAGCGCACACCTGTTTCTAGTTGACCATGCTCATCGTTAAGTTCTAACCACTCGGTTAGGTTAGTACCGTAACCTAAGCCAAAGTGGGCCACTACTGCGGCTTTAACATCTAAACCAGAGTTGGTGGTGAAAGAATAGTCAGTATCACCATCAACAATATCGTTTACATTAATCTTTATTTCTTCTATAGCAGCTATATTTTGTGGCGTTAAAATACCTGAACCCTGAAGAATGGTTTTAATATCATCGATATCCCCCGTATTATTTATTCCAGATGTAACCTTAGCCTTAATATCGTTATATGCAGCAGCCGCTGTTGCCATATCAATATCAATAGCACCCAAGCTGTTACCACTAGCGTCTTTAAAAGTAGTTCTTACACCAAATTTATCACCTAAAAATGCACTTTTTATTTGGGTGCTGGCTGAAGCATTTAGGCTGAAGGTTCCGCGGGCTGATGAACTACGCAATAAAAAAGGCGTTAGAGGAACTTGCAGCTGACCACCTGCTCGGAATTGACCGCCTTTTTCTAAGTCTGGAATTATTGTAGTGTTAAACTCTTTAGCGATGGCTTCGTAATAATCTGCTTCACTATTACCCAGGTTTCCATAGCGATGTACTAAATAAGCTTTTCCACCAACATTGAAATCATCTATTGCATCTAGGTCATCAACCATCGCATCAACTTTTTTATCTAGGTCGTCTGACTCCCCTATTTCTACATAGCCACCCAGGTTACTTAAATAACCAAAGCGCATTTTTTCTTCTTTTTTGAGTAGTAGATTATTACCGGCTGGGTTAAAGCTGCTGGAGTGTATGCTGCCTTCATTAACAACGCCGCCAATCGTGCCTGCATAACCGGCTGTGTTAAGTGATTGATTGGCAGTAGCGGTGAAAGGTAGCGCTAGTGCTGCTACCGCTAGGGCAATGCGTGTGGGTTTAAGTAGTGTTTTCATAATAGTTCCTCGGCGGTAGCCTGTATTTTTCTATTTAAATATCTTGCTTTTTTTGTGTACTACCGGTTTAGTTTACATGTATTTTGGATGCATCTGCTAGCTGATTTTGTAGTTTATCTAAGAATTCCTTAGGCAAGCTAGCGGTTACTTCGGCGATCCAGTGGTTTTTATTTAACCATGCTTGTAATTTTACGGCATCTTTAGCGGTCATTACGACTGGTGTTTTGTTACCAGCTTTTGGTTCGTAAAACTTTAAGTGTTCTTGGGTTAGTTGTGCATGGTCTGCCAGTGGGTAGCCCTTTACCTTTAAACCTAGCTGGCTGAGCTGGTTAAAAAATCTTTGTGGGTTGCCTATACCCGCTATCGCATTAACGGCTTGCCCTGCTGTAAAAGGGCAGTCTTTTTGCCAGTGGCCGTCTCCCCTGCGCCAGCCTGAAAATTCTAATTGATAGGTGTGTAATGTGTTTTTTAAATTCAGTTGGCTAGCCTCTTGAATTTTTTCGCCCTGCATAATAACCCAATCAACTTTATTTAATCTTTCGACTGGTTCACGTAATGGTCCTAGAGGTAAACAATGGCCATTGCCAAAACCTCGGGCTGCATCAACGACCACTATTTCTATATCTCTGGCGAGTTTTAGATGTTGTAGGCCATCGTCGGCAATAATTAAATCGCAGCCTTCTTCTTTAACTAGCAGGTTGGCAGCGGCAGCGCGGTTAGGGTCTACGGCCACGGGCAGCTGGGTTTGCTGCGCCAGCATTAGCGGTTCGTCACCCACTTCTTGTGGATTGCTGTAGGTGGTTACGCGTTGCGGGTAATGTTTGGCTTTGCCGCCATAGCCACGGCTGACGATACCCGGCTGATAACCTAGGTTTTTAAAATGCTTGGCTAGAGCTGCCACTAGGGGGGATTTGCCGCTACCGCCCACATTGATATTGCCGACCACAATAACCGGTACACCTAGGTGAACGGCTGTTTTTTTGCCGCTTAGGTAGGCTTGTTGGTTTTTATTGAAGAGTTTGAGGTAAAGTTTTTCTAAGGGTGCTAGCCATTTTAAGCCGCCTGGGGTGGCGGCATACCAGTTTTTTTCTACCCAGGTTTGCAGTTTATTCATGCTCGGGCTGTATTTGTTCATGAAATTGCAGCTGGTGAAGTTGCGCATAAGCACCGTTAAGGGCTAAGAGTTCTTGGTGGTTGCCCTCTTCGACTATTTGGCCTTGGTCTATCACTAAAATGCGGTCGGCCTGTTCTATGGTAGATAAACGGTGAGCTATCACAAAACTGGTGCGCCCTTGCATGACTTCTTCTAGGGCTTGTTGTATGAAGCGTTCCGACTCGGTATCTAGTGCTGAGGTGGCTTCATCAAGTATTAAAATAGGCGCGTCTTTCATAATCGCGCGAGCTATGGCTATGCGCTGACGCTGACCACCGGAAAGTAACACGCCGTTATCACCAACTAGGGTATTAAGGCCTTCGGGTAGTTTTTCAGCAAAGTCCATAACAAAGGCAGCTTTGGCGGCGGCTTCTATGGCTTTAGGGTCAGGGTCTTTTATTCCATAAGCTATGTTGGCGGCTAGGGTGTCATTAAATAGAGTAACTTGTTGGGTTACTAGGGCAATTTGTTCTCTTAGGCTGGCTAGGGTTAGCTCGGTAATGGGAAGGCCATCGAGTTGAATTTCGCCTTGGGTAGCATTGTAAAAACGTGGAATAAGGTTAGCTAGGGTCGATTTACCACCACCTGACCGGCCGACTAGGGCAATCATTTCGCCTGGCTTGGCAGTAAAGTTAACTTGGTTAAGTGCTAGGGGTTTGTCTTGGGCATATTGAAAACTCACCTTTTTAAAACTGACTTCACCTTGGGCTCGCTCTAGGGTTTTGGTGCCTTTATCTTCTTCTTCTGGCGCATCTAGGTAGGTGAATACATCCATAGCAGCGGCTAGGCCTTGTTGAATGGTGTTGTTAATTTCGGTGAGTTGGCGCAGGGGTTTGGCCATTAAAGAGGCAGCGGTTAAAAAGGCGATAAATTCACCTGGGGTCATTTCGCCCATTAAATCGGGTGAGAGCGCCAGCCAAACTAGAATACCTAAAGCAATCGCCACAATGGTTTGTACCACGGGTGTGTTAATAGCTTTGGTAAGGGCCATTTTCATGGCTTGGGCGCGGTTGTATTCACTGGCTTTTAAAAAGCGTTGGTATTCAAATTCGGTACCGCCAAAGCTGCGCACCACACGATAGCCTTGCAGGGTTTCTGAGGCAACGTGGGTCACATCGCCCATGGAGTTTTGAATACGGTGGCTTAATCGACGAAAGCGTTTGCTGGCGTAGCTAACTACCAGGCCGATAACCGGCGATACAGCAACAAAAACCAGGGCTAGTTTCCAATTCACCCATAAAAGATAGCCCATTAAGCCGACCACAAATAAGCCTTCGCGCACCAATACGGTAATGGCATTAGTGGCTGCACCGGTGACTTGTTCTACGTTGAAGGTCAGGCGTGAAACTAGGTGGCCAGATGAATGCTTATCGTAAAAACCGGCGGGTAGCACTAAAAAGCGTTTGAATAGGTCTAGGCGCAAGTAGTGAATAAGCTGCCTTGCAACGTAGGTCATAAAGTAGGTACCAAAGAAAGTACCCACGCCACGCAGGGCAAAAATACCCACGACCAGTAACGGAAAGAACAGCCGTTTTTCTGTCATGCCATCTTGTATGGAGTCGACTAGCAGCTTCATTACTTGTGCAAAAGCAGTGCTAGAGGCTGCGTAAAGAGCATAACCCAGCACACTGAGTATAAAGGCCGGCCAGTAGGGGCGAACGTAAGAGAGTAAACGTAAATAGGCGTTTAGGCCTGTAGGTGCTTGTTTGCTTGTTTGGGTTTGATTCATTTCTATTATTTTAGCTCTAGGGGCTGAGTGGCTATTCTAACCTTTTCAATGCCTAAACGTCTTGCTAGGTCTAGGGCAGAAACTATATTTTGATGATGGGTGGTATTTTCGGCTTGAATGAGCAGAGCTTGAATGGCTTCTGGGTTGTTTTGTAGCTGTTCGTTTAGCTGGGCTTCAAGTGTTTCTAGGCTGGTTGGGGTTTGCTCGTTAAACAGAATACTACCATCGGCATACAGGCTTAATACGCTTATTTCTGGCAAGGCTTCTGGTTGGGTTTCTGCAGTGCTGGCTGTGGGTAGTTGTAAATTAAGTGCTTGGTCGGGTAAGCGGGTGCTAACCATAAAAAAGATTAATAGCAAAAACACCACGTCTATTAGTGGTGTGATGTTTACATCGGCAGCTTCTAAGGGTTGACGCTTAAATTGCATAGTTATTGGGGCTCAAATTAAAAAAGACCATACCTATTGATTAGCATCTAACAGGGTGTTGGGTAAATGGCCCTTGTTTACTAGTACCGTATTAACGACTAGCGGTGAAACCAAAAAATGCTCTGCTGCTTCGCTAATGGCTTCATCATCGGGTTCTAGCGTATCTAAGCGTTCTATTAAGGCTGTATAAGGGCAAAGTAATTCTTGCGCAAATGCTCTTTGGTATTTTTGGCGGTAGGTTTTACCTATTGTGCAAACCAGTGTTTCTGCAGAGGCAGTTTTTGCTTGAGTGTTAGTCGTATAAAGGTAGTCGCCTATAATTCTGGCTAGCATAAACCTTTGTGCAAGCGGCCTAGATTTACCTAACATTAGTTTGGCTGTTTTATTGGCATCAGTTTGTGCAGCTGCGATGCTTACTTCATTGGTGCTTAATTCTTGCCATAGCTTTTTACTTGCACTTAACCGTTCTGCTAGCTGTTCATTGGATAAATAGTCACTAGCTATACCCCATGCGTTACGCAGTTGTTGTGCTGCTTTTTGTCCTGCTTCCCAAGGTTGTAGGTTTTGATCACTACTGGTGCTGTTTATTTTGGTGTTTTCAAAGTTAATTAAACTCTTGCTTTGAGTTAACTGGTTTTTAACTTCTTCAAGAACTTCCAAGGTTTTATTTTTTTCTGCTTGGGCTATTTCATTCACTGCTAAATGGCCCAGCTGGTTTTCAGCTTCTAGTAGTTGACTGAGGTAATTTGGTTCGCTTTCATTTTGATCAAAACCTAATTGTGCTTCTAGCTGACGGTAACGAAAGTTGCTGGTTTGAGCTAAGTCTTCTTTTAGGTCTGCCCAAGCTTGGTGTAAGTCAGTCTTGTTTATGCCTTTAGAATTAAGTTGCTCTAATGTTTGTTCAATAAGTTTAAAAACAGCCTCTTCAAATTGATGAGCTGTAATTTTACCTGAGTAGGCTTCTAGGTAACGTATTCCACCTAAGTTGTCTTGGTGTAGTTGATGCTGCAAATAAATAGACTGGGTATCTGATGTAAAGGTGATATCTGGCCAGTAATAACCTTGGCCTACTGCACCTAAGCTATGGCTCATTTCCCAATCTAGCTTTTGCATTGCTGTGGTATTAGCTGGCAGGGCTGCTTCCCAGCGTAAACGCCACCAGTTTACGGCAAACCACAAGGCTAGTGGGTAGCTACTAACGTTAATACCTTCTTGTATAAAACGCTTTTCTAGTAGGTCTTCATGGCGAAATAAAGAGGTGTTGTTTGCTAAAAGGCTAAGCTCTGCAAAGGTTGCTAACTCTTCAGTGGGTAGTTGGGGCTGGCTTGTGTGCCATTTAATAGAAAACTGCATACTTAAACCTCTTTAGAAGCTTGTAAGCATCTTGATAATATTATTTGGTATAAAGGGTCTGCTTTTCCAAGTGGATAACCGTGGTAGGTACCTTTCTCTTGGTTGTCTAGCTGAGTTTCCACTGGTTCTTGTTTATCCGTAATCCACCAAACATTTTGTGGCCAACCATTGCGCTCTTGAGCACTGACCATTCCCTTTAATACTCCTTGGCTAAGTAAGCTTTGTGCTGTTTTTTTGTTGAATAAATTGATGCTATCACACAATGTTTTGTTTGGATGCGGTTTGCTTGGCGGTATTAAGCCAAAATCACCTGGGTTTTTCTTATGCAGTGGACTACCCACGTATTTTACACAGCTGGCAAGAGCTTGGCAGTTTGCTAGGTCGGGTTGAGGTGCCAGTTTTCTTTTTAGGTTGTAAGTCTTTTTTTGAAAGCTCATAAAACCACCTGCTATGAAGTAAAATACGAGTAATTATAGAGTTAAGGGTTGACGCTTAAATTGCATAGTTCTGCGCCTGGTGCGAGTTGGTCGAGTGTTTTTTGGGCTTGGGTTTCTAGGATAACCACTAGATCCCCTACTCTTCTTATAAAGTAGCGGTGCATAACCACGCTAGGTATTGCGATGCTTAAGCCTGTGGCGGTGGTGATAAGTGCTAGGGAGATACCGCCAGCTAGTTGTTGGGCATTGCCTGCGGCTAGGTCTAGCTGTTGGAAAACATCGATCATACCAACTACTGTGCCTAGCAAACCTAGCAAGGGGGTAATGCTGGCGATGGTACCTAGTGGGCTAAGGTGTTTTTCTAGTTGGTGTACTTGATGAGCACCAGCGGCTTGCATGGCTTCACGGATTCTTTGTGCGCCTTGGTTTTGGCGGCTAATTCCTGCATCTTTTATGGCTTGCAGGGCTGTGGGTAGTACACGTTTAGCACGCAATACCCAAAGGCGCTCTAGGATTATGGCTAGGGCTAGAATGGAGCTAAGTAATAAAGGCAGCATTAACCAACCGCCAGCTTGTATAAATTCAAACACTTGAGTCGCCTTGGTGAAAAGTAAAAAAGTAGTTTAGCAGTTACAAGCCACGGATTACACGGATGAAAATCGGATAAACCCAAAAGCAAAAGATTGCTAAAAGCAACATTTTGTCGCAAAATACTTTTATACTTATTTTCAAAGTTAGATAAAGGTAAAAGCTATGGCGGTTAGCGTAAGATTAAATAATGAATTTGTTAGCATTGCTAGGGTTCATGCAGAAGCGGAAAGTCGGTCTCTACCTAAGCAAATAGAGTACTGGGCAAAAATTGGTCAAATAATGATAGACAATCCTGACCTACCTTACGAGTTTGTGCGTGAATCATTATTGGCAGCGGAAGAAGTTAAGCAGGGGTTAAGCAAACCTTATGTTAGAAGAACAAAAAAAGATTGATGTCTATGCATCTCGACGGTTTGAGAAGGTACTTAGCAAACTGCCAGAAGCCTTGCTTAAACTTGTTGAAGATGAAATTGAAGAAATTATTAAAAATCCTAAGGTTGGTGAGCAGAAAAAAGGCGACTTAGCTTACCTTAGAGTTCATAAGTTTAAGCTTAACCAGCAATTGGCACTATTAGGTTACTCTTGGGTGGAAGATAAATTAGAAATTTATTTGCTTCAATTTGGTTCACATGAAAACTTCTACAAGGAAGTCAAAAGCCAACGCAAAGTTGATGGTAAGTTAATCCGTGGCTAAAACAGTTTTATGGCTTATACCCCAACCAATGCCATAGCGGTGGTTTTTGGTTTTTATATTGCATCTTCACTTCACCTTTATTTATTTCAAAATGTATTGCGCCATGCGCGGCGGTGCTGAGTTGCTGTGCATTAAATTCTCTTAATCTTTGCACTACGCTTAAATGCGGGTGGCCGTAGCTGTTGCGCCAGCCGTTGGTGTGAATGGCATATTGGGGTTTTGTAGCTTGTAGTAGGGGTAAACCGGTGGAGGTTTTGCTGCCGTGGTGGCCGGTTATTAGTAGGGTTAAGGGTTGTTGTTCACCTTGCTGGTTGGTTAATAGTTGCGCTAGGGCTTGGCTAAAGAAGGCTTCTTCGGCTAGGCCTGCATCGCCGGTTAATAGTAGGCTGGTTAGTTTACCTTGGTGTTCGGGGGCTTTTATCAGTAGCACGCAGGAATCTTCATTATCAGCACGAGTTTTGCTTTTGTTTAAAGGTGGCTGGGGTGGCCAAAGTGCCATAACTTCTAATGCTCCTAGCTGCCAGCTTTGGCCTGCGTAGCAGTTGGCTTGTTGGGCGCTGTATTCTTGTTGAACTTGCCAACGTTTTTTTATGGCAGGTAAACCACCTGAATGGTCTTGGTCATCGTGGCTTATCACCACTTGGTTCAAGCCTTGTGGTGCTTGGCTGGGTGTTAGCCAAGGTTCTAGTGCGGGTAGAACGGCTGCCCAACCGCTGCTAAAACCTCGTCCTGTGTCATAAAGCAGTTTTTCACCGGCGCTTTCTACTAATACTGCGGTGCCCTGCCCTACGTCTAATACTTTCACTTCCCATTGCTCTGGGTTGCTTGTGGCTGGCTTGCTGGGTAAAAAAGCCAAGACTAAACCTAGCCAAGCAAAATGCCTAATAGCTATGCCTGGGGGTAAGAGGGCTAGCAAACCTAACCAGAGGTAAGCTGGGTTTTGTAATTGTTGGCTGGTGAAGTAATTTAGCTTGGCTGCTGCTTCTAACCCCAGTGCGACCAAGTTAAACAGGCTGGCTAAAATGTTTAAGGGTAATTCCATACCTAAAGCTTGTAACATGAGCGCCAGTAAACTACCCGGCAGTAGCACTAGCCCCACCAAGGGCACTAAAACTAGGTTAATCGGCAGTGAGGCTAGATTAAACCAAGCACCCTGCCATATAAGCAGTGGCGTAAAGGCCAGCAAAAGCAATACTTGTACTTTAAATAAAACCATTAAAGGCGAACTGCTTAAACCCTGCTGATTAACCCGTCCATAAAAGCCACCGATTAAAATGGCGACAGCACCAAATGAAAGCCAAAATCCTTTGCTAAGCACTATTAAGGGGTTGGCTAGTAATAGAATAATTAAGGCTAGGCTAAAGGCGAGCCATACTCCTAATTTGCGCCAGCCGCTAATAATCAATAAGCCTAGCAACAACATTAGTGCAGCTCTTTCTGCAGCTAATCCCCAACCGGCTAATTGGGCATAGCCTAGGGCTAAGGCAGCAGCTAAGGGTAAAGCTAGGGCTTGAGGCCAGTGGTATTTATTGGCTAGCCATAAAACCAAGCCGGCCAATAAACCTAAATGCAAACCTGAAACGATCCATAGGTGCAGGGTTCCGGTTTTTTGTAGTAGTTGCCAGTCTTCTTGGGTGAGTAGCTGCTTAGCGCCTAAACCTAGCGCAACTAAAAAGCGCCAGCCTCTTTGCACTTCGGTGGATTGTTCTTCTATTTGGTTAATCAGTTGATTGCGCCATTGGTTAAGCGGGCTGGCTTGTTTTAGGCGTTTTACTTGGGCTTTTCTAGGAATGTAACCACCAGCCACCTGGCCAGCGGCAAGTTTTCTTCCTGTTGAATCGGCTTGGCCAAAGTTTTGTAGGCTACGTAAGGGCCTTAGTCTGGCCTCTAATTGCCAAGTTTCGCCTTGCTGGGGTAAGGCTTGGTCTTTACCTTCTGACGTTTTGGCGTACCAGTTTAAACGGGTTGTATGCAGTTGAATGGCGTTGCCGTAGCTAGGGCTAATTTTGCCTAGCAGTGGGCTGTTATCATTGGCCGCTTGGGTGGTGCTGGGTGCGGCTTGCATTTGCCAGGCTAGAAAAATAAGTAACCAGCAAAAACCAAAGAGCAGAGCGCCACTAAAAAAGTGCTGACGCTTTAGCAGGCTAAAACTGGCTAGCAGCAAAAGTAATAGAGCTTCTACTGGTGGCCAATCGCTAAAATACACTGAGCTTAAAATACCAACTAGCAGGCCAGCAGCCAGCAGTGAAAATTTGTAGGCTATTAGTTTCATTTCTATACGCGCTGTTTTGGGCTACTATACGCGCACTTTTTTAGGGGAGACTTGGGATAGATCATGCCTCGTAAACTTATCAAACGCTTTATGCCTAAGCCTGAAAAAATTCAAGCTAATAAATCGCTCGGATTTATGTCGGCTCACTTGGCTGATCCTAGTTTATGGACGCTGACTCGAACCAGTGTTTCTGGCGCATTCAGCATAGGTTTGTTTGTGGCTTTTTTACCCATTCCTATGCAGATGTTACTGGCGGCTTTTTTGGCTGGCTATTGGCGGGTGAATCTTCCTATTTCGGTGGGTTTGGTTTGGGTTAGCAACCCGCTGACCACACCGCCCCTTTTGTATGTTTGTTACCGTTTAGGGGCTTGGATATTAAACGTGCCTCTGTCGCCACCTTCTAGTGAAGGCATTATTGATTGGGTTTTTACTCACTTTAACCAAATTTGGCCGCCCTTGTTGTTGGGCTGTTTAATTATAGGGGCTGTACTGGCGGTGGTGGCTAATGTTGCAGTGCGCTTATTGTGGCGTTGGCAGGTTTCACAAAGTTGGAATAAAAGGCAGTCAAATCGCTTACTGCCTTCTACTCAAAAAAAAGACACACCTGAAAACTAGCTAAAACTAAACCGTTAAAAGCTGGCCTTTGTCTAAACGTAGCACTCGGTTTTGTTGTTTAGCTAGCTCGTTATCGTGGGTCACTATCACAAAAGCCGTACCTGAGTTTTCGGCTAATTCCTTGATTAATTCTTGCACCTGCTCAGCGGTTTGCTGGTCTAGGTTACCCGTGGGTTCATCTAATAAAACGCAACCTGGGTTGGTGACTAGCGCTCTGGCTAGCGCAACCCTTTGCCTTTCACCGCCTGAAAGTTCGGCTGGCTTGTGTTCTGCTCGCTTGGCCATATTTACTTTTTCTAGCAGCTTTAAGGCTTGTTCCTTGGCTTGCTGCATGGTTTTGCCAGCGATCAACAGTGGCATAGCTGCGTTTTCTAAAGCACTAAATTCGGCTAACAGGTGGTGAAACTGGTAAACAAAGCCTAGGTGCTGGTTTCTTAGTTCGCCACGTTGTTTTTGGTTTAGCTGGGCATAGTCTTTACCCGCAAGTTTAACGCTACCGCTGGTGGGTAGGTCTAACCCACCTAGCATATTGAGTAAGGTGGTTTTGCCTGAGCCTGAGCTACCGATAATGGCAATTCTGTCGCCTGCAAAAATTTCAAAATTAATGTCGGCTAGTACCTGTACCTTTTGTGGGCCTTCGGTATAGGTTTTGTTCAGTGCTTGGCAACTCAGTACAGCCTGCGCACTAGTGGTTTCTTCTATATTAATAGATGTCATGTTTCTCTCTTTGAAGTTAATCCTTAACATTAATCGTAACGCAGGGCTTCGGCTGGCTGAATTTTTGAAGCGCGCCAAGCTGGGTAAAGGGTAGAAAAAAGGCTAAGTAGCAAGGCGGAGATAGTAATAAAGCGTACATCGTCCCAACGCAGTTCTGAAGGCAGGTAACTTATAAAGTACACATTGGAATCTAAAAATTGAATGCCCAACAGGCCTTCTAGCCATAGCACTAGGTCACTTACATTCAGGGCTAAAAGCACACCTAAAACCACTCCGACTAGGGTTCCTATGACACCGATGGTTAAGCCTTGTACCATAAAAATTCGCATAATGGTGCCGGGGCTTGCGCCTAGGGTTCTTAAAATGGCGATATCGGCTTGCTTGTCGGTCACTACCATGACTAGGGTGGAAACAATGTTAAAGGCAGCCACCGCAACTATGATCATGAGCAGCAAGCCAATCATGCGTTTTTCCATTTGTATGGCTTGAAAAAGGTTGCCTTGGGTTTGTGTCCAGTTGGTGCCGCTATAAGGGTAGCCTAGCTGGTTGACCAGCTCTTGGGTTAAACGGCTAGCTTGGAATAAATCGTTAAGTTCTAAACGCAAGCCTTCAATGCTGGTATCCATACGCATCAGCTTTTGCATATCTTCTAAATGCACATAAGCAAGGTTGCCATCTAACTCTGCTCCAACTTTAAAGGTGCCCATAACAGTGAAGCGTTTAAGCCGTGGGAAAACACCAGCGGGCGTGATAGAGGCTTCAGGCAATAACAGGGTTACCTTGTCGCCAGTGTTTACCCTTAAAAAGCGTGCTAACAAATCACCTAGCAAAATACCGTATTCACCCGGCTGCAAAGCATCTAGGCTAATGCCTTCTTGTAAGTGCTGGCCTACAATGGATACTTGGTTTTCGTATTCAGGCAAAATACCTGCTACAAGCGTGCCTCGGTTATAACCTTGATGAATAAGCATGCCCTGACCATTAACAAAAGGAGCCACACCTTTTACATCTGGGTGTTGGCTAAGCTGGTCGGCCACGCTTTGCCAGTCACTAAAATCTTGATAGTTTTTAATGGCTAGATGCGGCACCATGCCGAGTATGCGCTCCCTTAGCTCTCGGTCAAAACCGTTCATAACGGATAAAACTAAAATTAGCACTGCTACCCCTAACATCATGCCGAGCATAGAGGTAAGCGAAATAAATGATATAAAATGATTTCTGCGTTTGGCTCGGGTGTAACGCAGACCAATTAATAGTGGTATTGAGGCCATGAAATACTGCATCCTTATTAAGTTGTGGCCGTATTGTAATGGAAAATTGAATGACTACCCACTACCGATTACTGTCTCAGTTAGATAGCAGCTTTGAGCTATTGGTGAATAGCCTAGCTTATCTGTCTGAAATGCTTGCAGAAGCTCAGCTGCCCGTGTGGATGCTGGGTTATACAAGTGAGGCTAGTAGCCGTGCTGCTTTAACCTACGCTTTAGAAGACCTTTGGTATTTAGATGGCCAAGATGGTCGAGTCACACGTAGCTACCCTGGCTTAGTGGTGTGTAATGCTGCTATTTGGCAACAGTTAGGCAGTGTGAATTTTTGCAAGGTGACTTTTTCTCGTGCCTTAGATGCCATACGCAAAGAAAGCCCAGATATTTTGTCTGAAGCCAGGTTAGGCATAGCAGCTAGGCATGCCAAGCTACATGCGCATTTATCAGAAGAGGGTTTGGCTAGGTTGCATTTAAAGCAGACTTGGCGACAAATACCCGGCTGTGATGCGCCTTTAAAGCAGGTTAGGTTGAGTTGGTATTCTAGTGGGCGAAGCATTCGCCGCATTAGTTATAAAGAAGCTGTGTATCGTTTAGAAAAGATGGACACTAACGCGCCGCACATTAAGCTACAGCTGCAAAAGCTGGCGGGTATTACAGAAAGTACGCCCTTGGCCCAGGTGCAAGATCAAGCTCCTTTAATGCGAGCTAACTTATTTTTTGATAACCCCTTACCCGGCTTGCCAGAGCGCCAAGCCATGAACCTAGCCATGCCTTTATTTGTGCTAACAAAAGATGAAAAGTTGCCTGCCTTTAACCTGCCTAGCCTAACGCCACCTGAAAAACGCACGCGGGCTAAACGCTCAGATGCCCAGTTAGAAGACCAAGCCTTCCTTCCAAGCATCCGGGTTTTTAAATATAAAAGCTAGAAAACGCGATTCAGGCCATTGATAGCCGCTACCCTGTAGGCTTCTGCCATGGTGGGATAGTTAAAAGTGGTGTTCACAAAATACTTAAGCGTATTGGCTTCACCTTCTTGCGACATAATGGCTTGGCCGATATGAATAATTTCTGCAGCCTGGTCACCAAAGCAGTGAATACCTAAAATGGCTAGGGTTTCTCGGTGGAAAAGTATTTTTAACATGCCCACCGGTTCGCTAGTAATTTGTGCCCTAGCTAGAGTGCGGAAAAAGGCTTGCCCAACTTCGTAGGGCACTTTTTCTTTGGTTAGCTCTCGTTCTGTTTTACCTAGCGAACTGATTTCTGGAATGGTGTAAATACCCGTGGGTACATCATCGATAAACCTAAATTCTGGCTCATCTAAAAAATCGGCTGCGGCAGAGCGGCCTTGGTCGTAAGAAGCTGAGGCAAGACTGGGCCAGCCAACCACATCACCTACAGCGTAAATATGTGGAACACTGGTGCGGTAATGTTCATCAATTTGTAACTGACCGCGTGAGTTGGCTTCTAAACCGATGTTTTCTAGGGCTAGGTCGGCGGTATTCCCGGTACGTCCGTTACACCACATAAAGGCATCGGCACGTATTTTTTTACGGCTTTTTAGGTGCAGGGTTACACCACCTTCTACAACCTCTACCTTGTCGTATTCTTCATTGTGCCTGACTAGCACACCATTATTGCGTAGGTGGTAGCTAAGGCTGTTAGAGATTTCATCGTCTAGGAAGGAAAGCAGGCGGTCGCGGTTGTCGATTAAATCCACCTTTACACCTAAGCCACTGAAGATAGAGGCGTATTCACAACCTATCACCCCGGCACCGTAAATAATAATTGAACGTGGGGTGTGGGAGAGTTCTAAAATGGAATCTGAGCAGTAAATACGGGGGTGATCGAAGTTAATGTCGTCTGGGCGATAGGGTCTGGAGCCAGTAGCAATAATAATTTTTTGGGCTTTTAAAAACTCTATACCATCGTGGCGGTCTTTGACTTCGACTGTATTAGGGTCTACAAAGCGGGCTTTACCAAAAAACACATCGGCACGGTTACGCGCATAAAAGCCGGTACGCAAGGCCACTTGTTTTTCTATGACACGCTGCGAGCGGGCAAGCACCTTAGGAAAGGAAAAAGAGCGTGGCTCTCCTATATCGCGGAACATGCGGTTGGTGTTGAATTGAATAATTTGTTTAATCGCGTGACGTAATGCTTTAGATGGAATGGTGCCTTTGTGGGTGCAGTTACCACCAACGGAGCGCTGTTCTTCAACCACGGCCACTCTTTTGCCATGCTTAACAGCATTCATAGCAGCGCCTTCGCCAGCAGGTCCGGTTCCAATTACTATTACGTCATAGTTGTAGACTGCCATTAACAACACCCCTCTACAGTTTGAATTTTTTTACTACTTACTTGCTGCGTCGTAGGCCAAGCTTTTTTGTGATTCTGTTTCACAAATAGCCTCATCGCCACCACAAATATCGCAGGCGACTTCCATTCCTAAAGCACTCATACCACCACAAGAGCCCGCAATGGGTTTACGGCCCATGATAACCCCTACCGACATAATAAGCATGATTGCACCTAGAACTAGGGCACTAAGTAAGAAGATTTGCATAACTGAATTCCTCTAAAGTAAAAATGGGTTGCCTCTTATCACTAGAGACAACCCAAGTAGACTAACAATTCCATGCATTGAAAAAGTTAGCTGTCTGCATTAGCCACCAAAGTCATCGAGTAGAATGTTTTCTGGTTCTACACCTAGGTCTTCAAGTAGCTTAATAACTGACGCGTTCATCATGGGTGGTCCACACATGTAGTATTCGCAGTCTTCGGGTGCTGGGTGGTCTTTTAGGTAGTTTTCATAAAGTACATTATGAATAAAGCCACTGGCCCCTTCCCAGTTATCTTCAGGTAATGGATCTGACAAGGCGAGGTGCCAAGTAAAGTTCTCATTTTCTTCAGCTAGCTTGTCGAATTCTTCTACATAGAAGGCTTCACGCAAGGAACGAGCACCGTACCAGAAGCTAATTTTACGATCAGTTTTGATGCGTTTTAACTGGTCGAAAATGTGCGAACGCATGGGTGCCATACCTGCACCACCGCCCACAAACACCATTTCGGCATCGGTATCTTTGGCAAAGAAGTCACCAAAGGGACCGTAAACATCAATGGTATCGCCTGGCTTAAGGTTGAAGACGTAAGAGGACATAATGCCCGGTGGTACGTCATCTCGGCCTGGAGGTGGTGTAGCAATACGAATATTGAACTTCACTACGCCACGTTCTTCTGGGTAGTTAGACATGGAGTAAGCACGAATAGTGTTTTCAGTGTTCACTGCCACATAACGCCAGATATCGAATTTATCCCAGTCACCATGGAACTCTTCTTGAATATCAAAATTCTTATAAGGAATTTCATAGGGTGGGCATTCTAGCTGAACATAACCGCCTGCACGGAAGTCAACGTTTTCGCCTTCAGGCAATTTAAGCGTTAGCTCTTTAATGAAGGTAGCTACGTTGGGGTTAGATACTACTTCACAAGTCCATTTTTTAACCCCGAAGATTTCTTCATCTACTTCAATCTTCATGTCTTGCTTTACAGGTACTTGGCAAGATAAGCGCCAGCCGTCTTTCTTTTCACGCATGGTGAAAGCTGATTCTTCTGTTGGCAGTATCGAGCCACCGCCTTCAATTACCTTACAAGTACACTGAGCACAACTACCACCACCACCACAGGCAGAGGATAAGAAGATGCCCTTAGCTGCTAGGGTGTTAAGTAGCTTGCCACCTGCGGCTGTTACAAAGGTGTGTTCTGGGTCACCATTAATTTCTATAGTGACGTCACCGGTACTAACCAGTTTGCTACGCGCTGCCAGGATCACCATAACGAGACTAAGCACGATTATGGTGAACATGACGACGCCGAGCAGAATAATTGTAGTGTCGACCATGTTATTTCCCTTTTATAGCTGGATGCCGGAGAAGGACATAAAGCCTAGTGACATTAAGCCCACCACGATAAAAGTGATGCCTAGACCTTGAAGCCCTGCTGGCACATCGCTGTACTTCAGCTTTTCACGTATACCGGCTAGTGCAACAATTGCCAGTGCCCAACCTAAACCTGCACCTGTACCGTAAACCACCGATTCAGTGAAGTTATAGTCACGCTCTACCATAAACAGTGACGCACCCATAATGGCGCAGTTCACAGTAATTAAGGGTAAGAATACGCCTAGGGCGTTATACAGAGCAGGTACAAATTTCTCGAGGAACATTTCTAGAATTTGAACTAAGGCGGCGATTACCCCGATATAGCTCAATAGGCCTAGGAAAGATAAGTCGATATTTTCTGCACCTTCAATACCTGTCCAAACCAATGCGCCTTCACGCAGCAGCAGGTTATAAATAAGGTTGTTAACGGGTACGGTAATAGCTAGTACTACAATCACCGCAACACCTAAACCAAAGGCTGCATCCACCTTTTTAGACAGGGCTAAGAAGGTACACATACCTAAGAAGAAGGCTAGCGCCATGTTTTCTACAAACACGGCAGTAATAAACAGCGATAAGTAATGTTCTAACATGCTTACATCGCTCCTTCAGATTTAGTGTTTTCGGTAATTTTGAACTCAGGAATTTCATTTTGCTCTGGCTGCCATGAGCGTAAAGCCCAAATGAGTAGACCAATAATGAAGAAGGCTGAGGGTGGAAGTAGCATTAAGCCATTAGCTAGGTACCAGCCACCATCTTTAGTTAGGGATAGAATTTGATAACCAAAGAAACTACCCGAACCAAAAATTTCACGCACAGCACCAACTAACATAAGCACTACACCGTAACCGAAGCCATTACCCATACCATCCCAAAAACTGATGATGGGGCCATTTTTCATGGCGTAAGCTTCTGCACGACCCATAACAATACAGTTGGTAATGATTAGACCAACGAATACTGATAGCTGACGGCTAATTTCGTAGGCGTAAGCTTTAAGTACCTGATCTACCACGATAACCAAAGACGCAATGATCGTCATTTGCACGATAATACGAATACTGCTGGGAATGTGGTTACGAATTAAGGATACAAAGAAGTTAGAGAAGGCAGTTACAAACATAACCGCTATCGTCATAACAACTGCAACTTGCATACTGGTGGTAACAGCCAGCGCCGAACAAATACCTAACACCTGTAAGGCAATAGGGTTGTTCTTAAAAATAGGGCTTACCAAGACTTCTTTAACAGTATCTTTTGCCATGATTAAGCGCCTCCCTGACGGAATTTAGCTAGGAATGAACCGTAGGCTTGTTCACTAACCCAAAATTGCAAAAGGTTAGTTACACCACGAGCGGTTAAGCTAGCACCCGATAAAGTGTCAACTTCATGCACGCCATCTGGGTTTTTTGAAAGACCCAAAAGCGGTTGCATGGTGTCTTCGTTGTAAACCTTTTTACCCGGCCACTGAGCTTTCCAGTTGGGGTTATCTACTTCACCACCTAAACCAGGGGTTTCAGCATGATCATAAAAACCCATACCTGCAATGGTGTTGCCGTCGCCTTCAAGGGCTAGGAAGCCATGCAGTGTTGACCACAAGCCAGGACCACGTACAGGAAGAATAATACGGTCTGGATTGCTTTCATCACCCACTAGGTAAACTAGACCGTAGTTTTCTAGGCGTTTTACACCTATAGCCACTTCATCTAGTTCAAAGCTTTGACTAGGGTCTTTAGCTGCACGCAGTTGGTCGTAGGTTTCTACGCTTACGTCTTGAGTGAATTCACCCGTGCGTAAATCAACCACTTTCACCTGAATTTTGGCAAACTCTTCGGCAATGCGATCTTTGGTTACTTCATTAGGGTCAAGTAAACCAGCAGCAACCAAAATATTACTACGGCGGAAATCTTCTTGGTTAGCATTTTGTAGCGGTTTAAGTGCTACGGCGGATACCGAAACAATCACCGCACAAACTAAACAGAGGATAAACGCAACTGTTAGTGTTTTTGAGATGGAGTCATTACTTTTAGACATTGCGCAATACCCTCCGCTTGATATTTGCTTTAACCACTAGGCTGTCGATCAGTGGGGCAAACAGGTTAGCAAATAGAATAGCTAGCATGATGCCTTCTGGGAAAGCTGGGTTAACTACACGTATTAGAACGGTCATAACACCGATAAGTGCACCAAATACGAGCTTACCCTTGTCGGTCATGGAGGCTGAAACTGGGTCAGTTGCCATAAACACCATTGCAAAGGCAAAACCACCCGTCACTAGGTGCCAATACCACTGCATAGCAAACATATTATTGGTTTCTGAACCAATCATGTTAAACAGGGTTGATGTGGCCATCATACCTAGCATGACACCCGCCATAATGCGCCAAGAAGCGATACGGGTTAGTAGCAGTGCTGCACCACCAATAAAAATCGCTAGGGTTGAGGTTTCACCCACTGAGCCAGGCATAATGCCAACAAAGGCATCCCACCAGCTTAGGCTTTGGTTCAGTGCATTCACACCTTCGCTGTAAGCAACTGAAAGCGCTGTTGCACCAGTGAAACCATCGGCTGCAACCCAAATTGCATCACCCGAAATTTGTGCAGGGTAAGCAAAGTAAAGGAAAGCACGACCAGTCAGTGCAGGGTTAAGGAAGTTTTTGCCTGTACCGCCAAAAATTTCTTTACCTATTACCACACCAAAGGTGATACCTAGGCCAACCTGCCACAAGGGAATGGTTGCTGGAAGAATAAGCGCAAATAGAATAGAAGTAACAAAGAAACCTTCGTTAACTTCATGGCCACGACGCATGGCAAACAAGACTTCCCAAAAACCACCCACTATAAAGGTGACGGCATAAATGGGAATAAAGTAGGTTGCACCGTGAACAAGGTTGTCCCAGACACTGGTTGGGTCGTAGTTACCCGCACCAAACAGAACAACAAAGCTCTCGCGCAAACCACCTAGTGAACCAAACCCTGCATCTATCGCTTGGTTAGCTTGTAAACCAGTATTCCACATACCAAAAAACATGGCTGGGAAGGTACATAGCCAAACGGTAATCATCATACGCTTAAGGTTAATACCATCGCGTACAAAGGCCGTTGTTTTGGCAACACTGGGTGGCGTGTAAAAGATTGTATCGACAGCTTCATAGAGCGCATACCAGCTTTCGTAACGTCCACCTTTTACAAAGTGCGGCTCCATTTTGTCGAGAAGATTACGTAATGCTTTCATTCATTAGCCCTCTTTCTCTATCAGCGTTAGGTTGTCACGCAGAATTGGACCGTATTCATATTTGCCTGGGCACACGTAGGTACAGAGGGCAAGGTCTTCTTCGTCGAGTTCTAAACAACCTAATTGCATGGCAACTTCTATATCGCCCACAATAATGGAGCGAAGAAGTTGGGTGGGCAGAATATCTAGCGGCATCACTTTTTCATAAGAGCCAATGGGTACCATGGCACGCTCTGAACCGTTAGTAGAAGTAGTGGGCGCATAGTGTTTACCTAAACCTAAAAAGGCTGAAGCAAAAATACCCGTTACCGAATGGTTGCCGCTGTTAGGCATACCTGGCGTTAGCCAACCTAAGAAGAGACGGTCACTACCTTCTTGTAAAACGCTGACTTGATTGTGATGAAAGCCTAAATAGTTAAGCGCATCATCGGCTGCACGACCGCTGAATACCGAACCAGATATAATCTGCGATCTGGTTTCAGTGGTTAGTTCGCCTGAAACCAGATCATCTAGGTTAGCACCCACACGAGTACGCACTAAGCGTGGCTCTTTGACTTGTGGGCCAGCTAAAGCGACTACTCGGTTAGTATTGATTTTACCTGTTAGAAATAATTGGCCGTAGGCAATCACTTCTTGGTAGTTCAAATGCCAAACCTGTTTAGTCGCGCTAACTGGGTCTAGGTAGTGAATGTGCGTTCCAACTAAACCGGCTGGATGCACACCTGCAAATTCTGCTACTTCAAAGCTACCACCGGTTAAAGTGGGTAGGTCTTTACCAGCTTCTTTACAGATGAAGGTTTTACCTTCGGTTAGTTTGCTCACTACTTTTAGACCAGCTAAGAAGGCTTCTTTTTGGTCTGCAATGATCACTGCAGGATCTGCAGCTAGAGGATGGGTATCTATGGCGGTTACAAATATCGAGCTAGGCTTAGCGTCCAGTGCCGGAACACGACTAAAGGGTCGAGTTCTTAATGCTGTCCATAAGCCTGATGCAACCAGTTGCTCTTTTACTTGCTCACCGGTTATGTCAGCCAACTGAGCTTCACTGTAGGCAGTAAACTCTTCGGCTTCTTCTTCTGCTGCTATTTCTATCACTACGGATTGCAGTACACGGCGCTGGCCACGATTAATGGCTACTACCGTTCCTGCTGCGGGTGCTGTGTAGTTCACACCGGCAGTTTTTTTATCCGTAAAGAGGATCTGACCCAATTTCACCTTGTCGCCTTCTTTGACCAGCATGGTTGGTTTCATACCAACGTAGTCTGGCCCTAGAACTGCAACGGAGCGCACTTTATTGCCGTCCGTGATGGACTGCTTAGGTGCACCGGCGATGGGTAGATCAAGGCCACGCTTGATTTTTATCATAGGTCACGCCCAATCACCAAGTTAAAGATAAAGCTTTTTAAAGCTAAGGTTTTTACATCTGAAAAAACTGTGTCCCTTGTGGCTGCGCAGTCATGATTGCGTCTTTTTGTCGCACAAGTGGCTATTTAAAAATGTGTGCATTATAAAGACCCTAAACACCAAACGCTACCCGATGCTAGGGTCTTTTAGTCGACCTAAGCAGAAAACTTATAGGTCTATTCGTACAGCTTATTTAAGCTGCAAATAATATTAGCTGCGATCTGCTGGAAAGTAGGGTGAATTTATATGAGAAATCTCTTGTAAAATTCTAACCACTTGGCAGCTATAGCCAAACTCATTATCGTACCAAACGTAGAGTACTGCTTGTTTGTCACTCACGATGGTGGCTTTTGCATCTACGATACCAGCATGACGATTACCTACAAAGTCTGATGAAACCACTTCGTTGGAATCAACAAAATCAATTTGTTTTTGCATGGGTGAATAAAGCGATGCCCAGCTTAGGTAGTCGTTCATTTCCTGTGCGCTGCTTGCCTTTTCCATGCTTAGATTCAATATAGCCATAGACACGTTAGGAATGGGTACACGAATCGCGTTACCCGTTAGCTTGCCTTCTAGTTCTGGCAAGGCTTTAGCTACGGCTTTAGCAGCACCGGTTTCGGTTAGTACCATATTCATTGCAGCTGAACGACCGCGACGATCACCTTTATGGAAGTTATCAATTAAGTTTTGGTCGTTAGTGTAAGCATGCACCGTTTCTACATGGCCACTAATAATGCCGTACTTGTCATTGACTGCTTTTAGAACCGGAACAATGGCGTTAGTGGTACAAGAAGCAGCTGAAATAATTTTATCGCTGTCTTTAATATCGCTGTGGTTAATGCCATAAACGATATTTTTGATATCGCCTTTACCTGGTGCTGTTAAAATAGCGCGTGAAGCACCTTTGCAAGCTAGGTGTTGACTTAGACCTTCTTCATCACGCCACATACCTGTGTTGTCCACCACTAGCGCATCTTGAATACCGTGCTGAGTGTAGTCCACTTCTGCAGGCGAGCTGGCATAGATAAATTGTATGTAGTTACCGTTGACTATGAGTGCTTTGTTTTCTGTGTCTACGCTAATGGTGCCATCAAAAGGACCATGCACTGAGTCACGACGTAAAAGGCTGGCACGCTTTTCTAGGTCGCCATCACTACCACCACGAACCACAACAGCTCTTAGGCGCAGCAGGCTACCACCACCCGCTTTTTCGATCATAATGCGCGCTAACAAACGACCTATACGACCAAAGCCGTAAAGTACAACGTCTTGTGGCTCGCCACCTAGCTCAGCATCTTTATGCTTGCCAAGCACATCACCCATTTCAGCTTTTAAGAAGGCTTCCATGTCTGTGCTGCCTGACTTACGAAATTCTGCCGCCAACTTACCGATATCAACGTGACAAGGGCCAGGCTTTAGCTTGAGTAGTGTGTCTAACAAAAGGTGACTATCGCGCACATCCAACTCACTGCCTTCAACCTGACGTACAAAGCGGTGGTCTTTTAAAATGCGTATAACAGAGCGATTAACTAAAGCTCGACCATAGATAGAAGTCACTACGTTGTACTTACGGTATAAACGGCCAATAATTGGAATCATTGCTTCTGCAATGGTTTCGCGTTCCTGCCAGTCTTCAAAGTAGGTATCTAATTTATTGTCGCTCACAGGCTAAGCCCCTCTTTAGTGAATTAAACTGAATAGTTATCAGTAAATAATGGAGTGTAAAAATTTGCCGCTATTATGCTTGTTGACCCGCTTTTAGGCAAATGGCTCAGGCTTATTAGCTTTAGACCTTCGCAGGGTTAAAGGCATTTTTTAATATCTTGTTTGGCTGGTATCATGCGCTTTAATTTTTAGCTAACTCGGTTATTTTACTAATGAATAAAGCGGTCAAACCCTACTCACTTTTAACCAGTACACCTCCCTCTAAAGCAGGTTTTTTACAACGCTGGTTAAATGTTTATGATGCCGCCGCCGCTGTGGCTTTGGTTGAAGCGGCTCAACAGCATTCTGCCCCTTTATTAGTGATCTGCCCTGATACCACCAGCGCACGCCTTTTAGCTGATGAACTGACTTTTATTGCACCCGAGAACCTACCTGTTTTAAGCCTGCCGGATTGGGAGGTTTTGCCCTATGATCGTTTCTCACCTCATCAAACCATTGTTTCTGAGCGCTTAAAAACTTTATTAGCCTTACCTAATCAGCGTAAAGGTTTGTTGGTTGTGCCTATTAGTACCCTAATGCAGCGTTTACCACCTGCTGAATTTGTAGTAAGCCATGCCATTGACTTAAAGCTAGGGCAAAGGCTAGATATGCATGCTTTTCGTCGCCAGCTTGAAGAAGCAGGTTACCGAGCGGTGGACACGGTTTTTGAGCAGGGTGAATTTACAGTTAGAGGTGGTTTGCTAGACCTTTTCCCTATGGGTAGTGAGCAACCCCTGCGTATTGAACTTTTTGATGATGAAATTGAGTCTTTGCGCTTTTTTAATGCTGAAACCCAAAGAACCGAAGAGAAAACCGATGCGGTTTCGTTACTACCTGCCCATGAGTTTGTATTAAATGAGCAGTCGTTAAAGGTTTTCCGCACAGAATTTCAAACCCGCTTTGATGTTGACCTGCCCCGTTGTGATATTTACCAAGATACCCTTAAAGGCTTAGTAACGCCTGGGCTTGAATTCTTTTTACCATTATTTTTTACTCATACCGCCACCCTTTTTGATTATTTGCCGGTAGGTACGTTAATTGCCGAAATAACTATTGCTGAACCTGCTAGTTCTGAGCCTGGCATGAATGCAAACCCTGACAGTGAGTTAGCAACAGCTAACCAGCCAGTGCAAACCGTTCAGCAGGCTGCAAGTAATTATTGGGAAGAAATTGAACGCCGCTATGAAAACCTGCGCCATGATATTCGCCACCCTTGTTTAGCCCCTAACGAACTCTACCTACCGCTAGAAACTTTAAACCGTGAGCGTAACCTATTTGCGCGGGTTGAAGTGCACTCTTTAACACCCAAAGATTCCCTAGCAGGTGACCAAACCTTAGCCAGTCTGCCGCTACCTAATTTAGCCGTTGCAGCCAAGGCTAAGCGGCCTTTAGGTGCCTTACAAGATTTTATAGCCGCCAACCCTAAGGCTAGTATTTTATTAACGGTGGAATCTCGTGGTCGCCGTGAAGCCTTAATGGAATTATTAGGTCGCCACGACCTAGTGCCGCAAGACGTTAAAGACTGGCAAGACTTTTTAAACCAAAAACCGCCCCTAGCACTGACCCTAGCGCCCCTCGATAGAGGCTTGTATTTACCCCAGCCAGAACTACTGCTGATTACTGAGTCAGTGCTCTTTGGTGAACGCATTTTGCAAAGACGGCGCCGAGAAGTGTCGGCAGTTAACCAAGAGCTGGCCTTTCGTAGCCTATCTGAATTAACCCTGAATGCGCCCGTAGTGCATATTGATCATGGTGTTGGCCGTTATATGGGTTTGGAAACTCTCACCTCAGGTGGGCAAACACAAGAGTTTTTAAAGCTGGTTTATGCTGATGATGCCAACCTTTATGTACCTGTGGCTTCGCTTGACAGAATCAGCCGCTACAGTGGCAACAATGACGAACATGCACCCCTTCACCGCTTAGGTTCTGACCAGTGGGATAAAGCACGTAAAAAAGCTGCAGAAAAAATTCGTGATACCGCTGCAGAGCTGTTAGATATTTACGCCCGCCGTGAAGCACAAAAGGGCTTTGCTTTTACCCTAGACGATGAAGACTGGGCAATGTTTTCTTCTGCCTTTCCTTTTGAAGAGACCGTCGACCAACAACTGGCCATTAATGCAGTGATAAGCGATATGGCACGCACTCGCCCCATGGATAGAGTGGTGTGTGGCGATGTAGGCTTTGGTAAAACGGAAGTAGCCATGCGAGCTGCGTTCATTGCTGTACATAACCAAAAACAAGTGGCTATTTTAGTACCTACGACACTCTTGGCTCAGCAACATTACGATAATTTTAAAGACCGTTTTGCTGATTGGCCGGTGAATATCGAGCTGCTTTCACGTTTTCGTTCTGCTAAAGAACAACAAGAAAGCATTAACCGCCTAGAAGAAGGCAAGGTCGATATTCTAATAGGTACGCACAAGCTATTGCAGTCTTCGGTTAAGTTCCAGAATTTAGGCTTGGTGATTATTGATGAGGAGCACCGCTTTGGGGTGCGTCAAAAAGAAAGCTTAAAAGCCCTAAGAGCTAATGTAGACCTGCTTTCCATGACTGCTACGCCCATTCCGCGTACTTTAAATATGGCCATGTCTGGCATACGCGATTTATCCATTATTGCTACCCCACCGGCTAGGCGCTTATCGGTTAAAACCTTTGTTCGCCAGCGCGATGAGGCGATTATAAAAGAAGCTGTATTGCGTGAACTCTTGCGTGGTGGTCAGGTGTATTTCTTACACAATGATGTGAGCACCATAGAAAATGCTGCTGAAAAGTTAAGGGAAATCATTCCAGAAGTACGCTTAGGTGTTGCTCACGGGCAGATGCCTGAACGCCAGTTAGAAAGGGTAATGCAAGACTTCTACCATAAACGCTACAACCTTTTACTTTGCTCCACCATTATTGAAACAGGCATCGACATACCTAACGCTAACACCATTATTATTGAACGTGCTGATAAATTTGGTTTAGCTCAGCTTCACCAACTTAGGGGTCGAGTGGGTCGCTCTCATCACCAAGCTTATGCTTATCTGCTAACGCCTGAGGGCAAAAAACTTAGTAAAGATGCTGAAAAGCGTTTAGAAGCCATAGCCATGAATGAAGATTTGGGTGCTGGGTTTATTCTAGCTTCACAAGATTTAGAAATTCGTGGTGCAGGTGAGCTTTTAGGTGAAGAACAGAGTGGGCAAATAGCTAGCTTAGGTTTTAGTTTGTATATGGACTTACTAGAAGACGCAGTTAAAGCCATTCGCCAAGGTAAAACACCCAGCGCTGAACTTCCCCTACGCACGGGTACAGAAATTAGCTTACACTTGGCTAGCTTAATTCCAGATGACTACCTGCCCGACGTTAATGGTCGTTTACAGCTGTATAAGCGTATTGCTAGCTGCAAAGATGCTGCTGCTTTAAGGGATTTACAAGTAGAAATGATTGACCGCTTTGGGCTATTGCCTGAGGCAACTAAAAACCTCTTTCGCTTAACTGAGGTCAAGCAACGGGCAGAAGCACTGGGTATAGTACGTATTGATGCAGGTAAAGACAGAGGAATTTTGCACTTTGGTAGTCAAACCAGTGTTGAACCCATTAAGCTAGTGCAGCTAATGCAACGTCAGCCTTTGGTCTATAAACTCGATTCTGCTCAGTCTTTGAAGTTTAATTTAGATATGAGCACAGCCGATAAATGCTTTGCTGGCTTAGAGAAGCTTTTGGATGCACTGCAATGAAGCTGCTTAAATTTTATACAATAGGGATAATTTAGTGATGCGATTATTAGTTTTATTACTGGCTAGCCTAGTAGCTAGCAAGGCAGTGGCAAATACTGAAGCTACGCCTCACCCTAATGAGCGTGACTACATTATTGAAGTGCTTATTTTTTCACAACAGCCTGGCAAGGGCTCTACTGAACTTCCGGGTAAGCCGCATACTTTTTCACCCCTTCAAGAGCCAGCCTTACAAATTGGCCCTTCGCCTGCCTGGTCACAGTTAACTAAGCAACCTAGCGGTAACTATTTACCTCAAGAAGCTTTGTTAGTCAGAGAAGCAGACGCTTTAAAGCGCAATAAAGACTACCGTTTACTTTTCCATGAAACTTGGCGTATGCGCCTAGTCTCTGAAGACAGGAGTCTGCCTTTATTAATAGAAGGTGGTGATTATTACGATGGAATGCCTGAACTGCAAGGCAAGCTAAAACTTAGTGTTGCGCGTTATTTGCACTTAGAAACTGACCTGTTTTTAAACACCTTTGAGCCCTTAGCTGAGTCTAATCAAGACACTCCCTTAGCTAGAAGTCTGCATCCTTTACCTCTAGCAGAAGAGCAGCTAGACCCTAGCAAACTTCGTAAGGGCTCTAGCCTAGTAGAAGGTCAATATAAAGTGAAGGACTCTGCAGGCATGCACCAAAGACGCAGAATGCGAAGTGGCGACTTACATTTTATTGATAGCCCTTATTTAGGCTTGCTAATAAAAATAGAAAGAGCACCAGAATAACTGCTTATAGTTTATAGCCCTTGGGGCGCATAAATAGCAGGCAGGTTACGCAAATAACCCTGGTAGTCCATTCCACAACCAAACAAATACCGGTCTTCTACTTCTAGGCCGGTAAAGTCGGCACTAAAACCTTCTACTGCTTTGCGATTATGTTTTTTATCGACTAAGACGGCACAGGTTACTTCTTTTGCGCCCTGCTCTCGGCAATGATCTAAAATAGCAGCTAGGGTTGCGCCTTCATCAAGAATGTCATCGATCACTAAAACACTGCGTCCTTTCATGGCAACTTCTGGCTCTACTCGCCAATGCAGGTCGCCCGCTTCTGTTTTGCGTCGGTAACGGGTAGCGTGAAGGTAATCGACTTCTAAGGGAAAATCTAAACGCTTTAGCAATTCTGAGGTGGTAAACATACCACCATTCATAACGCAGTAAACCACGGGCAGTTTATCTTTTAAACGCTGAGTAATCGCTTGTGCCATTGTATCGAAAGCCGCTGCTACTTCTTGCTCAGTTGCTAAACAGTCAGCATCTTGAGACACCTTACGAATTCGTTCAATTTCACTAGGTAAATCATCGTTCATTAAGGCTCTACCTGTCCTAGAGCAGAGGAAGCAGAATCCTCATGCAAGTACAAAGTTTGGGTTGGGAAGGCTATATCTGCACCTTCATTACTAATAATGTCGTAAATACCTAAAAGGACATTTTGCTTAATGCCGTGATAATCAACCCAGTTAGTGGTTTTAGTAAACGTATAAATAAAAAACTGTAAAGAAGAGGGGCCATAGGTATTAAAATTAACGATTAAAGTGCGGTTTTCTGTTTCCATGTCTGGATGATCAATCAAGAATTGACGCACCTTTTCAATAATCGCAGGCATTTTGTCGGCATCACTATAGCGTATTCCGATCGTTTCATTAATACGACGATTGAACATACGTGAAGGGTTTTCTACCGCTATGCTAGCAAAAACAGCATTAGGTACATAAAGAGGGCGTTGATCGAAAGTTCTAATGCGAGTTAAGCGCCAACCTATTTCTTCAACCGTGCCTTCTATTTCTCTGTCGGGTGAGCGTATCCAGTCACCCACTACAAATGGGCGGTCTAAATAAATAACCAAGGCACCAAAAAAGTTGGCTAGCAGGTCTCTTGCCGCAAAACCCACAGCTATACCACCTACACCACCAAATGCCAGTACCCCAGAAACTGAAAAGCCTAGGGTTTGTAATAAAACCAGCGCTGTGGTGATAATAGTGGATGCTTTAAGTAGCTTACTAATGGCTTTAGCGGTGGTTAAGTCTAAGGGTTTTTTTAATGCGCCTGGCTTGGTTAAACGTAATTCCATACCCCGAATAAAACGCAGTAGGAACCAAGCAATTAGAATAATAACCACAGAACGCCTTGCTACATCTATAAGCTCGGCCATATCTAGGGTTGAATGGATATTCACTATATTGAACGCAAGCAATAAACCCTGTGCCCATATAAATGCACTAATCGGCTTGCGAGCCGCATCTAAAAACAAGTCATCCCAAATATTGCTTGTTTTTTCAAACTTTTGTTGCAGCTTATTCATAAAGCGATTAGCAAAAAAATTAATCACTAGAGCAACAAATACTACAATAAATACTTGGATTATCCAGGCGTAATCGATAGGTATAACGCCACCTAATGAAGAGACTGTGTGTAAAATATCATTCATCGTCTTGCCTTTTTAATGTTAAGTAAGCAGGTGCAATACTGACTGCAAATCTTTAGCCACTAAATGCTCTGCTAACTGCCTTGCTAACAAGGCCTCAGGTGATTCTAACCAATTATTACTGCTAGCAGGCTGGGCTTTTAAAGCAGCAATTTTATTACAAGGTTCAAAATCTTGCGTTTCTAACCAGTCTAAAACTTCTAATGCAGCTTTAGGGTTATTACAAACCAGAACTTGATCGCAGCCAGCTTTAAGTGCTGCTGCCGCACGTTGTGGAAAACTACCCGCTTGGCTTGCACCTTCCATTGCCAGATCATCACTAAAGATCATGCCTGTAAAATTAAGCTCTTTACGTAATTTGGTTAACCAAACCTTTGAAAAACCTGCTGGCTGAGTATCTACTTGAGTATAAATAATGTGTGCGGGCATGATGCCTTGCACCTGTGCTGCCAGTGCAACAAAGGGTTTCAGGCAGCTAGTTTGAATGTCTTCAAGGCTACGGCTATCTAAAGGTATGCAATTATGTGAATCACCAGTGACATAGCCATGACCAGGAAAATGTTTAGCGGTAGCGGCCATACCCGACTGTTGCATGCCCTGAATAAAAGCTTGGGCTAGGTCTATAAGTGAAGGAATATCACTGGCAAAGGCTCGATCACCAATAACTTCACTGGTTTGGTAGTCAATATCTAAAACGGGCGCAAAGCTTATATCTAAGCCAACCTCTATCACTTCAGCAGCCATTAACTGACCAAGAAGCCGTGCAGTGGTGAGTGCTGCTTCTTGATTCAACTCGTAAAGCCTACCAAGTTCACGCATTGCGGGTAAAAGAGTAAAGCCTTGTTTAAGCCTTTGTACTCTACCGCCTTCTTGATCGACAGCTAAAAGTAAGTCTGGGCGAATGGAGCGTATTTCAGCACTAAGCGCAGCCACTTGGGCTGCGTCTTGTATATTGCGGGAAAAAAGAATGACACCACCCACCAAGGGCCTTGTCAGTAATTGCTCTTCTGCTGGCGTTAGGTGCAAGCCTTGCAGGTCAAGCATAAGTTTAGACATAACTGGGTAACCTAGCGCAGAATGATTTTGGCATCACGCTCTAGCTGCTGCACAAAGCTATTTTGCATACGATAGCTCTGCTCTTCTTGTAAAGCTAAGCTAAGCTGACTTACTTCTGCTTCGTTACTAGACAACTCACCTTGAGTTACCTGGTGCAACTCAATAATCACTGAATCACCATTGATTAGGCTAAGGCTAGTGGTTGGCTTGGCTAGACTTAAACGAAAAGCTGCTTGATTGATATCAGCTAAAACTTGAGAAGCATTGCGTGTAGCTTTGTTGACTGACTGCCAATCGCCCGCCACTTCTTCTTGAGCTTGAAGTTTATCTAGCTGCTGTTGGGCAAGCTTACTAACTAGTTCGCTAGCTTTTTGCTGTTTGAGTTCTGCTGTTACTGCCTCACTCACTTCTTCAAGTGCTTGCTGCTCTTGTGGCTGGTAGGTTTCACGGCCGGCAATTAAATAACGACCATCCGCTAGTGCTAGGGGTTGGGTTAACCAGCCATCTTTTATAAGGTCATCAGCAAAAATAGCTTTACTAACTTTAGACTCAGCCCAAATGCCTTTTAACTTGCCTCTAACTAACCAATCACTGAGCTGAACCTCTAGGTCGGCTGCCTCAGCAACACTGGCTAGGTTATCTGAACTAAAGCTTAGGTTGGTTAGTTCTTCTAGTTTTTCGCTGGTTGCATTGCGTAGCGGTTGCGCTATTACTCGCTCAACCAATTCTGGACGCAGTGTTTCAAAAGCAGGCAGTTCAGGCTCTTGTTTATCGGTAAGCTGAATAAGGTGTAAACCAAACTCTGTTTCAATTACGTTTGATAGGTCACCCGGTTGTTCTAGGGCAAATAAAGCTTCTTCAAAGCTAGCATTTAAACTACCTGCCTGAATACGACCCAGTTTACCGCCTTGTTTGGCAGTAGCGATATCTTCAGATACTTCTGCCGCTTGGGTTGCAAAGTCTGCACCCGCTTGAATTTTTTCTTTTACTGCCTCTAGGCGCTCTTGAGCTTGTTGCTTTTCTGCTGCCGTAGAATAAGTAAGTAGGATATGGGCTGCTGAATAATCACTTTGTTGATTTTGCAGGCTGCTGATGTAGCGCTCGTATTCAGCCTTCAGCTCTGCTTCGCTAGGATTAAACTGCTTGGCCAGCTGGCTAGGATCAAAAATCAAATAGTTAAGTCTTAGCTGTTCGGGGGTTTGAAAATTTTGTGCCTGTTGCTGATAAAAATTTTCAATTTCTTCAGGCGTTACTTCTACCTGACTTAAATAGCTTTGGGTAGGAATAATTTTGTAACGGTAGTCGCGTTTTTGCCCAATTAACAGCTGAAACTCCTCCACTTCGTTGGCAAGTATAAATTCACTAGCCGACAAACCACCTAGAAGCTGTTGGGCTAAAATATCTTGTTTTAACTGGGCTCTAAAAGCTTGAGGCGACAAACCTTGCTGAGCAATAAGCTGAGAGAACCTGTCTTGCTGAAAGCGGCCTTCTTCGTCTTGAAAAGAGCTAATGCGTACTATCTGCCTTTCTAGCTGACGGTCACCCACCTGCATATTGAGCTGCTGTACTTTTTGCTGAACGAGCTGCTCTTGAATGATTTGGTTCAGAGCAAATTGACGCAGTAAATTCATATCTAGCTGGTCGGTATCGATTTGACCTTGCTGCTGCAGCTGTCGCATTTGCTGTTGAGCGACCTGGTCAACCTGAAACTGGCTGATTGATTCACTGTTTACTTTCGCCACTTCATTGGGATCACCACGCATGGCAGTGAAGAGTGAATCCATTCCCCATAAGGAGAAGGCAATGGCTATTAAACCTACTAAAAAGTAGGCAACTATTCCTTTGGATCTTTCTCTAATTTTTACCAGCATGTAGCTCTCAATTCAGGCAAAGGTTATTGGATATCGTTTAATGGTGGATTATAGCTTTTTGATAAAAAAAACGCACCTAGTCGGTGCGCTTTGATGTGTCGTCTGATTTAAAATCAGTTAACAGCGTCTTTTAGACCCTTACCTGCTTTAAAGCTAGGTACTCTGGCAGCTTTAATAGTAATTGGCAGACCAGTCTTAGGGTTACGACCTTGACGTTCTGCACGATCTTTAACACTAAAAGTACCGAAGCCAACTAAAGAAACACTGTCACCCTGCTGTAGTGCTTCGCTTACGGCATCAATTAAGGCATCAAGCGCACGGCCTGCAGATGCTTTAGGAAGATCTGCTTTAGTTGCTATTGCATCAATTAGTTCTGATTTATTCACACTTCCACCCCTTTTTTTGGTTTTAACACGCTTCTGTTCCATAAAGATTTGGCTCAAGGTCCAGAATGCAAGGTTTACTACTTATATTAAATTAACCATACGGCCGGTATCTTAGCCTTTAATATAACCGTATGGAAATACCTAAAAGCAATTATTTAGGATTTTAATGCGTTCCGGGCCGTAATTCTGCATTTTTTTCGTCTGCAAGTGTCGCTACCTTGGCTGGCAAAGGTGTTGGTATGGCTTCTAAAGCAATATCGAGCACTTGATCTATCCATTCTACTGGCACTATTTCTAAAGGACCTTTGATGCTGTCAGGAATTTCTTTAAGGTCTCTTTCGTTGTCTTGAGGAATTAAAACGGTTTTAATTCCCCCACGACGCGCTGCCAGTAGTTTTTCTTTTAAACCACCAATCTGCATCACTTCGCCACGCAGGTTGATTTCACCAGTCATAGCTACGTCTGCACGAACAGGAATACCCGTAAATGCTGATACTAATGCAGTACACATGCTGATACCAGCACTAGGGCCATCTTTGGGTGTGGCACCTTCGGGTGCGTGAATATGAATGTCTTGCTTTTCAAATTCTGCTGGGTCTATGCCTAAGCTTTGACTACGGCTACGCACCACTGTAAGCGCTGCCTGTATGGACTCTTGCATAACATCGCCTAGGGAGCCTGTTCTAACTAATTTGGCTTTACCCGGCATAATAGCGGCTTCTATACTCAGCAGCTCACCACCTACGCTTGTCCAGGCTAAACCGGTCACACGACCCACCTGATTATCTGCATCAGCTAAGCCGTACTTGTACTTACGCACACCTAGGTATTTCTCTATTGCTGCGGCATCAATTTTAACAGGGGCTTCTGCTTTACCTTCGCCCAGCTCACGCACAACCTTACGACAAACACGCGTAATTTGCCTTTCTAGCTCTCGCACCCCAGCTTCACGGCTAAAGTAGCGAATAATTTCTAGTAGGGCTTCTGGAGTAAACTCGGCTTCTTTAGCTTTAAGGCCTGAGTTTTCCATCTGCTTAGGTACTAGGTAGCGCTCGGCTATATTACTTTTTTCGTCTTCGGTGTAGCCAGGCAGGCGCACCACTTCCATACGGTCTAACAAGGGCGCAGGAATGTTCATTGAGTTGGCGGTACAAATAAACATGACTTCAGATAAGTCATAGTCTACTTCTAGGTAGTGGTCATTAAATTTGCTGTTTTGTTCTGGGTCTAACACTTCTAGCAGTGCAGAAGAAGGGTCTCCACGGTGATCCATACCCATCTTGTCGATTTCGTCTAACAAGAAGAGCGGGTTTTTAACCCCCACTTTGGAGATTTTTTGAACCAGCTTACCTGGCATGGAGCCAATATAAGTACGGCGATGACCTCTAATTTCTGCTTCGTCTCTTACGCCACCCAAAGCCATGCGTACATATTTGCGGTTAACAGCGCGAGCTATAGACTGACCTAAAGAGGTTTTACCTACCCCTGGTGGGCCTACAAGGCAAAGCACTGAGCCTTTAATTTTTTTAACCCTTTGCTGAACAGCTAGGTAGTCTAAAATGCGCTCTTTAACTTCTTCTAAACCATAATGGTCAGCATCAAGTATTTCGCTGGCTTTTTTAAGGTCTATGCTGGCTCTAGAGCGTTTTTTCCACGGCAGGCTTACCATCCAGTCCAGGTAACCGCGTACAACGGTTGCCTCGGCTGAGGTGGGTGACATCATTTTTAACTTGTTCAGCTCGGTGGCGGCTTTTTCTTTGGCTTCTGCGGGCATTCCAGCCGTTTCAATTTTTTTGGTAAGCTGATCAATTTCGTTACCGCTATTGTCTAGATCACCCATTTCTTTTTGAATGGCTTTCATCTGCTCATTCAAATAATACTCGCGCTGGGTTTTTTCCATTTGCTGCTTTACTCGCGCACGAATGCGCTTTTCAACTTGCAGCAGGTCTATTTCTTCTTCTATTTTGGTCATGAGGCGTTCAATACGCTCACGAACCTTGTCTAGCTCTAAGAGTTGCTGTTTATCTTTGACGCTTAACAGCATGTGTGCAGAGATGGTGTCAACCATGCGGGTTGGATCAGCAATGCTTTCTAGGCTGGTAACGACTTCTGCGGGTACTTTTTTAGACAGCTTAACGTACTGCTCAAACTGGCCTAACAATACACGCGTTAAAACTTCTTGTTCGCGCTCGGTCAGTATTTCGCTTTCTAGCGGCTGACCTTCTGCCATAACATAGTTAACAGCTTCACCTTCCTCATTGGTGCTGTCTTGATAATAAACACGCGTAATTTTTGCGCGGTGACTACCTTCAATAAGCACTTTCACTGTGCCGTCTGGCAAGCGCAATAATTGTAAAATATTGGCTTCTGTTCCTATGCTGTAAAGATCTTCGAGTTCTGGATCATCTTTTTCAGCATCTTTTTGAGCCAGTAAAAATACTTTTTTGTCTTCTGCCATAGCGGCTTCAAGCGCATGGATAGATTTTTCACGCCCCACAAAGAGTGGAATGACCATCTGTGGGTAGACCACTACATCCCTGAGGGGCAATAAGGGCAGCTCTGTTGGAGCGAGCAAATTTGTTTCTGTTAGCTGCGACATTGCAGTGGACCTCTTAAATTTCAATTCGGCTTATTTCATTCTAAAAAATAGATATGGAGGCTAAAAGCCAAGAAAAAAAGGGCACTCGGCCCTTTTTTTATAACTTCTTGATTTAATGATGAGTTTTTTAGTTAATCGGGTTAGCAGCTAACTGTTCTAAATCATCATTTTCATAAAGTAGCAGCGGTTTAGCTTCACCTTCAACCACTTTTTCATCCACTACGGCTTTAATAACCTGCTTAAGTGATGGTATTTCATACATGGTATCTAGCAAAATGCTTTCCATAATAGAACGCAAACCACGCGCACCGGTTTTACGTTCTAAGGCTTTTTTCGCTATAGCACGCAGGGCTTCTTCACGGAACTCTAACTCGACACCTTCCATCTCAAATAGCTGACCATACTGCTTGGTTAACGCATTTTTTGGCTCAGTTAATATTTGAATTAAAGCATCTTCGTCTAGGTGGGTTAGCGTAGCGACTACGGGTAGACGACCAATAAACTCTGGAATTAAGCCAAAGCGTACTAAATCTTCTGGCTCTACTTCTAGTAGCGCTTCACCTAAAGCTTCATCTTCTTTTTTGCTTTTGATTTCTGCACTAAAGCCTATGCCGCCTTTTTCAGTACGGGCACGAATAACTTTATCTAGGCCAGCAAAAGCTCCACCACAGATAAACAGCATATTACTGGTATCTACCTGTAGAAATTCTTGCTGAGGGTGCTTACGGCCACCCTGAGGTGGAACGGAGGCAACCGTACCTTCAATCAGTTTAAGCAAGGCTTGCTGTACACCTTCACCCGACACATCACGAGTGATGGATGGGTTATCTGATTTACGTGAAATTTTGTCTATTTCATCTATGTAGATAATACCGCGCTCTGCACGCTCAACATCGTAATCACATTTCTGCAGTAGTTTTTGAATGATGTTTTCTACGTCTTCACCCACATAACCGGCTTCGGTAAGGGTGGTGGCATCTGCCATAGTAAAGGGTACATTCAACATACGCGCTAAGGTTTCTGCTAACAGTGTTTTACCCGAACCTGTAGGGCCTATGAGCAGAATATTACTTTTACCTAGCTCTACTGACTGGTCAGTTTTTAGCTGTGACTTAAGGCGCTTGTAGTGATTATAAACTGCTACAGCTAGCACCATTTTGGCGCGATCTTGGCCTATAACGTAGTCGTCTAGCTGCTCTCGAATTTCTTTAGGCACTGGAAGCTTTTCATTTTCTTCTTCGAGTATTTCTTCTTGAAATTCATTGCTAACTATATCGGTACAGAGGCTTACGCAGTCATCACATATATAAACAGATGGGCCTGCAATAAGCTTTCTTACTTCGTCTTGGCTTTTACCGCAGAAGGAACAGTATAGAAGCTTTTCTTTACTTTTTTTGCCGTCGGCCATTATTTACCCCGTTGTCTTCAAAACTTGCCCTATATAAGCCTGCTTGAATTTATTTGCAGGCTATATAAGTTTATTCTGGACGTTTATCTAATACTGCATCGATTAAGCCATAGTTTACTGCTGCTTCACCGTCCATAAAGTTATCGCGGTCAGTATCTTTGGCAATGGTCTTAATGTTTTGACCTGTGTGCAGTGCTAAAAGTTTATTTAACTTGTCACGTATGCCAAGAATTTCACGGGTATGAATTTCTATATCTGAGGCTTGCCCTTGGAAACCACCTAAAGGTTGGTGAATCATCATGCGTGAGTTAGGTAAGCAAAAACGCTTTCCTTTGGTGCCACCAGCTAGTAAAAATGCACCCATACTAGCCGCTTGACCAATACACATGGTTGATACGTTAGGCTTAATAAATTGCATGGTGTCATAAATAGACATGCCTGCAGTAACTGAGCCACCAGGTGAGTTGATATAAAGGTGAATGTCTTTATCTGGATTTTCAGACTCTAAAAATAGCATCTGCGCCACAATTAGGTTAGCCATGTAATCTTCTACTTGCCCAACAAGGAAAATTACGCGTTCTTTTAGGAGGCGCGAGTAGATATCGTAGGAGCGTTCACCACGAGCAGATTGCTCTACTACCATGGGTACTAGGCCACCTGCGTTTTGTATATCTGATTTATTAAACATTTTGCATCCCTAATTTACATAATGCCAACTAAACTAACCGAGGTTGAAGATAAATTCCACCAAGATTTAGCCTGAGTATAAAAAAAAGATCCGGCGTTTTGGCGCCGGATCAGTTTACAACGCTGTTTTTACTGCAACTTTTACTGCTGAGCAGGCATAGCTAGCTCTTTAAAAGTTTTGGTGACATCTGTCACTTCTGCTTCTGCTAAAAGCTTTTCAACTACCTGCTGCTCTAACGCTGCGCCTTCAACTTGACGTAGCATTTCAGGGTTGGTTTTGTAGTAATCAACCACTTTTTGCGGTTCTTGATAAGACTGAGCCATTTCGTTCAGTAGCTCATCAACAATGGTTTGGTCTGCTTTAATTTCGTTCGCTTTAATGACTTCACCAACCAACAAACCTAAAACAACATTGTTTTTAGCTTGATCTTGGAATAAATCACCAGGAATTTGGCTGATATCAAAGTCTTCACCAAGGTTGTACTGTTGTGCCGCTTGGCGACGCAGGTTGTCGACTTCGTTTTCAACTAGCGCACCAGGTACTTCAATGGGGTTAGCTTTCATTAGTGCTTCAAAAACAGCTTGCTTGGTTGTGTTACGCAAGGCTTGCTTTAACTGAGCGCCCATGTTTTTGCGTACTTCTTTACGGAAGGCTTCTTCACCGCCTTCACTAACACCAAACTGAGTGAAAAATTCTTCGTTTAGCTCGGGTAGCTCTTGTGCTTTAACAGCATTAACTTTGCACTTAAAGGTAGCTGCTTTACCAGCCAAGTTGGCTGCTTGGTAATCTTCTGGGAAGCTTACTTCGACTTCTTTATCTTCACCTGCTTTGCTACCAACTAGCTGATCTTCAAAACCTGGTATAAAAGAGCTAGAGCCGAGTACTAGGTCGTAGCTTTCGCCTTTACCGCCTTCAAAAGCTTCGCCATCAATAAAGCCTTCAAAATCGATATTAACCTGGTCGCCGGTTTCAGCTGCTTTGTCTGCATCTGCCCACTCAGCACGTTGCTTGCGTAGATCAACAATTAAATCTTCTAAATCTTGGTCATTAATTTCTGCAACAGGACGCTCTACTGTTTCGCCCTCTAAGCTTTTAAGTTCAATTTCTGGATAAACTTCAAAAGTTGCAGTGAATTCAAAAGGCTTGCCTGCTTCATTAGCAGCACCAGGTTCAATTTCTGGTGTGCCCGCTGGGTTTAGCTTTTCTTGTGTAACGGCTTCAATGAAGTTACTGCGCATGAGTTCCGAAAGAACATCTTGACGTACACCTTCACCAAAACGACGCTTAATAACACTCATTGGCACCTTACCTGGGCGGTAACCATCTACCTTAGCCTTGCGTGCGGTGTCTTTAAGGCGTGCTTCAACAGCGGTATCTACCTGCTCTGCTGGTACCTGAATAGTTACTCGACGCTCCAGCGCGGAAGTCGTTTCTACGGAAACTTGCATGGACAATCCTCGTTAAACATTTCTTGGTGTTTTATTAAATGGTTTTATCTAAGTGAATAGTAAGCAAAGGGGGGATTTTAAGAGTTACTGTCGCTTGCAGCAAGCCTTAATGCAAAAAAGGCACCCTTTAAGGATGCCTTTTTTAAAATCTGGGGTGAACGATGGGGCTCGAACCCACGACCGCTGGAGTCACAATCCAGAGCTCTACCAACTGAGCTACGCTCACCATCAAAAACTTATTCGCAAATAGTTTCTTACCACTACAGAGCGCTTTGGCGCGCCCAGCAGGAATCGAACCTGCAACCTACGCCTTAGAAGGGCGTTGCTCTATCCGATTGAGCTATAGGCGCATTGGGTGATTATTGCCTGCATGTAGAAGCTTGAAATAAGTGGTCGGGGTAGAGGGATTCGAACCCCCGACATCCTGCTCCCAAAGCAGGCGCGCTACCAGACTGCGCTATACCCCGACTTATTTCTACTACTTGCATTAACTAGGTTGCTTCTCGCTGTTTCTTGGAAGTCCCGATCAATGTGGAGCGCATTATAGGGCATATTTAAAAACCGTCAAGCCTTTTTTGAAATTATTTTCTAAAACAGCAGCTTAGTGAGTAATTTACCTAGCTGGGCGAACAAAATCCTTGTCAGCATTCCTCTTAGCCCTAAGTCATGCGACAATAGCTTATCTCGTCTAGTTATGGAAATTTAAGTTTAAATGAGCGCCCAATTAATAGATGGCAAACAAGTTGCCCTAAACCTTCGTGAAGCAGTCGCTAAAAAAATAAGCCAACACTTAAATGCAGGTCAGCGTAATCCTGCTTTAGCAGTTATTTTAGTCGGTGCCGACCCTGCCTCTGAAGTCTATGTTCGTAATAAGCACTTGGCCTGTGAAAAAGCAGGTGTTACTTCTCATTCTTTTAGCTTAGATGCGACAACCAGCCAAACAGATTTAGAAAACCTAATTGACCAGTTAAATGAAGATGCCCAGATAGACGGTATCCTTTTACAGCTTCCTCTACCTAAGCACCTTAATCCTAATCCTTTATTAGAGCGTATTCGTCCTGAAAAAGATGTAGATGGCTTTCACCCCTTTAACCTAGGTCGCCTTGCTCAACGCCAACCCCTGCTTCGCCCTTGTACACCTAAAGGCATAATGACGCTCTTAGAAGGCTTAAACCTTGATTTACATGGCTTAAAAGCCACGATAGTGGGTGCTTCTAATATAGTAGGCCGCCCCATGGCATTAGAGCTGCTTTTGGCTGGCTGCACCATTACAGTTACTCACCGCTTTACTAAAGACCTAGCAGCAGAAGTGGCTCAGGCAGACATTATTGTTGTGGGTGTTGGTATTCCCGGCCTTGTTAAAGGAGAGTGGATTAAGCCTGGCGCAGTGGTTATTGATGTTGGCATCAATCGTCTAGATAATGGCACTTTGGTGGGCGATGTTGAGTTTGCTCCTGCTGCTGAACGTGCCGCTTGGATCACTCCCGTACCTGGCGGTGTTGGCCCTATGACGGTAGCAACCTTATTAGAAAATACCCTACAAGCCTATGAATTAGCTTTAGGCCTAAATTAGGAATCGATATGACCCAAGCTGCTAAAAGAATTCTGCTCGTTGATGACAGCCGTGTTGCACGTTTAACTCTGCAACATTTAATTAAGCTGACTGATGCAACGGCAGAAATAACTCAAGCTGCTAACGGTGATGAGGCTTTAGCTGTTTTTCAACCTAATGCCTTCGATTTAGCCTTATTAGACTTTAATATGCCCGGAATTGACGGCTTAGAACTAGGCCAGTTAATTCGTGAACAAGACAAAAAAATTCATCTCGTGTTAGTAACTGCCAACATTCAAGACACCATAGTGACCCGAGCTAAAAATATGGGCATAGGTTTTCTTGGCAAACCCGTTGACTCTGAGCAGCTAGCTAACCTACTAAAGAGTTAAATCATGATTAACGCTTTCAACCAAGATCAACAAGATACCATTGTTGAGTTAATGAATATTGGTGTTGGTCGCGCTGCATCTTCTTTATCTAAGCTAGTGCATGATGAGGTTTTGCTCTCAGTACCTAAAGTGGACTTTGTTGATATTGCAACGGCTGAAACTCACTTTTCTGAATTACTGCCCTCAGCTTTAGCCGGTGTCACCCAAGCCTTCGAGGGTTTTGTGAGTGGCAAGGCAGCATTAATTTTTCCTGAAGAGCGTAGTTTAGAGTTAGTTAGACTCATAGTGGGCGATGAACTGTCTGCCATCGAAATATCAGAGTTAGAGCAAGACACCCTTGCCGAGCTGGGCAATATCATATTAAATTCCTGCTTAGCAACGCTAGCCAATATTTTACAGCGAGAAATTAAAACGTCTTTACCTGAAGCTTATACAGGCAACTGCCATAATATTTTAAGGCGACTATGTGACCGTGATGACTCCTTAATTATGCTAGTGCAAGTTGATTTTTCTTTAAGTCAACGTGAACTAAAAGGTTATTTAGCCTTCATTATAGACTTGCACTCAGCTAGCGGTTTTCGTACTGCTTTAAATGAATACCTAGAAAAGCTGCTTAGCTGATTGCTTTGCCAAAAAATGGAAGTTAAGTTCAGATGCCCTTGCAAGAAGACTTTAAAAACCTAGTTAACTTATTAGATATTGGCGTTATTGTTCTAGGTGAAAATCATAAAACCTTGCTTTGGAATCCTTTTATTGCACGCATTACTGGTGTTGAAAAAGACTTAGCTTTAGGTCGCTCACTAGAAGATATTTTTAATTCCTCCTTAGACCCAGCTTTAACTGACGCTATAGATCAATGCATAGAAATTGGGCTTGCAAGGCGCCTATCACATCAACTGCATCCTAATTTGCTTCCGCTTTTTCAGCTTAATAATCAGCAGCCCTTACACCACTCTATTCTTGTGCAGCCGGTCATCTATCAAAAACAACCGGCTTGTTTATTACAAATTGCTGATGTAACCAGCACCGTAAGACGTGAACAACATTTACGTTCTGCTATGGAGCAGGTGCGCTACTTAGCTCAACATGATAGTTTAACCGGTTTAGCTAACCGTTCCTTACTGGTGATAGAGCTACAAAAACTCTATGACCTGGTCACTCAAGATCAACAACCTTTCGCCTTACTATTTATTGATTTAGATGGTTTTAAACTGGTTAATGACCGTCATGGGCATGAAGCTGGCGATAACGTGCTTCAAGTTTTAGCCAGGCGCTTACAAACTAGCCTAGATAATTTTAGTCATAATTCAGGCTTAGCAGCTCGTCTAGGTGGCGATGAAATGGTTGCATTAATACCTAATGTTTCTAACAGTGACCAACTGTTTGAGTTTGCTAGTCATCTTTGTGATGTCTTAGCTGAACCACTTGAGTGGCAAGGACAAAAACTACAAGTGGGCGCAAGCATAGGTATTGCGCTAGGTCCTCAACAGGGTAATTCACCCAAAGCACTCATGAAGAGTGCAGACAACGCTATGTATTTGGCTAAAGCCCAAGGCAAAGGCCAAGCTATGCGTGCATTAAATACTTAACTACTCCTTATTAAAGGTAATAACTATGTTTACACAAGTAGAACTTCTGCCTGCTGATCCAATTCTTGGTTTAATTGAAGCGTTTAACCAAGACACCAACCCTTCTAAAATTGATTTAGGTGTGGGGGTTTACCGTGATGAGTTAGGTAACACGCCCATTTTAAAGTCAGTAAGAGAAGCGGAAGCACTACTTCTAACCCGTGAAACAACTAAAAAGTACATAGGCTCTCATGGTGACCCTTTGTTTTCTCAGCAAATGCTACCTTTGGTATTTGGCGAAAACTCTAATGTGCTTGCAGAAAAACGCGCCACCTTAACTCAAGCGCCTGGTGGTACCGGTGCATTACGCCTGGCTGCCGACTTTATTAAGCGTAATTCACCTGAAAAAACCGTGTGGATTTCTAACCCTACTTGGCCAAACCACTTTGCTATTTTTGATGCAGTAGGCATTCAACATAAAACCTATGCCTATGTAGATAGCGATACTAACCGCTTAGATTTTCCTGCCCTGCTTGCTGATTTAAAGCAAATTCCTCAAGGCGATGTGGTTCTTCTGCATGCTTGCTGCCATAACCCAACCGGCTTTGATCTTTCTAAAGAGCAGTGGCAAGAAGTTTTGGCTGTTTTAAAAGAAGGTAAGCTGCTACCACTTATAGACTTTGCTTACCAAGGCTTTGGTGAAGGTTTAGATGAAGATGCAGCAGCCGTTCGCCTACTAGCTGAAGAACTGCCCGAGGTAATGATTACTTCTTCTTGCTCTAAAAACTTTGGTTTATACCGTGAGCGCATTGGTGCTTTTATTGCCGTGGCTAAAGACACCACAGATATGGAAAAAGTTCGTAGCCAAATGGCCAGTGTAGCCAGGGCTAACTACTCCAACCCTCCAGCGCATGGTAGTGCCATTGTAGCCACCATTTTAGCTAGCCAAGAACTCAATACCCTTTGGCGTAGTGAAGTAGATGAAATGCGTAACCGTATTAATACACTGCGCCAGCAGTTTGTTGTCGCTTTAACGCCTTATGGTCTAGCTGAAAAATTTGCTTGTGTTGCAGAACAGCGTGGTATGTTCTCTTATTCTGGTTTAAAACCCAACGAAGTAGCTCAACTACAAAAAGACTTTGGTATTTATATGGTGAGTACCGGCCGTATGAATATTGCTGGTTATAACGAACAAAACCTACCCTACCTGTGCGAAGCCATTGCCAGTGTCTGTGGTAAAAAATAAAGTTAGAGTTATTTATGCCGGTGGCACCATCGGCATGTTACCAGGTGAAAATGGACTTGAACCTGGTAGTCACTTTGCTTCTCGTTTACTGCCTTTATTAGATGAGTCTTGGCTAAAAAAGCTTCACTGCGAACTGAGCTTTTGTGAGCTAAGCCCTTTGCTAGACTCTTCTGCCATGAACGCTAGCCACTGGTTTAGTTTGGCAGCACAGTTATTAGATGAACAAAATCAATACGACTCTTTTATACTCTTGCAAGGTACAGATACTCTAGCCTGGACAGCCGGTGCCTTAGACTGTTTACTCACCCACTTCTCCCCTCCATTGGTTTTAACAGCTTCTCAGCTTCCTTTAGGCAGCCCCAATAGCGATGCTTTAGCCAATATTCAGTTTGCACTAGAGCAGGCAGTACAGCTTGAAACTGGTTGTTTCATTGCTTTTGCAAAGCAGTTATTACCAGCTCAAGCCACGCGTAAATTTGATTCTCAAAACTTAGATGCCTTTACTGCAGTCAACCAACCTTTAGCTTCTAAGCACTTCTGGCCAGCCAATGGCTACTTAACAGCTAAGCAACTGCGTCAACTAGCAGGCAGTTTTCAACCTAAGCTGCTTCGCCTGCCCTTAATTCCTAGTTTAAATGATGCTTGGTTAGCTCAACAGCTAGATGGCTTAGATGGCCTTATTTTAGAAGGCTTAGGTAGCGGTAACTCACCTTGCTTACCCTTAACCTTTAAACGCTTAACAGAATTGCACCTAACTCAAGGCTTAGTCATAGGTTTAACCAGTCAATGCTGGCAGGGGGGTGTTAATCAAAATTATGCTGCTTCTGCAGACCTTTACCAAGCGGGTGTTGTAGCCTTAGGAAAGATGACACCTGAATACGCTGAAGCTCGACTTGTGTGCCTACTTGCCCTAAATCACTTCAATATAATAAGTGCTGCAGACCTGCCGTTATATTGGTTAAATGACTAAAACCTGCCTTTTTATGTGATTTACATCACACAAAGACCTAAAACTTTGCTATACCTGTGATCTAGTTCATAGATTTGCATGCATCACTTATCTATGGCATAGCGACTAGCCCCTCAGCGTTTAAAATACCTGAGTTAAGTACAAAAAAATATAAAACAACTAGAGCGGCGGAAAAAATCATGAAAAAAATTGGCGAACGTATTAAAAGTCTAAGGCGGTCACGCCACCTAACCCAACAACAATTAGCTGAAAAACTTGGTATAGATCAAGGTGCAGTATCACGCTGGGAGCGTTGCCACATAACCCCTTCAGCTCGTTACCGACAAGAACTAGAAGCAGTGTTAGATGCCCCTTTAATGGAAATGGATCGTCCCTTACTTGAAAGTGTCAATAAAGATTTACATTTTTCTATATTGCTCGATACAAACCTATGCGTGCTGGCAGCATCAGAAATAACTCTGGCCGTTAATGGTTGCCGTAGTCGAGAGGAGTTAATAGGAAATAGCTATGCACCTTTACTAGATAAAACTTGGCATAGGCTTTATTTATGGTTAAAAGAGTCGGGCGCTTTTGATGAAGGCATCAGCTGGGCAAAAATTACTATGCCAACACCTACGCTTCACTCCGGCTACCGTTGGATGGACAGCCTGTGGATACCTTTCCACTTAGACAGCGGTGAATTGGCTTACAGAATTTCGAGTCGTATGTTAGATAGCATTCCATCGGAAAGCCTAGGTCGGGCAACGCTTGAGGTAGACAACAAACAGCGCGAGTTATTAATTCCTGTACAAGAGCACAAGGTAAACCAGCTACAAGAGCACAAGGTAAACCAGCTACAAGAGCAACCAAGCCTTGTAACTAAGACTTGGTCCCGAGCGATGTAAACGCTTAATGCTCCCGGGTAGAATGGAACTCTATATCCGGGTAGCGTTCTTGGGTTAGCTGTAAATTAACTCTTGTGGGCGCTAAATAAGTTAATAATCCAGCACCATCCACACTTAAGTTTTCTTCAGCTTTACGGCGGAAATCTGCAAGCTTTTTAGCATCCTTACTTTCTGCCCAGCGCGCTGTTTGTACGTTAACTGGCTCGTACATACAATCCACCTTGTACTCATCTTGTAGGCGGTACATCACCACTTCAAACTGTAGCTGACCTACTGCCCCTAAAATTAAGTCATTATTTTTAAAGGGCATAAACAACTGCACCGCGCCCTCTTCTGACAACTGCTGCAAACCTTTTTGTAGCTGTTTCATTTTTAAAGGGTCTTTAGGGCGTACTCGTTGAAAAAGCTCAGGCGCAAAGTGTGGAATACCCACAAACTTTAGGTTTTCACCTTCTGTAAAAGTATCGCCAATTTGAATGGTACCGTGGTTGTGCAAACCAATAATATCACCCGACCAGGCTTCTTCTAATAGCTCTCGGTCACCCGCCATAAAGTTAACCGCGTCAGCAATACGAACATCTTTACCTGTACGGCAATGACGCATTTTTAAACCACGGGTATATTTGCCTGAACAAACTCGCATAAAAGCAATACGGTCGCGGTGTTTAGGGTCCATATTGGCTTGAATTTTAAATACAAAACCAGAAAACTTTTCTTCGGTAGGTGTTACTTCGCGTGTTTCAGTCGGTCTTGGTAAGGGTGAGGGTGCCCATTTAACAAAATCTGCCAACATTTGCTGCACACCAAAGTTAGCCAAGGCAGTACCAAAGTAAACAGGGGTTAGCTTGCCAGCTAAATAAGCTTCTTCATCCCATGCATGAGTCGCGCCTTTGACTAGCTCTAACTCATCGACTAAATCGTCGTATTCATCACCTAAAAATTCTTTTGCAGCTTCAGAGGCTAAACCTTTAATGATTTCAAAGTCATAAAGTGTATGCCCTTGACCGGGTGTAAATACCAAAATCTCATCGTTATACAAATTATAAATGCCTTTAAACCATTGTCCTGAACCTATCGGCCAATAAATGGGGGCAGCTTTAATTTTTAAGACTTCTTCAATTTCATCTAATAATTCAATTGGGTCACGAATGTCTCGGTCGAGCTTGTTCACAAAAGAGAAGATAGGCGTAGAGCGCAAACGACAAACATCCATGAGTTTAATGGTACGGTCCTCTACACCTTTAGCACCGTCGACTACCATTAAAGCTGAGTCAACGGCGGTTAAGGTTCGGTAGGTATCTTCTGAGAAATCTTCGTGCCCTGGGGTATCGAGTAGATTGACGGTTCGACCATTGAAAGGAAACTGCATCACTGATGAGGTAATCGATATGCCTCGCTCTTGCTCCATGGTCATCCAGTCTGATGTTGCACTTTTATCGGCTTTTTTACCCTTAACGATACCCGCTGTTTGAATTAGCTTACCTAAGAGTATGAGCTTTTCGGTAATGGTGGTTTTACCCGCATCAGGGTGAGAAATAATCGCAAAGGTTCGGCGACTTTCTATTTCTTTAATTAAATTCTGGTCTGTCATTAATCTTTCTTTCCCGTGAGGGTGATAGCATTAGCGCAATAAGTTTGGGCGCTATTTTCGCTGATATTGAGATGATTAACAATCAGTGGCTAGCGGCACACCTCGTAAGTGTTGCTCAATTGTTGCAATCATCGTTTTGCTAAGTGGTAAATGGTGTTTTTCTTTTGCCCATACTTCATGAAAGCTTGCCACTGTTTGCTTGGCTGTATCCAAAACTAAATTTTCAGGTAGCTTTGCTTTAGCAGCTAGGTGTGATAATTCGTCTAGATTAAAGTCGCTGAATTTTTTGCTGCGACTAACCTTTAGTGAAGCGCTATCACCAGGGAGATAGGGTAGGGTTGAGACAAAGTCATAAGCGGGTGCAATTGATGCTGTGCGCTTGTCTTTATAAATTACTGACCAATTTTTCAAGTGCATATCAGCATTGCCAATTAGTGTATTAAACACCAGCCTACGAATCAGCTCTGCAATGTCTTCGTCTTGACCTTCTATACCAATAACCTGAGCGATATTGCGCATACTGGCTTTTTTATATTTATCTTGGGGATATACGCCAAAAACTTGCGCAAAATCTTCAATATGTATGGCTTGGTTATCTACACGGTCAAAGCGTTTAATCGCAAAAGCACTAGCGCCGAACTTGCCAATACCTTCTGGAATATTCGTAATTTGGTTAATGGGTAGCAGCTGAGTTGCAGGAACATCCATTCCCAACATTCGAGCTAACTCCATCATCGAATATTCATTTTCTGGTACAGCTTCAAAACGAGACGAGGGTAGTTTCACTATCCAAGAGCCACCTTGGCCTGTTGCAGGGATTGTCAAACCACCCTTAGCATATTGCACTGCTGAAAACTTCAACTGTACGCCAGCCAATGAAAAACACATAGGCGCCTCGTATTTCGTTTTACCTTCAATACCTTGGTGCAGATTAGGCGGCAATGCTTCACCTTCGGCTGGTTCAACGGTAATTGCACCTGCCAAATCCTTTCCTAACACCCATAATAGAAAAAACTCCCGCACTGGATTCACACCTGCGCGCTCTGCTAGGTAATGACGCATCCTTTCTTCTGGCAATAGATTCGAGAAAAATGGAGTTAATTGTGTTTGGGTAGGTTTAAAGCTGGTCAGTAAGCCTCCGAGCGAATCTTTGAAACCCAACCCTAATACAGGCCTTGAATTGTCGTTTATGTAGGCATCCGTAAAGGCAAATAGCGTTCTGTCATTGCCTACATGAGTGATGGTTGCAATAGCTTCACCATAGAGCAAAACGTTTAAAGTAGATATTTTATTATTCATCACAGTCATCATCTAAACGGTAGGCAGGTAATATTTCTTCCCCCTCATCCTGAATGCCTTTGCTACTTCGAATAATCGAATTAATTGCAGTTATAGACTTTTTAGGCGCGAGAAATAGCTCTAGGTCTAGCACACGGGCGAGTGCAATCAAACTGGAAACCCTCAAATCAACACCACCCGACTCAATTTTCGATATATGGCTTTGAGGTACACCTGAACGAGCGCTCAAATCTCTTTGGCTAAACCCCTTACTTGTACGCGCTTCTCGCAGATCTTCTAATAACTGCTCAGTTACATAGCTCATTCTGATATACCTTAGTAGCTCACTACAAACATAATATATATAAAAGCATATCACTCAAAGCTTAAAAAAACAAAATTGATCTACCAATGCATATCAATATAGCTAACCGATATAGATTGATAGATAAATGATATTTTGTAGCTACTGAGCCCGCTAGGAGTAAGTTATTGTTACAATACTGGGCTTTTAACTTCTTATTAATAGGTTAGCCTTTGCTTAAGCCAACGATAGCTTGTCCAACGCGCTTTATTCACCAGCAAGCTCTGGTTCGTGGAGAAGAATTTGGTGTACTTTGTTGGAATACACAAAAATCAACACAAAATGAAGCCTTTCAAGTCGCTCTCACCCAGCTATTGACACGCTTTCCGTCACAGTTTTTACTTTTTCAAGAAGCTAAGCTGTCGCTTACCGATGAATGGTATTTAAATGACTGGTCTTATGCCTTGGCTTCTAATATTCAAAGTAAGCACCATGTGTTTGGCGTGCTCACTGCTAGTCAGTATGCTTTTTCAGAGGCTACCCCTAAACTGACCCTGAAACGTGAGTTTGGCTTGGCAACCCATAAAAGCTATATGGTGTCTAAACACCCTTTACCAGATAAACAGTCTTTATTGATTATCAATGTTCATGCCATTAACTTTGTTAGCTCACACTACTTTTTAAAAGAGCTAACCCTTTTAAAAGAACAGTTACTTAATCATCAGGGTCCACTGATTGTCGCTGGCGATTTCAATGTTTGGAGTCGGCAAAGAAAGCTTTATTTACTCGAGTTTTCGCGTGCTGCTGGCTTAAAGCAAGCTTATTTAAACGATGCAAAAAACGTAAAATCTTACCTAAATATGCCGTTAGATTTTATCTTTTATCGTGGTTTGTGGCTTAAAGAAGCCGTGGCAATCAAAACAAAAGTGTCAGACCACAACCCTATTTACACTCGTTTTGTTATTTAACCAAAAGCTAACCAAGGTTATAAGAACCTAATTCTATATAACCATATAGCAATTCATTCTTTAAGCTTAAAACTGACCTATGTCAAAATTACTCCTCAGCTTTAGGAGTAATCACTATGAAACCTATTTACGTCAGCCTGACGTTTATTTTATCTTTGCTAGCAGGTAGCTTGCAGGCCGCAACCTACCAACCTTTAATAGAAGTACAAACCTTAAGTGCAGCTTTAGAGGCCGATGCTAGTTTGCAGCTGATTGATATACGTAGTCCTGCTGATTTTGCCGCTGGGCATATTTCAGGTGCTGTTTCTGCACCCTATGGCAAATGGCGTGGTCCTGCTAATAGCCCTGGGCAGTTAAAAGAAACAGCCTATTTTGAACAACTAACCCGCCAGCTAGGTTTAACCGATAAGCAGCCTATCTTGGTCTATTCAAGCGGCGCTAATCAAACTGATTTTGGTGCAGCGGCTAGAGTTTATTGGACTTTAAAATACTTAGGCTTTACTGACTTAACCCTTTTAAACGGTGGCTTTAAGCAATGGCAAAATGCGTTGCAACCCGTTGCAACTCAAGCGATTCAGGTTGAACCCAGCCAATATAAGGTAAACATTAATTCACGTTTAGCTATTCATAAAAATGAGCTGCTCGATAGAATTAACCAACAAGATACTAGCTACCAGCTTTTAGATTCACGCCCTCCAGCTTTCTTTCAAGGCCAGAAAAAAGCCCCTATGTCAACCACTGGCGGCACCATAGCCAGTGCAGAAAATATTCCTTTTCCACAGTGGTTTAATAGTTATGACACGCGCATTCGTTCTAGCCATGAAGTTAAACAACTGGTAGCAGAACAAGGTTTAGATCAAGCAACAGAAACGGTTTCTTTTTGTAATACCGGTCACTGGGCTGCTACTAACTGGTTTGTTTTATCTGAAGTGGCTGGTTTGCAAGATGTGCGCCTTTACCCTGCTTCCTTGGCTGAATGGACGCAATCTCCCGTGGGTTTACCTATGGATAATACACCTAGTCGCTGGCAACAGGTTCAAACCCAGTTTTCTAAGTTGGTAAATAATTAAAATGAATAATCGTCTTGCATTAACCCTAGTTTTTGCTGTTTTTACAGCCTTTTTATTTTGGTTTGTATCTATCCGCCAAAGCCTACTGTTTATTGTAGGTTTAGGTTTGGGTGGCGTTTTAGCTGGAGCACGTTTTGGTTTTACTACCGGTTGGCGCAATCTAATTGAAAAGCGTGATGCCAGTGGTGTATTTGCTCAGCTATTACTTTTGGCTGTTGCTGCAGGCATTTCTTTACCGCTACTGGCTTTATTCCCAACCGAACTCAGTGCAGCACTTGGCCCACCCAGTATTAGTTTGTTAGTAGGTGCTTTGGTGTTTGGTGGTGCTATGCAAATTGCCGACGGTTGTGGTTCAGGCACCTTATATAAAGCTGGCTTGGGTATTCCTTTAAACATGGCCATTTTGCCTGTGTTTGCTTTAGGCAGTTTTTTAGGTTCAGTGCATTTGGGCTGGTGGTTAGATTTAGGCAATATTAAACCCGTTGGTTTGGTACAAGAAGTGGGTTTAAGCGGCGCGATGGCTCTTACCTATTTGGGTTTAATTGCTATTGGCTTAGCAGCTTGGTTTTGGTCTAAAACTAGCGGTGGTTCACGCATTTTATTTAATAAAACTTTAATTATTGGTGCGCTACTGCTGGCTTTATTAGCCGTACTTAACTTTGTTATTGCTGGGCAGCCTTGGGGTGTGGTTTATGGGTTTGGCTTGTGGGCAGCAAAAATTGCTACAGCCAGCAATCTGTTTGACCCAAGCACCAATGCTTTTTGGAGCCAACCGGTGAATGCCACGGCTTTAGAGCAATCGGTATTTTTAGACTTAACCTCAATTACCAATATCGGTATTTTAGCGGGTGCTTTGTGGATTTTCTCACGCAATAAAACCGGCGAAACAAAAAAGCTAACCAGCCAACAGTGGCTAGTGGGTATTATTGCTGGGTTTTTACTAGGCTACAGCTCTCGCCTAGCCTTTGGTTGTAATGTGGGTGCTATGGTCAGTGGTATTTCTACCGGCAGCCTACATGGCTGGATTTGGGTGGTGATGGCCTTTGCTGGTTCGTTAATTGGTGTGCGTATTCGTCGCTACTTTAATTATTAACCCCAATTATTAAGACTGAACTTAAAAGACTGAACTTAAAAAAGAGTTGTTAACAATGAATAAATTAACCCGTGTAAGAGTGGTAGTTTTTTGGGCTTTTTTGGTGGGCTTCTTTGTTTGGGATTGGCAAACAGCTGAACCTGTTAACTTAAGGTTAGAAGCACCTATTATTGCAATAGGTTCAGGCCAAGCACCTTCAGGTGGGCATTGCGCTACTTTTTAATTCCTAGATTTAACAAAAACCCCTGAGTATTAAAAACACTCAGGGGTTTTGTTTTAACAGCTAGTCAATCAATTATTTCAATTATTACTTAGCTGCATCGCGTGCTGCTTTTAACCAGCTATCAAAAGTGGCACGGTTTCCTTTAATCCATAAATCTGTGTGGCGAACGATATCTTTATCGCTATCTTGTCCATCACGCATGGCTAGGTTTTGTGCTGAGATATCGGCACTCGATAAACTCATAGCGTTAAATAAGGCTTCCGTGAAAGGGTATTTTTTCACAAAGTCTTGGTTTGCAACTATATGCTGAGTATTTGGACGGAAACCATAGTTAGAGCCATTGGGTAAAGTGGTATCAACGTCTTTACCAGCACCAGGTAATGAAGAGAAAGGTACTTCCAACCAAACAACATCTTTACCCGGCTTCATTACTGCACTAACCCAGTAGGGTACCCAGGTGTAGTAAAAAACGCTTTCACCTTGGTTAAAGCGAGAGATGGTTCCAGCCATTAAGGCTGAGTAAGAGCCTTGGTTATGGTCAATGCTTCCACGTAGATCATAAGCATCCATGTGGTGTTCAATAATTTGCTCACAACCCCAACCCGGTGGGCAGCCAGTTAAGTCTGCTTTGCCATTACCATTAGCATCGAAGGCTTTAGCAATTTTAGGGTCTTTAAACTGCTCTATATTGGTAATCTTATATTTATCAGCTGTTTTTTTATCAATCAGGTAACCACTTACAGCACCACCTGAATAAATTTCTGAGCGGAAAAGCTTGTCTTTACCACCTGCTTTTTCATAAAAATCTATGTGCATCGGGTACCAGTGATCCGCTAAAAAAGTACCATCGCCATTAGCTATGGCTATGTGTGCGGCTGGGTATTCCAGTTCACGAATGGGTTGCACATCAAAACCTAGCTCTTCTAGTGCACGACTCACTAGCAAGGTTTGAAAGGTTTCTTCAGCTATCGAGCTTTTTAATGGGGTGACCACTGCGCCCTCACCTGGTTTATCTTTAGCATAGGCACCTAAGCTAAAAGTTAAACTAGCAGTTAGCAGGGTTAAGCCTGCTTTTTTAAGCCATGATGAACTCATGTTTTTCTCCTGTTGAAAACATTGATTAATGCTTTTTATAAAACTTCTTATTCTAATAACTGATTACTTGGCAGTATTCTTACCTAAAAGCTTTAATACTAAGCCTGTTGGACCACGCTGATACCAATGACGAACGCCTGAACTACGTTCATCACTACCTAATGCTTGGGTCATGCGATCTAAAATAATGGCTAATAAAACAATACCTAAGCCACCCACAGTCGCTAGGCCCATATCTAACCGGCCAATACCACGCAGTACCATTTGCCCTAAACCACCCACAGCTATCATGGAAGCAATAACCACCATAGAAAGCGCCAGCATTAGTGTTTGGTTTAAGCCTGCCATAATCGTAGGCATAGCCAAAGGAAGCTGAACCTTGAAAAGCAATTGCCTTGGGCTAGCACCAAAAGAACGTGAGGCTTCAACTAGGTCTTCAGGTACTTGGCGAATACCTAAGTTGGTTAGGCGAATTAAAGGCGGCAATGAAAAAATAATAGTGACTACAACGCCTGGTACGTTACCAATACCAAACAGCATAACAATGGGTACTAGGTAAACAAAAGGTGGCGTGGTCTGCATGGCATCAAGCAAGGGACGCATAACCGATGCGACTCGATCATTACGTGCTAACCAAATTCCAGTAGGCAAGCCGATTAAAACACAGAAAACCAGTGCTGTTATCACCAAGGCTAAGGTTATCATTGCCTCGTGCCAAGCACCGATAAAACCAATTAGTGTCATCGATATTAGGGTAGCTAAACCTAAACGCTTACTCGATAGCTGCCAAGCAAGTAACGCCATCACTGCTATGACCAACAAAACCGGTGCATTGATTAAGCTGGTTTCTACACCCGTTAAAACTGCATCAACCGGGGTACGAATGGCTTGAAACACGCCCCTAAAGTTTTCTACTAACCAGCCCAAACCTGATTCAACCCAATCACTTAAGGGTAGGGTGTAGTGATCAAAAGGGTTAAGCAGGCTAAACGCTTTTTCTTCTTCTGCAACGGCTGCTAGCCAATCGGTTGCGGGTTCAGCAACCTCTTCTTCCATACCCCAAGGGTTAGATGCCTCGGTAGTAGGCGTCGTTGTTTCTTCTGTTGTAGCCCAGGGATTATTAGCATCTTGATTAGCCATAATTATTCTTCCTCCCTATCTAGCGCACGCAACATAGCCACTCGCGTAACCACGCCTTGGTATTTGTGGTCTTTATCTATCACCGGTAGCCCAAATGGGTATTTGGCAACTTGACCAATAATTTCATTTAGCGGTGTATTAGCTGTTAAAGGCTCATAACTATTCAGGTAAGCATCGGCAAGCTTGCCTTGGTTTTTTTCAACTTGCAGCAGGGATTCAACCGAAACCACACCATAAAACTCACCTTTAGGCGAAACTACATAACCATAGTCACGGTCATGTTGGCGTAGGAGTTCGATAGCCGAGGTGGGTCCAAAACCTTCGCGATTAATCACCGTTGCGTGCTGTTTGCTGGCAATATCTTGGGCTGATAAAATTTTTGTTACATCAACATTACGGAAAAAGGATCGCACATAGTCATCTGCAGGGTTTTTCAAAATTTCATCGGGAGAGCCAACTTGTATGACTCGACCACCTTCCATAATGGCGATACGGTCACCAATACGCATGGCTTCATCTAGGTCATGTGAAATAAAGATAATTGTACGTCTAGCTTTGCTTTGTAATTTAACTAGCTCATCTTGCATTTCAGTACGAATTAAAGGGTCTAATGCCGAAAAAGCTTCATCCATTAACATCACTTCAGGGTCGTTAGCTAAAGCTCTAGCTAAACCTACACGCTGCTGCATGCCGCCCGACAGTTGGTCTGGATAGCTCATGTGAACAGTTTCTAAGCCGACTTGGGCTAAAGCTGCCATGGCACGTTGGTTACGTTCTTGTAAATTCATGCCGGCTAGCTCTAAACCAAAAGCTGCATTTTGAAGCACACTAAGGTGAGGCATTAAAGCAAAGGACTGAAAAACCATGCTCATTTTACGACGGCGCAGGTCACGCAAGTCTTTATCTGAAAAGCTAGCTATGTCTTGCCCATCAATAAGCACTTCGCCAGCACTCGGTTCTATTAGACGGTTTAGAAGTCGGACGAGGGTTGACTTTCCTGAGCCTGAAAGGCCCATAATGACAAAAATTTCACCCTGTTTGATATTGAAGGATGCATCCATCACTCCAACGGTTTGACCTGTTTGTGCAAAAATCTCTGATTTAGAGATACCCTGCTCAACCATTTTTATGGCTTGCTTTGGGTTATTACCAAAGACTTTGTACAGATTTTTAATGACGACTTTATCAGTCATAAATGCGCTACCCGTTGCCTATAACGCGACTGATTTAAACACTTATTCAACTAAGAGTCCATAAAGCTAAACCTTAGCAAAGCCTCACTTGCATTAAATATTTTTATACTTGCTGACTTTATTTATCCTGATAAAACTGCTCAGCAAATTCTGTTAGCTGCGCTAAACCTTGAATATCACTGGCCATTAAAGGCAGTTTAAGGGTTTTTACGCCAGCCAACTGTTCTGCTATTTCTTGCAACTGTACTTCTTGGCGCTGAAAACGTGCTGCCCAAAAAGGATCTTGACCTGGATCGGGCATAATACGATTAACAATCGCGCCAGCAACTGGCACAGCGGCTTCTTGCAAGGCGTCAATAGCACGCGCTGTTTCTAAAATGGGCAGTTTTTCGGGGGTTAACACAAAAATAAAAGCTGTATTTTTACTATCACTTAATCTGCGACGAGTGCGCTGAAATAGGCTTTGTCTGGCTAAGAGCGTTTCGGTCAACTCTTGGCTGCGTTTATCTAAACCTTCGGTCGCATTTTTAGTTGGGTCATCAAAAGGCGTGTCTAAACTGCGATTAGGAGTTAAATGGGCTAGGGTTTTGCCTAGTTTTTCTGAACGTTTATTGTGCTTTAATAAACCGTCAGTCCAAGCCGCCATAATTTCTGGCAGGGTTAAAAGGCGTAAAGTATGCCCGGTTGGTGCCGTGTCAAAAATTATTAAATCGTATTTAGCCTCCCCTTCTTCTATTAAGTGAGCCATGCGCTCTAAAATAGCGGCTTCTTGTGCGCCTGGCGATTGACTGCTTAAACGCAACTGCCGCCTTAACTCATTCACCTGGTCTGGCCCTGCATAACGGCGCATTTGCCTTAGCACTCTGTCTAAATAAGCTTCCACTTCTTCATTAGGGTCTAGTTCTAAAGCATCTAAATTGGCTGCCATTTTAGTGATTTTGCCGCCAATTGTTTGATCAAACGCATCGGCTAAACTATGTGCTGGGTCGGTAGAAATTAACAACACACGCCGCTGCATTTTAGTTGCAGCCACGGCAAGAGCAGCGGCTGTGGTTGTTTTACCCACACCGCCTTTGCCGCCCACCATAATAAGTTTACGTTCAACTAACAGTTGCGCTAGGTTGAGCATTTTAAGCTCCAGCATTAAATTGAAGGGTTAACAGCAGCGGAAATGATCGTAGGGTGAACGCTCCATACCCATACGGGTGTGCCAATCATGAAAACGCTCGAGTAATAAAGGTTGCAGTTCTAAACAATACCAGCTGGCGGGATTAGGAATGCCCATCATTTCGCTAAAAATAAGCAGCATAAATAAATCATCTTCATCACGCTGGGCACGAGCAATCGCCGCTCGGTAAGGGGCATTATAATATTCAGCACCAGCGGCACTGGCTTTTTTATAAATGTATTTAAGGCGCGATAAGTTTTTTTTCATGGCTAACCTCGGCAGGGTTTAAGCTGGCAACGACCTAGCTAAATGTTATGGCTAGGCCGTTGTTCACTTAGGCTAACAGCTTTAAGGGTTAGCTTTGTTTATTGAGCAGTTTCTTTGCTTTCTAGCTTGGCGCGTTTAAGTGCTGCTACGCTTTCTAGGGTTACAAAGATTGCTGCTACTAATACCACGGCACCTAAGCCAAGCAAGAACCAGTTTTCTTTTAGATAAAAGCCTCTTAACTGCTCCAGTAAAGCGTAAAGGCTCATAATCAAGATGAACACTAAAGGAACAAGCGTGAAAACAGTGGGTGAACCGCGGCGTACCAACATCACGGTAATTACCAATAGTGTTAAACCGGCAAGCAGTTGGTTAGAGGTACCAAACAAAGGCCAAATAAGCAGACCACCAGAACCTTCTGCACCCCCAGCACCAAAAGCAAGCACTAAACAAGAACCAACTGACAACAAGGTTGCTGGAACGGGCTTAGCCATCCATTTTAGGTTATAAATCTCGCCCCACTCTTGGAAGATATAACGCTGCAAACGTAAACCTGTGTCCATGGTTGTACCGGCAAATAAAGCTGCCATTACGGTTAACATGGTTCCTGCAATGGCTGCATCTAGGCCTGTACCAGCACTTAGAATATTCGCGCCGCCCGTTACAAAGGCTTGCACACCGCCATCACCAAACGATTGGTAAACAGCTTCCCAGTCTGCAAAGGTTGCAAAGCCAGCGGTGGCCGCAAGAATGGCTGCTAAAGCTAAAGCACCTTCACCAGTGGCACCAAAGTAACCTACAAAACGGGCATCTTTTTCTTTATCCAGTTGTTTAGAAGTCGTACCAGACGCCACTAAACCGTGGAAGCCAGAAATTGCGCCACAAGCAATGGTGACAAAAAGCAAAGGAATCATGGAAGGTGTTCCAGGCGGCACATCCATATTTATCATGGGTGCAACCACGGTTGGGTTAGCCACCAAAATGGCTCCATAAAGGGCAATTAAACCTACAAATAACTGTAAGCCATTAATATAGTCACGCGGTTGTAACAAAACCCAAACCGGCAACAAGGAAGCAACGGCAGCATAGGCAAATAGAATAAGAATCCAAGCAGCGTTAGGCGATAAACCTGCTACCCCTTCTGAAGGTAAAGCTAAAGGCACTGAAGGGCCGATATAAATAAGCCCATAAAGTGCTGCCACACCTATTAAAGAAACCAGCGGTAAACTCATTTTGCCGCGGTAAATGGCCTGGCCAATAATAAGCGCCACTGCAATTGCACCCCACACTGGCACGACTGCGCTAGGGTTATTAATTAATAAGCGAGCAATGACCACGCCAAACACTGCGTTTACCATTAACAAGACTAAAAATATAACAATTGAAAAAATAGCCCTGGCACGGGTACCCACCACATCGCCGGTTAAAGTGCCCACTGACTTAGCACGGTTACGCACACTGGCCCAAATAGCACCAAAGTCGTGAATACCCGCAAAAAAGATAGTACCGAAAGTGACCCATAAAAAAGCAGGTAGCCAGCCCCAAATAACCGCTATGGCAGGCCCAACAATCGGTGCAGCCCCGGCAACCGAGGTAAAATGGTGCCCCCACAAAACAAATTTGTTGGTTGGCACAAAGTCAATCCCATCTTCAAATTCATGGGCTGGAGTTGTAAAATCTTCGCTTAACTTGAATACAGCAAAAGCAAGGAATTTTGAATAAACAAAAAAACCTATTGCCATGCCGCCAAGCCCTAAAAGCATTAAGACTATTGAGCTCATAGGTTGTTTACCTCATGATATTTATTGATTTAAAATAACATTGACTTACATCACAAATACTCGCCTGAACAAGATGAAAAGGCAAGCCTAGACCAAAGTATAGATATGTGACTCATTAACTTTATACCTTACTTGGATTCAACTTGCTAGTGCAACAGCCTGTAATTCTTCAAACAATACTTCATTTGGTGTTTTCATTCCAAGTGTTT
>NZ_JMLW01000018.1 GCF_000686905.1 Marinospirillum insulare DSM 21763
CACGTGGGCAAGACGCCTATCAATAGTGCCACGTGAATTGCCACAAGCAGCGCACTCAGGGCAAGGCTCTGGCGATTGAGCGAAACGGCACTCAATAACAGCGTGTTTTTCAGTAATATGCTGTCCAGTGGCAACAAGGCCGAGTTTATTTAATTGGCAAAAGGTGGAAAGGTCAGGGGTAGAAAAGGTAAGATTGCTCATGTCGGGGGACTTAGTTTTGTTTGTGTTGGAACTTACATTCTCTAAGAAACCCGACTCCTTTTCTAGTGAGCCAGATCTTTTCTACACCCTTAAATGCGAAGAGCCAGTTAACAAGTAAATAAGCAATTATTATCAACAGCAGGTCACGCTCTAGTGTTTGATAAATAGCTGCTGTATTACGAGCCACACCAAGTATTAAGGGTTTATTCATATAGAGATGTTCTGGTGCAATAGTACGAATAGCAATAAGTGAAACCTCATTGTTTAGAGCAACAGTATCTGCAAAAAATGAAGCCACTTGACCACTTTCACTGTGTCGTGTGAACAGACTTCCAGGCTTAGCTAGGTTTTGTCCTGTTACCGCAATAGACTCTGGCTCCCAAGCAAACACCAGCCCATCTCCATGCACCAAGACTGCCCAAGTTTCTAGCCCAGGTCTTAAACTGTTTAAAGACTCCTTGAACTCTTGAGCATTAAGCAGAATAAAAACCACACCAGCAAACTGACCTTGTTGATCTAAAACAGCCTTAGAAATAGCAATCAACCAATCACCATAAATACCCTCAAAAGGAGGGGTTATATAAAGCGTCTGTTGATCAGGTGATATTTTGGGTAATTGAAAATAGTCTCGGTAGGCGAAGGACTTACCAACAACCTGCGGTTTGCTTGAAGCTAAGGCTTGGCCCTTTTTATTAGTTAGCGTTACGGCTTGCACACTAGGCATAGCAGAACTTAATAGTTCAAGCCTTTCGCCTAACAGCTGATCTCTTATACCTTGATTTTGCCAGTCAGGCGGCAGCATTGAACGAATTTTATTTAACGTAATGTTAATTCTTTCTAGCTGTTGACCAATAACATAGTCAGAAGCGGCAGCCGCATTAGTCAGTTGCACTTCTTCTTGATCTAGCGTTGCCTGGTGCCTCGTATATTGATGATAAGACAGCAATAAGACGATAAAAGCTGAAATAAGAGTAAAAACTACCCACTCAAACAAAAAGTGTCGAAAAAAATTAGGGGAGTGCTTTTGCATTAGGTCGTACTTATTCCTTACTTATAATGAAAATACATAACTTACCCCAAGCAGTTTAGTTTAACTTAAAGCCTTGTACTAGCTGTTGTAGGCTAGCTGCTAATTCAGCTAGTTCTTGACTGGCTAGCCTACTTTACCTGCTACTAAAGCAAAGCTACGACCTTAGTCACCCTCTCTAGCTGCTTCAATTGCCATATTTAAGGCTAGCAGGTTGGAAACAGCATTTATATTCTGATAAAGACTACTAGTTAACCTTGAGTATAGCTAATAATTTTATAACTGACAGGAATTGACAAACAGAGCAAAACTAAATCTTAAGCAGATTTTTGAATTAACGAATGAAGACTTTAAAACTTTTAGCTATAAGCAATCTCAAGCCGAGATTACTTATAGTTGAAGTGATTAGTCAGCAACAAAATGCTTACCTAATAGCGCATAGTAAAAATTATTATCGTTTAAAACTCCAACAAACTGCCCATCTTGCGTTAGCAGTACAGGTAAGCGACTGGTGTAACGCAGGTTGATAGCAGCACGCATATCTATACTTGAACTGGCAATAGCAAACTTACCCTGCTCACCATCACCTTCTAACCATTCAGAACAGGGCAACTCTTGCTCACCTTTGCCAGCTTTTATAATTTTTCCTTCTTGTAAGCTGACCCAGTACCCATGGTTACGGTCAATAATTAGCCGCCCATTTTCTTCAACCAAGTCTTCTTTATTAGTCATTAAAGTATCCCCACCTAAAACATTCAGTGAGTTGGTATGAGCAACAAAAGCTTCTACATAAGGAGTTTTAGGGTTGAGCACTATGTCTTCTGGTGTACCGTGTTGAATAATTTTAGCCGATTCCATAATAGCTATATTGGTACCTAGCTTTAATGCCTCATCTAAATCATGGCTAACAAATAAAATGGTTTTTTTCATTTTCTGTTGTAGCTCAAGCAGTTCATCTTGTAGCTGGCTACGAATCAGAGGGTCTAGTGCTGAAAATGGTTCATCCATTAAAAGAATGTCGGTATCCATGGCAAAGGCTCTGGCCAAGCCTACACGTTGCTGCATACCACCAGATAGCTCATGGGGTTTGCTATTTGCCCACTGCTCTAAACCCACCATTTCTAACTTTTCTTTAGCTTTTGCTAAGCGCTCACGCTTATTAATACCTTTCATGTCTAAGCCAAAAGCCACATTTTCTGCAACGGTTAACCAAGGCATGAGTGCAAATTTTTGAAAAACCATAGAAATACGGTTAGTTCTTAAATGACGCAGCGTGTTTTCATCACAAGTGGCAATATCAATGGTGCCATCTGTATCTTTAACTCTTAAACTTCCACGAGTTATAGGGTTCAAACCATTTAGCGTGCGTAAAAGGCTAGACTTACCCGAGCCAGAAAGCCCCATAAGCACACAAATCTCGCCTTGCTTAATGGTGATATTAGCGTTTTGTACACCAACCACCGAGCCGGTTTTATCAATGATTTCCTGACGTGAAAGGTCTTCATCTAAAAGGTTTAAGGCTTGTTCAGGGCTATCGCCAAACACCACATCTAGATTTTCTATTTCAATCATGTTCATGGGTTAGGCTCCTTAGTTATCACGGTTAGGTTGCTTGCACAAACGGTCAAGCATAATTGCAACAAGCACTATGGCTAAACCTGCTTCAAAGCCTTGTGCGATATTAACGGTATTCAAAGCTCTAACGACTGGCTTACCTAAACCATCTGCACCCACCAAAGCAGCAATCACCACCATGGATAAAGACAACATAATGCACTGAGTCACACCCGCCATAATGTTGGGCATGGCTGCTGGTAGCTCCACCTTAAATAAAAGCTTTCTGCGTGTAGCACCAAAGGCTTTACCCGCTTCAAGTAACTCTTCAGGCACACTGCTAATGCCTAAAGCGGTTAAACGTACAGGGGCTGCAATTGCAAATATAATGGTAGAAATTAAGCCTGGCACTACGCCCAAACCAAATAAAATTAAAGTGGGTATTAGATAAACAAAAGTAGGGATGGTTTGCATTAAATCTAATACTGGACGAATGATCGTATGAAATTTTGGATAGTGGGCAGCTAGAATACCCAGCGGTATTCCAATTAAAACACAAATAAAAGCAGCCATTAGCACCAATACTAGGGTTTCAATCATTTCTGACCAATAGCCTAGGTTGGCAATTAATAACAATGATAAGACTACAAAAATAACCAAGCCAAAAGAGCGTTGCAGCCACCAAGCTAAAGCTGCTGTTAAAGCTATGAGTAAACTAGGTGGGCTTAACAACAAAATATCTGTCACACCAAGAATAAGCCATTCTAAAGAAAATGATATTGCATCAAAGAAACCAGCAGCGTTGCCTACTAACCAGTCGACAAAAGACTCTATCCATTGCCCCATGGGAACTTTGTGTTCAATAATCCAGTTCATATTGGATATCCGAGTAGATTTTGCGATAAACCTACTACTGCATAAAAGTAAACGGCAGTAGTAAATAAGTGAATTAAATGAGTAATGCTAGGAGTAGCACTCCTAGCATTAAGGTTTAAATTAAACTTACTGAATAGCTAAGTAGCTTTTTACAGCTTTAAGACCGGGCTTGCCATCTAGGGTATTAACACCTTTTAACCAGCCATTTAATGCGGCTGGGTTATTTTGCAACCATTCTTTGGCAGCTTGCTGAGGCTTTTTATTGTCATTTAAAATAGCACCCATCACTTCGTTTTCCATAGCCAAGGTAAACTCTAGGTTGTTTAGTAACTTGCCCATATTAGGACATTCTTGGCTATAGTTTTTACGCGTATTGGTTAAAACCGTTGCACCACCAAAATTTGGACCAAACCAATCATCGCCACCATCTAGGTATTCAATAGCGAAGTTACTATTCATAGGGTGGGGTTCCCAACCTAGAAAAACGACCCAGCTATTTCTACGTTCTGCACGTTGAACTTCAGACAACATGCCTGCTTCTGAGGATTCGATTAATTTGAAACCTTTCAGACCAAAAGCATTTTGATCCAGCATGTCTTGAATTAAACGGTTGCCATCATTACCTGGCTCTATACCGTAAACTCTGCTACGAAATTTTTTCTTATATTTAACGATATCGGCAAAGCTACGCACGCCACCATCATAAGCTGCTTGGTTAACCGCAAGAGTATATTTAGCACCTTCTAGGTTAGTACGTACTGTTTCAACTGTGCCTTCAGCACGGTATTTGGCAATATCTGCTTCCATGGTTGGCATCCAGTTGCCTAAAAACACATCTAACTCACCAGAAGCCAAAGAATTATAGGTAACAGGTACAGATAGCAGCTGTGTTTTGGGTGAGTAACCTAAGCCTTTAACAATTTCAGTTGTTATTGCTGTGGTGGCAGTAATGTCTGTCCAGCCTACATCTGAGAAACGCACTTCAGAGCAGCTATTGGCTTGCGCTACAGAAAAACTACTTAAAGAAAAGGTGGTAACGACTGCAATCAGTGCTTTTGTTAGTAGTTTATTGATGGGTAATGCTTTTTTAAAACTCATTGTTTTTCCTTTTAAAGTGATTATTAACGTTGCGTATTTTTATAGTCAGGGTGAATCCAAACAGCTGCTTCTGCTTTGGGTAGGGGTGTTTTCCCTAAAATAGTGTCAGCAACCTTTTCAGCCACCATAATGGTGGGTGCGTTGATATTGCCATTGGTAATGGTAGGGAACACGGAAGAATCTACGACGCGTAGTTTGTTTACACCACGCACTTTACAGTCACTATCAAGCACTGCCATAGGGTCATCATCTGCACCCATTTTGCAGGTACAGGAAGGGTGATAAGCACTTTCTACATTGGCACGTACCCAAGCATCAATTTGCTCATCGCTGGTTATATCTATGCCTGGCTGAATTTCATCATCCCGATAAACGTCCATTGATTTTTGGCCGATTATTTCGCGGGTTAAACGAATGCAGGCTCGCCAATCTTCAATGTCTTGTTGTTCGGTTAGGTAGTTAAATAAAATGCTGGGGGCTTGGTAAGGGTCGGCACTTTTTATTTTTACACGGCCGCGACTAGACGGCTTATTAGGCCCAACATGCACTTGAAACCCATGACCTTTAAAAGACGCATTGCCATCGTAGCGCATGGCAGCGGGTAGAAAGTGGTATTGAATATTTGGCCATTTTAAACCTTTGCGGGAGCGAATAAAGGCACAAGATTCAAAGTGGTTAGTAGCGCCTAAACCATTTTTGAATAAAATCCAGCGCGTACCTATTAAGCCCTTGCTAACCAAGTTAAGTTTGCTGTTTAAAGTAATGGGCTGTTTACAGCGATACTGAAAATAAACCTCTAAATGGTCTTGTAGATTTTCACCCACACCAGGTAGGTCTTTAACTAGCTTTACCCCAGCACTTTCTACTACTGCTTTGGGGCCAATACCTGATAATTGTAGAAGTTGCGGTGAACCTATCGAACCTGCTGCAGAAATAACTTCAACTTTGGCTTGGGCTGTTTTAGTTTTACCTTGGTGATCAAACTCCACACCTGTTGCAATGGGTGTTTCATTGCTGGAGTCTGTCAGTATTTTTCGAGTATGAACACCCGTTAATAGGGTTAGGTTAGAACGCTTTAATGCACGCCTTAAATACGCATTAGATGTTGAACTACGCACACCCTTTTTTACTGTCATGTGCATTGCACCAAAACCTTCCTGGCGGTAGCCGTTATAGTCTTCTGTTGCAGCGTAACCCGCATCTACACCTGCATCTATAAAGGCTTTGTAAAGTGGGTTAAGTGACATTTTATTGCCATTACAAACACCTAAAGGCCCGTCGCCACCACGGTACTCATCGGCTCCACCTTCCCAAGTTTCAGCACGTTTAAAATAGGGTAGACAGCTTTGATAGTCCCACCCCTTAGCACCTTCAGTTACCCATTCATCAAAATCACAAGCATGACCACGCACATAAACCATGCCATTAATGGATGAAGAACCGCCTAGGGTTTTACCACGCGGGGTATGCAAGGAGCGGTTATCTATGCCTGGTTCTGCTTCAGTATGAAACTGCCAGCAAAGACGTTCAGTGTTCATCGGATAAGATAAAGCCGTTGGCATCTGCACAAAAATGCTTTTATCACTGCCCCCTTTTTCAAGCAGTAATACTTGATGCTTGCCATCTTCGGTTAATCTGTCTGCTAGTACACAACCAGCAGAGCCAGCTCCGACAATAATGTAATCAAATGTTTGGTTCATCTTGCCTTTACTCAGCTAGTAATTTTAGTAAGGACGCTCTATTTCGCCCATTTCCACGAATACACTTTTAAGTTGGGTGTAATGATTTAGTGTTTCCAAACCATTTTCTCGACCAACTCCTGATTGCTTATAACCACCCACGGGCATTTCGGCGGGTGAGGCACCCCAGGTATTAATCCAGCAAATACCTGCTTGTAAGCGATTAATAACTCTATGTGCGCGTCCAAAATCTTTAGTAAACACCCCAGCCGCTAAGCCATATTTAGTTGCATTGGCACGTGCAATAACTTCATCTTCATTGCTAAATTTAAGAACCGACATAACTGGCCCAAAAATTTCATCTATCACTTGGGGCATAGCGTCTGTGCAATCAGCAAATACGGTAGGCTTAACAAAAGCACCTTTTTCTAAACCTTTTTCGGTCGCTCTTTCACCACCGCAAACGAGTCGCGCACCGGCTTGCTTAGCAGCCTCGATGTAACCAAGAACTTTTTGCAAGTGATTTTCTGAAATTAGCGCGCCAACCTGGGTGTCTGGATGGGTTGGGTCACCAATAATCATTTGTTCAGTACGTTTTTTTAACTCGTCTAAAAAAGCTTCATAAATTTCTTCATGAACAAAGACTCTTGTACCGTTAGTGCATACTTCGCCTTGAGTATAGAAATTTGCCAGCATGGCTCCTGATACAGCTTGATCTATAGAGGTATCAGGGAAAATAATCATTGGAGATTTGCCGCCTAACTCCATAGTCACTTGCTTTAAGGTTTTAGCTGAGTCAGCCATTACTTTTTTGCCTGTTCCACATTCGCCAGTAAAAGATACTTTGGCTATGGCTGGATGACTGGTGAGCATTTGACCAACCCGCGCATCACCTTGAATCACATTAAATACACCAGCAGGCACACCCGCTTCGCTATAAATTTCTGCTAGCTTTAAAACACTTAAAGGGGTTTCTTCTGAAGGTTTAAAAATCATGGCATTACCTGCTGCTAAGGCAGGTGCTGATTTCCAACAGGCAATTTGAATAGGGTAATTCCAAGCACCTATACCGCCGCAAACACCCAAGGGTTCACGGCGAGTATAAAAAAAGTTTTGTTCATTCAGCTGTTGGTGGCTGCCTTGAATTTTATCTGCCAAGCCTGCGTAGTATTCAATAACATCTGCGCCGGTAACTATATCGACTGCTTCAGCTTCTTGAATGGGCTTGCCGGTATCCATGACTTCTAACTTTGCCAATTCATCGTTGCGTTCTCTAAGCAAAGCAACGGCTTTGTTTAAGATTCGCCCCCGCTCAATGCCCGTCATGGCAGCCCAAATCGCTTGCCCTTCTTCTGCCGAAGCAACGGCTGCATTCATTACCCTTTGGTCTGCTTGAGCAATAGTGGCAATGACTTCACCAGTAGCTGGATTGATAGAATTAAAAGTTTCTTTAGGTGGCTCAGTATAATAAGCACCATGAATATAATGTTGGGTAACAGACATGAAACAACCTTGAGATTTGATTTAAGGATTAGAGTTGCTGGCTAACAGTATTCTTTGCTTTATAGCGTTGAAATACCTGGCTAGGAAGGCGGTGCTGTAAATAATCTAAGATAAGCTGCTCTGCTAAGCTTTTGTTGATGCCTTCAGGCGAAAGCGCTCCCCTTAGCCATATACCATCGATTAGGGCTGCCACACCTTGTGCAATAAAATTAGCTTCTTGATGCTCAACTACTTGCTTGAGTTCATAGCGCAAATAAGAAAGGAGGCGTTGTTCGTTAATTCTTTGTAGCCTGTGTAGCTGGGGCATGTGCATAGCGTGCGACCAAAAAGTTAGCCAAGTTTTAACAACCTTGCTATCTAGCTGTTTGGGGTCAAAGTTACCTTCCACTATGGCAATGATTCTGGCTGGCACATCCTTTTTGCTAACTTTTGCTAATCGATAAGTAATGGCAGCAGAGAGGTCTTTTAAGATAGAGCGCATGGTCTCTTCAAGCAGGCTATCTTTGCCACCAAAGTAATGGTTAATGATAGAGGGCGAAACACCCGCATAGCGACCTATCATGGCGACACTGGCTTTATGTAAACCAACATCATTAATTACTTCAATGGTTGCTTGTATTAGCTGAGACTTGCGTATTGTTGGCATGCCTACCTTTGGCATCTAGCCCACCTTCTATCTATTGAATGAACGTTCAATTAAAATGACAGATAAGTGGCCTGTCTGCAAGTTTTGGAGCAATAAATTTGCAGTTATTGTTGTTATTTTCTTCTATAATGCTGTCCCTACATGGGTTCGAGGGCTAAATGAAAAACTGGTTATTTCTTGGTGCTGCAATTATTGCTGAAGTAGTAGCAACCTCTAGCTTGAAAACAAGCATGGGGTTTACAAAGCTTTGGCCCAGCTTGCTAGTCGTTTTTGGCTACGCTATAGCTTTCTACTTCCTTTCTCTTACTTTAAAAACCATTCCTGTTGGTATTGCCTATGCCATTTGGGCTGGCTTAGGTATTGTTTTAATTTCTTTAGTTGGCTGGCTGGTTTTTGGTCAAAAGCTAGAGTTTGCTAGTGTTTTAGGGATGGGGCTAATTATTGCTGGAGTGGTGGTTATTAACGTGTTTTCTAAAGTTGGTATGCAGTAAATACATTTCCTAGGTGCAGCAATGAGATAATTGCATTGTGTTGTTGGGCAATGAATAACGTGTACTACGCCCACCCGCTACTGATTTTACTAAGCAGCCTAAATCCACCAAGGCGCTTAAATGTCGCGTGGCGGTGGGTTTACTTACCTTGGCTACACGATGATATTGGGTAGTATTAATGCCATCTAAAAAATCACCATCCAGCATTCTATTCAGCACTTTTACTTGCTCTTTTAATAATTGGGTTTGGTCGATTTGCTGCCAAAATCTGGTTTTAAACAGCGTTTGTTCAATTTCTGTTATCACCCCTGCAAAAGTATCATTTAAGGTGTCTAAAAACCAAACCAACCAAGGGGTAATATCTAGTCCGCCCTTTTGGCTTTGCTCTAAAATTGTATAGTAGCTTTCACGCTTGGCTAGAATACTAACCGACATGGCGTAAAACCTTACCGATTGCTGCTCTGCTTGGGCTAAGGCAAGGTCTGTTATTAAACGCGTGATACGGCCATTACCATCTTCTAAAGGGTGCAAGGTAACAAACCAAAAGTGTGCAAGGGCGGCTCTTAATAATGGGTCTAAGCTGGTGTCAGTTTGTGACTGGTTAAACCAGTTTATAAAGCGACTAAGTTCCTTCTCTAATAGGGTTCTATCTGGGGCAGTAAAATGCGCTTTAGGCTTATCCAGCCTGCCCGATACCACCTGCATGGGTGCTTCCCCCCTCAGTTGACCGCCAACAACTGACTGAAACAAGCTGCTTCCTTCTGCAAATAAGCAGCGATGCCAATGTAAAATTCGCTCTAAGGTAAGTGGTTCGTCTAGGTTTTCTACCGCATCTAGCATAATTTCGGCTAAACCATCTGTATGTTTGCTAGTAGGAAATGGATGTGCTTCGCTAAGCCCTAGCTTATTTGCCAAGGAAGAACGCACAGAAAAGGCATTAAGCTGTTCACCTTCTATAGCACTGGAATGCACTAGGTTAGCCAGCAAGGTATTCAGCATGCTTTGTTTTTGGTCAGCCGATTGGCTGCTGGCTTTACCCAGCAACACACCTTGATTAAGGCGTGTTTGCCTTAATAGCGGTTCAATAATGCTGTTATCCCAAGTGAAATTGGGCCATTCGTCTTGCTGCCAAATCCACATACTCTGCCTTTTGATGTGATTAACCACTCTAATCTAATCACACGATGAGTCGATTAAGCAAGCTAATCGCATCATAAGGGTTTAACTGACTGCCAGAAGCAAACATGAACTTCCCGCACTTTTATAAACACTCAGCTACCGCATTTAAGTACTGAATAAACTGGCTATTTGAAACTCGAGTCACCTTTTGGTCACCCAGTGGTCACAAGGCTATTATGAGGGGGGGTTGGTCACTGAGGGAAGAATTCAAAACGAAGGTATGAAAAGTAAAGAATTGGCCCGCCCTGTAGGACTCGAACCTACTACCTGCTCCTTAGGAGGGAGCCGCTCTATCCAGATGAGCTAAGGGCGGTGAATCAAAAAACACTAAATTTGAGCTGTTCCTTCCACTGGCTTTTTTACTATGAGTGCTTCCTTAGCAGGGAGCCGCTCTATCCAGATGAGCTAAGGGCAAAATTATACTTTTGCATTTAACGTAGGTCTACCCGTCTCGCTTCCCTTTGCAAAAAAATCACAAAGCGGTCTATTTCTGCTTGCACACTAGGTTTGGGATCATAGAAACGAAAGCCGCAAGTCGTACGTTTTTTGTGCTCATCATAAACAGCATGCCTTGCTTCAACCTTTAGGGTTAATTTTTTTTCAAAAGCTTTTAGGTTGATGGTCATTTCGTCAAAAATTTCTAAGTCTTTAAATGGCGGCTCAATAAGACTATCGAACTCTAACTTACACCCGGTGCTGGAAATATCTTTCAAGGTGGCTTTTAAAGGTTGTATTGGCTCAGTTCGGGTTAAGGAAAGAAGGCTAACGGGCACCTTATTGCTTAGCATTACATGAGCCCGGAAGGCATCACGCTTTTGGTTGTGAATTAGCTCTTTAGGAAAGGCAACTCGATAAACAGCACCGTCTTCTTCATCTAACACTTTCATTGCTTGGCATTTAGTAAAAAAAACCGTTATACCTTGCTCTGTACCCCTTACTGAGAAGGTTTCATTAGCTAAAATTCGCTTATGTCCACTCGGCGGGTTTAGTTCATCTAAGTAAAATACTTGGGCTTCTCTATCGACTGCCAATACTAGGCTAAGGTATTTTTGCTCAACACCTCTAAAGCTAACGCTAACAGGAGATCTTTGTCTTTGTAATGAACTGAGTACGCTCGCCACTTCTGCAGGGCGTGTAATTATGTGTTCTGCATCGCTAGTCATATTTAAGCCTTACCCAAGGTTCTAGGTATGCTGATATTACCTGGCCCGCCTGCTGGGTTATAAACCTTAACTTTGTTTTGTGAAGCTTTAAAAGCATTTAAGAGGGTATCAAAGTGTTGTGTTGCGCGGTTAATTAGCTGACCGTTAACTTTGTTAGCTGTTTGAACCTGCTCTAACTTGGTTACTAGCTGATTCCAGCCTTGGCGCATAGCTTTTTCCATATTGCCTGGTAAGCCAGCTAAGAAGGCTTCTATGCCTTCCATATCTGCTGTTAAACCTTGTTCTTCTAAAAACAATTTGCGCTGATCCACGTCTTCTTGAATTTTTTCTAGCCGCTCATTTTTACGCTGAGTTATAGCTTCTAAAGCTTCAGGTGTAGAGCCAGGTTGTTGTAGAAGAACCATCTCTTCTTCTAACAACTTGCTTAGTAACTGGAAGTTGTCTATGGCTTGAATAAGTAATTCTTTGAAGGTCTGGATACTTGCTTGGGACACGTTTGACTCCGCAGCTAATTAACTTTTAGCAGTTTAACGAATAGATCATCAATGCAAAAGAGCCTGCCGAGTAATTACACGGCAGGCTCTGTATTTTGTATAAGTCTAGCTGCATCGGGTACTTATAACTTAAAGCTTGGATTCAATACCCATTAGCTTTCCAGCTAGCTTAGTGTAATCTACCTGATAACTTCCATCAGCAATCTGCATTTTCAGTGCTTCAACCCTCTCGGAGTCAAAAGAACCTTGATCAGCATTTTTGTAGAGTTGCTGTGCTTGAGCACTGAGTTCAACTCGGTCAGCTGCAGAGGTATTAACTGCGACTTCAGTTTTTGCACTGGAACCCTTGGCTGCAGACTGGTCTGAACCTCTAACCCTAGGGGTAAGGTTGCTGCCAACACCATTAAAATCAATAGCCATAACTGGATACCCGTTTTGTTAGATCAAATGACACTTTATTGCTCTTACAAAGGTTTTCGGCCTGTTGCTTAAAAACTTTAGTGTTATTTTTAAAAAATTAATTGCTCGACCTAGTAACGAACTTCAACTTTACCACGACCCACAACCAATGCACGAATGACTCTTCCAGACTGTAAATTGCGCACCCTTATTTGGTCACCTACTTTGCCACTATCTAGGGCTTCTCCACCCATGCGAACACTTAACACACCATTGGTTGCCACTATAGTAATTTGCTCACTACGATTGACAGCATCAGTTTCCAAAAGATTTTTGCTGCTAAGCACATCGCCTGCTCTTAAGCGATTTCTTAATTGGAAACCTGTCACTTCTGCTAGGCTAGTAAAGTAATCGCCCCTCACCCTAGAAACATCTTTTTCAACAAGACTTAACATAGGCGAGCTCAGTTTTGCCTTGCGTGGCAGGTCGGTTTTAGCCACAACAACGGTTAAATAGCGAGCTAGGTTAACACCTAAATACACAAACCAGTCTTGATCTAAGCAGCTAACCTTTAAGTTAAGCCGACCACGCAAATCATTAGAGCCATGCAACTCAACCACTAATGGGCTTTCGCAGGCAGTCAAACGCAAGCGCGGATCTAAACTAGAGAATCTAGCCTCGTAACGCCCTTCTTCTTGGCTTAACTGCTGGTCTAGCCAAGTGTTTGCAGCTATTTCTAACTCTCCCACATCTTGTAATGCTTGAGCATTAACTAAGCTATTAGCTAAGAGAATTAAAAAGAATAAAGCCAACCTAGACATACACTTAACAGACATAACACAGAACTCTACAAGGAATTTTAGAAATCTTTTGCTTAGCAGTTTATACTCAGTCTACTTACTAAATATTTCGACCGGTGAAACTAGAAGAATATTTTATGACAAACTCTGCAGGCAAGTTAGCCGCACGCAATAAAATTGCTGGCGGCAACCGTATGGAGCTTTTACTTTTTCGTTTAAAAGGTAGGCAGCTCTATGGTATTAATGTTTTTAAAGTTAAGGAAATTATCCCTTGTCCACCACTTACCAGCTTGCCACATCATACAGCAGAAGTTCGAGGTGTTGCGCATGTCCGTGAAGGCGCCATATCTATTCTCGACTTAGGCATGGCTATACGTCAGCCACCTATGGAAAACCCGCGTGAAAACTTTGTCATAGTGACTGAGTACAACCGCCGCACGCAAGGCTTTTTAGTGCGTGAGGTCGACCGAATTGTAAATATAGACTGGGAAGAAGTGCACCCACCGCCTAAAGGCAGTGGTAAAAACAGTTTTTTAACTGCTGTGACTCAGATGGATAACCAACTCATCGAAATTATTGATGTAGAAAAAATTATCGCCAGTGTCGACCCTTTAGCTCAAGGCGTATCTAGCGAGCTCTTAACCGATGAAGTTAAGGCAGTTGCAGCCAACTACCATATTTTATTAGTCGATGACTCAAGCGTTGCGCGTAATCAGGTAGAACGCAACCTTACTGAAACTGGTGTACAATTCACTAGCTTAACCAATGGTAAAGAGGCGCTCGACTATTTAAATGGCCTTGCAGATGAAGGTAAGAACATTAGCGATGAGTTTTTAATGATTATTTCAGATATTGAAATGCCTGAAATGGATGGTTACACGCTAACCAACCGCATCAAACAAGACCCTCGCCTTAGTAGCTTAACGGTGCTTTTACACTCATCATTAAGCGGTATTTTTAATGAGGCAATGGTAAAAAAGGTAGGTGCGAACTTTTTCCTAGCTAAATATGATGCCGATGAGCTTGCAAGAGTTGTTATTGGCGAAATAAAAAAAGCTGAAGCCGCTAAATGGTGATTTAATTCATAGCTTTAGCTATGTTAAGTTATTATCATATAAGGCTCTTTATAATAATACCTGTGTAATGGTGGTGATGGATGTCAATTAGTAAGACGTTGGGCCCCCAAGAATTTGAAGCTTTCCGTAATTTCTTACAGGATGCCTGTGGCATTTTGCTGGGTGACAATAAACAATACCTAGTCACTAGCCGCTTGAGCAAAATTATGGCTCAGCAAAAGCTAGAAAGCTTAACTGACCTAATGCGTGAGATGCAGCGGAACCCTCGTTCCGGTCTAAAAGAAGCGGTTATTGATGCCATGACCACTAACGAAACCCTGTGGTTTCGTGATGTGCACCCTTTTAATATTTTAGAAAACAAGGTTCTGCCTGAAATAGCGCCCAAGCTGGGTGCTCAGCAGCTAAAAATTTGGTCTTCTGCCAGCTCAACAGGACAAGAAGCCTACTCTATATCTATGGTTATAGAGGAGTTTCGTAAAAAGAACCCTTCCCTACTGCGTGGTGGTGAAAAAATCATTGGTACCGATATTTCTGCCTCTGCACTGGCCATAGCTAAGTCGGGTACTTATGAAATGCTAGCCATAGGTCGTGGCTTATCTAAAGAGCGCTTAACCAAGCATTTTACCCAAACAGGTGAAGGTCGCTGGAAGGTTAACCCTAACATTCAAAAGCGTGCTGAATTTAAAATGATGAACCTACTGCATAGCTACACTATGCTGGGTCAGTTTGATATTGTCTTTTGCCGTAATGTGCTTATTTACTTTTCAGCAGAACTCAAAAAAGATATTCTCAAGCGCATTCACGCCACGCTTAAACCTGGTGGTTACTTATTCTTGGGTGCCTCAGAAGCCTTGTCTAATATGCCAGAGCTTTATGAAATGGTGCAGTGTAGGCCAGGCATTATTTACCGAGCCAAATAACCAAGTGCAAGTAGCAGCCTAGTTAAATCATTAAGCAGTTTTATTAGGCGCTCTCAGGAGCGCCTTTTCTATTTCTTTTAGAAGCATTACTGAAAAACATGCCTAACCTCTCTAGCAGTTCACCTTTAAATCAGTTCCTCTTTCGCCAGCTAGCTAATTGGTTAGATCAACCTCTGAACCTTCTAGCTGCACCTGCCGACTTAAACTGGCAAGAATTAGCAACCACCTTCACTACTGCTCAGCAATCCATTCAAGTATGGACAAGTGACTGGCGTAGTTTTCAGCTTGCCCAAGCAGCAGGCATTCAAAGTTACTTTACTGCTGAGCAAGCACCCACTCAGCTGGCTGGACGCAGTTTAGTTTTTTGGCCTAAAGCTAAAGAAGAAGGTTATTGGTGGTTAAAGCAACTGGCTCAGTTACCGCATAACCAAGTCTTACTAATTGGTGAAACTAACGGTGGTGTTAAAGCACTAGCCAAGCAACTACTAACTGCCGGGGTGCAAGTCAATAAATTAGATTCAGCTAGGCGCTGTGCACTCTATTCAGTTAACTCTTTAACACCTGCCAAACACTTAATTTCAGAAAACACACCTCATCACCAATGGTCAGGACCTAACGAGCTAACACTCATTAGCCAACCCGGTGTATTTAGCCATGGTCGTGTAGATGACGGCTCTGCTTTACTGCTAGAAACCTTGGCTAAACAACCGCTAGTATCATCAGGTAACCTACTAGACCTAGGCTGTGGCTGTGGCTTATTAGGTGCTTGGTTAATTAAACAACACCCTAAGCTACAACTAACTGCATGTGATGTCAGTGGCTTTGCTTTAAATGCAACACGGGCCACACTTAAAGCCAACCAACTACAAGGAAAAGTTCTTGCTGCGGACATTTTTTCAGGCTTAGAAGCAGAGGCTCCGCCCCAAGGCTACGACTTAATTGTTAGCAACCCACCTTTTCATACTGGCAAAGCTACTGACTATGAGTTGGCTAGTCGGCTCATTAGCCAAGCACCTAAGTATTTGCGTAAAGGCGGTGAGCTATGGCTAGTTGCTAACCGTTTTTTGCCCTACCCAGACTTACTGCAACAAGCTTTTGGTAACTTTATAATTGCTGCTGAAAACGGTAAATTCCGTGTTTACAAGGCAATAGGAGGTAAAGGGTGAGCCAGTCAACTATTCCACGAGATGCCATTTTTGCTACTCCCTTAGATGAGCTAGCTAGCTTTTCTTTTGATGAGCAGGTAGCCAGTGTTTTTCCAGATATGATTAAACGCTCTATTCCTGGTTATTCACAAATTTTAGGTATGACAGGTGTTATAGCTAAACGCTACGTGCCTGAGGGTGGGCGTATTTATGACTTGGGCGCTTCTTTAGGTGCAACCACCTTAAGTGTTGCACAACAGTTAAGTCACCTAAAAGAAGTTGACTTTATTACCCTCGACACCTCACCAGCCATGACTGAACGCTGTGCAACTATTCTTGCAGAAAACCTTGCAGAACGCTCCGTTACCACCCTATGTGGCGATATACGTAGCTTTGATTACCAACCCTGTGACTTGGTTATTTTAAACTTTACACTGCAATTTTTACCACCTATCGATCGCCAAGCACTGCTAGATAAACTTTTTAAGGCGCTCCGCCCCGGTGGTGCTTTAATTATTAGTGAAAAAGTGCATTTTAAAGACCCTCGGCAAGCACAATTACTCTACGAATTACACCATGACTTTAAGCGTGCCAATGGCTACTCCGATATGGAAATCAGTCAAAAACGTACTGCCTTAGAAGACGTTTTGTTAACTGATACCCCTGAAGAACATCAACAGCGCTTATTAGCAACGGGTTTTAGTTTTGCTAGCCAGTGGTTTCAATACCTAAACTTTGCTTCTTTTTTAGCCATTAAAGGGGAAAGCTAATGCAAGGTCCTGACTTTTCTGAAGTATTTCAACAGCTCGCTTTACTAGGTCGTGAACGCCCGGGCTTACATACCTGGCTTGCCAAGTTGCCTGAACAATTAACAACCGCTTTGGATACTCAGCGCTTCCCTGAATTTGTTGGCTGGTGGAAACGAATTGAAAAGTTACCTGAGGTGGTAAGTGCTGAAATCACCCTTAACACCTCAGTCATCACTACCAAAAATGCTCGTTTAGAAAATAAACTAAGCCTTACAGACAATCAGCAAAAAATGCTGACTGGTCTACTGCAAGATTTAAAGCCTTGGCGCAAAGGGCCTTATCAACTCGAAAACACTTACCTTGATACTGAATGGCGCTCAGATTTTAAATGGGATAGGTTAGCACCGCATTTAAGTAATTTACTTGGTCGTAAAGTTTTAGATGTGGGTGGCGGTTCTGGCTATCATGCTTGGCGTTTAGCAGGAGCAGGTGCCGAGTTTACTTTATGTATAGACCCTTCACCCCGCTATTTTGCTCAGTTTGAAGCAGCTCGCAAGCTTATGGGGCCCAAAGAGCGCCCTGCTGTTTATCACCTACCCTTAGGCATAGAAGCAGTACCCAAAAAAATAGAAGCCTTTGATACAGTGCTCTCTATGGGTGTGCTTTATCACCGCCGCTCTCCTATTGACCACCTGTACGAATTAAAAGACTGCTTACGCCCTGGTGGCGAACTGGTGTTAGAAACCCTAGTAATCGAAGGCGATGAAACAGCCTGCTTAATGCCAGAAGACCGCTATGCCGCCATGAGCAATGTTTGGTTCCTGCCTTCTGTCGCTCAATTAAAACTATGGTTAAGGCGTTGTGGCTATAAAAATATTCGCTGCGTGGATTTAAACCTAACCAGCACTGAGGAACAACGCGCAACCGAGTGGATGACTTTTCAATCTTTAGCAGACTTTTTAGACCCACAAAACCCTCAGCTAACCCGTGAAGGCTATCCTGCTCCCCTACGCGCTATTGTTATTGCAGAAAAATAGCTCGAGCATAACTTAATTGCATATCCTTCTATTCAAAGCGCTCCATAAGGTTATAAGAACAAACTATTTAGTAACCACTATCATTTGGGGTTAGAATAACCAATCATTTTACTAGGTAATAGAAGGTTGTGAGGGCCACCATGAGCAAGTTTTATGCTGAAGAAGTTACTAGCGTGCACCACTGGACAGAACACCTGTTTAGCTTCACTACTACCCGTGATGCAGGTTTACGTTTTAAAAATGGTCAGTTTGTTATGATAGGCCTAGAAGTTGATGGTCGTCCTTTAATGCGTGCTTACAGCATTGCCAGCCCTAATTATGATGACCAGCTAGAATTTTTTAGCATTAAGGTTCAAGACGGTCCTTTAACCTCACGCCTACAGCATCTCCAAGAGGGTGATAAATTAATTGTTAGCAAAAAGCCTACAGGCACACTGGTGCTTGATGATTTGCTACCAGCTAAAAACCTCTATTTATTCAGCACAGGAACTGGCCTAGCGCCTTTTTTAAGTGTGATTCAAGATCCAGAAACCTACGAGCGGTTTGAAAAGGTCATACTTATGCATGGGGTACGCTGGGAAAAAGACTTAGCCTACAGTGAGTTTATTACTCAAGAGCTACCTCAGCATGAATACCTGAGTGAACAGATTAAAAACCAACTTATTTATTACCCAGCAGTAACGCGTGAAGAGTTTGTTCACCAAGGCCGTATTACTGAACTAGCTGCTAGTGGACAGTTAGCTAAAGATTTAGGCTTACCCGAGTTAAACCCAGCGACAGATAGAGCAATGATTTGTGGTAGCCCTGAAATGCTAAAGGATGTTAGCCAAATGTTAGATGAGCGTGGCTTTAAGGTTTCACCACGCATGGGAGATGCGGCAGATTACGTAATAGAGCGGGCTTTTGTTAGCTAAATAGCTAAGTATTTTAAGGTTGTAACTAATCTACTGAGTCTTGGTTTTTTGAAGCCCTTGCTTGCCTTGCAGCGGCTTCAATATAGCTAACCAGGTGTTTACGCGGGCCTTCTTCCATAGGCTGAAACCTAGCTGCTAAACGAATGGTGCTGGTTCTTGATGGGTGCATAGGATCAGCCTCTAGGCGGATGACCTGGCAGGGTAAAATGGCTGACCCTTTACCATGTGGATGCCCAACTTTAGCCTGAAAAGAGTCAAAGACCGTAATGTTCCTTACTGACTCATGCTCGACCATCATTAATAAACCAGATAAAGAAATATCGACTAGGCTCGCTTCTGTTTCTACTCCTGAACTAAATTTAAGTGTAGTTTTTTGCTCACTGCTCACTCGAGTTCTTTCGGCATTACGTCTTTCCATTCGACCCTGGGCCATAAAAACTTTTTCAACGAGTTTTTTGGCAGTAAAGGGTTTAACAATAAAAGAGGTCACGCCTAACTGTACTGCTGTTACTAAAGAGTCTCTATCGCCTTTAGAGGTAATCATGATAAAAGGCAGGTGTGCAGTTTCTGGATTAGCTCTAATTTCTTTAAGCAGCTCGTCACCAGCCATCACTGGCATTTCCCAATCACAAAAAATCCAGTCAATATCTGGGCGTTGTTTTAAACGTCTTAAGGCTTCTTGCCCGTCCGATGCTTCAACTATATCTTTACAGTAAAGGTGATCACGCAATACATTAATGATTGCTGAGCGTGCTGTTGTGGAATCATCAACAACCAAAACTACATCTTTAGATAGCATTGCCTTTCCTAAGTCGATGAGCAGAATATTCAGTTGATTTTAAAATGCATTTTACCTACATATTTTATCTACATAATAGCACCAATACAGCAAAAAAATATGCTGAGTAGATAAGGTTATTTTAGTGCATTAACTTATTTTAAAACCATCAACTAGTTTTTCTAAATGATCTGCTAGTTTAACTAAATCATCACTCACTTCAGAAGATTTACTTGCATTGCCAGAGGTCTGCTGGGCAATACTGCCTATTTGAGTCACCTGAGCATTCACTCGACCAGCGACTTCCTGTTGTTCTACGGCAGCATTCGCCATCTGACCATTAAGTTGATTTATATTAGTTACAGCGTCAGCAATTTGACTTAAAGAACTTCCTACTCGCTCAACATCCGCAACACTTTTCTGTGCGCCTTCACGTGCAGTTTCCATCATAACCACCGCGCCCTTGGCTTCTTCTTGTAAGCGGTCAATGGTGCGCCTAACTTCTTGAGTTGCATCGTGGGTACGGTTAGCTAAAGAACGGACTTCATCGGCCACTACCGCAAACCCTCGTCCACTTTCACCTGCTCTAGCTGCTTCTATCGCAGCGTTGAGTGCCAGAAGGTTAGTTTGTTCTGCTATGGCAGTAATTATTTCAAGCACTTGGCCTACATCGTCGCTGTATTGGTCTAGAGCTTGAATAACATTCGAGGCTTTTTCTAGGTGTTCCGTCAATTCATGAATGCCGCAAATACTTTCTGAAGTTAAGTCTCGGCTAGAATTAGCTTCATTATCAGCTTCAACCGATGCTTGTGAAGTACGCTGTGCATGTTCTCGGGTAACATGCGCACTTGCTTGCATCTGCTCCATAGAGCTTGCCATTTGTTCAGTTTCTGCATGTTGAGTATTAACAGCTTTAACTGTTTCATCTGCAACTGTGGCAATGGTTGTTGCCGAAGACTTTAAGCTACGAGTGGTAGAGGCTACTTGGCTTAAGCTATCTGAAAAACGCTCTAGCATCTTATTAAAAGCCTTAGATAAAACGCCAATTTCATCTGATGAGCGTACGGTATGTACCCGAATAGTTAAGTCTGATTCACTCTCAGCTTTTTGAATAGCTTTACGCAAGTAGCGTAATGGGCGCAAAATTATTCTATAAAGTACAAATGAAATAAGGAATAAACCACCAATAAATAGCAAGGCTTGCACCCCGCCTAGCTTTAAGAGGTTCATATTAATTTGTTGGTCCAACGCTGCCAAAGAATAGCTTAGGCGTATCGCACCTAATTGTTGGCCTTCGGTACCTACGTGGCAACTTGTACAGTCAGTACCACGGTAATCTGTTTCGCTAATAACAGGACGAAGAACAGTTAATACCCGTCCTTCAGGAGTGTTTCTAATAACCTCTATTAACTCTCCTTTTAAAGCACGCTGGTCTAGATCGTCTGTAGCTTGATCTAGCTCTGCTGCTTCACCAAATAAGTCTATAACCGTTTGTGAGCGAAGAACTTTTGCTTCAGTTATGCCTGGCTGACTAAGCACTTTTTCTCGATGAATTTCTCTAAACTGTGCCAAGGTACCCGTCAGCATCATTATATTTAGCGTGTCTAGATAGCTGTCTGTAGCATCTTTAACATTTTGCAGCATAGCGTCTTCAACCATGGCACGCTCACTGCGTATGGTGAATAACATAGAGGCCACCATAACGACCAGTAATACCGCTAGCAGTACTGTGTTTACCTTGGTTTGAATCGACGTATCAGCAAACCACTTATTCATTCTGCTCTCCAGCAATCTAAGCTTGCGCCAAATAAGACATAAAGGTTGCATAGTCCGTCATGATCAGTAGAGAATCCTTGATCTAGGCCAAGTTTGCTTGCCTTGGTAACCAAACTTGACCAAAGGTTACTTATAAACCTAACTTCTCTGCTACAAAGTCAGCATCCTTGTCACCACGACCAGAAAGGTTAATTAAAACCTTAACGTCTGGGCCCAGATTTTTAGCTTCACGCATCACCCATGCAATGGCATGAGCTGACTCTAGTGCTGGAATAATACCTTCTAACTGAGAAAGCTTCATAAAAGCATCTAAGCAGGCAGTGTCATCTATAGCATGGTATTCAGCCCGCCCTAAATCTTTCAAATAACTATGATGAGGCCCAACTGATGGGTAATCTAACCCTGAGGCAATAGAGTAGACTGGATCAGGCTCACCTGTATCATCTTGCAACATATAAGAGTGGAAACCATGCATAGTGCCAGGTTTACCGTAGGTAAGTGTCGCCGCATGGTCACCCTTACCTAAACCACGTCCACAAGGCTCAATACCGACTAGTTTAACGCTGGCATCATCCATAAAGCCTGAGAAGATACCCATGGCATTAGAGCCGCCACCTACGCAAGCTACAACATAATCGGGTAGTTCGCCGGTCATTGCAGGGAACTGTTCTCTTGCTTCTTTACCAACAATGGATTGGAAGTCTCTCACCATCATAGGGAAAGGGTGAGGTCCTACTACGGAACCTATGGCATAAAAAAAGTTGTCGGGATCTTTTACATATTCTTCGAAAGCGCTGTCTACAGCATCTTTTAAAGTTTTAGTACCAGACTCTACAGCAATGAGCTTAGCACCCAAGATTTTCATTTTTGTGACATTAGGGTGCTCTTTAACTATATCGACCGCACCCATGTGAATCTCACAAGGCAAGCCAACTAGAGCACAAGCGGTTGCCATTGCTACACCATGCTGGCCTGCACCTGTTTCTGCTATCACCTTGGTTTTACCCATGTGTTTAGCTAATAATGCTTCACCCAGCGCATGGTTAATTTTATGAGCACCCGTATGGTTTAAGTCTTCCCGTTTAAAATAAAACTTTGCGCCACCGCAAGCCTCGGTTAGGCGACTTGCATAGTAAATAGGGCTAGGACGACCTACATAGTGTTGATACAAGTCTTTAAGTTCATTTTGATAAGCAGCAGTTTCGCGAACCTTAAGGTAAGCGTCTGCTATTTCGTCCATAATAGCTTTAAGATGAGGTGGAAGTTCTTGACCACCGTAAGGACCAAAATAACCTTTGGCGTCTGGTAACATTTCTTCACTAGGTAATTTTTGAGTTTTTTTAGTTGTTGATGTCATCTTTGCTATTGCCTTGAACTTGATTAAAATGAAAAAATTACACTACCACTCTAACCCGAGCAGGTCACGCCTCCAAGTACCAAGGTGTAACATTATTTACTGCTACTCATCTATTTAGTCGGTGAACTCAATTTATGGATATTATCAACGAAATTTTAATTCGCTCGGGCAACTGGGCTCATGGCCAAATGCACAATATCACCCTTGCCTTGGTTGCAACCCTGCTAGTTATTTATGGCGATCAAATCAACCGTTTTGTTAAGCGTTTTTTAAGGCCCTACCCACGCTTAATTAGAATACTTGGCTTTGTGATTATGTGCGCCTTTGGTTACGGTTTACTCACCGTTCTGCTAACCCCAGTTTTTGCGGGCTGGTTTTCTTTAGTTAGCACCAAATGGCTTGGTCTGTTAGTGCTTCTAGCTTTTCTGGTAGTTGGCTGGATAGCTGAAAGCAAAAAACAAGTGTAGAATATAAGTACATTCTTATATTGATTGGTGAGAAGTCTAATGACTGATTTAAGGCAACCAACAGGTCAGCTGCCAGAATTGCTTCCTAGCAAAACAGCAACTGAGTGGAACTTTTGGAAAGTTGCCCTAGCGGATAGTTGGTACTTATATGCCGAACAAGAAGACCAAGCTTTGCACCTGGGTGCTTTTGCAGACCCGGGTAGTCTTGTTGTTCAACAATTACGTTTTTTGGAAGACCCTAAAACAACCGTGGTAATGACTTTAGATGCAGAGCATTTGCATGCTTGGTTGAAAGCACCTGAAGAAAGCAGCCCACCACGTTTTATTGGTCAACTAGGTAGTCACTGGAGTGGCTATGGTGTAAAGCCACTGGTTGAAAATAACACAGAGGTTGAAGTTATTTACGCGGCAGACCTACGCCACGAGTGGATGGGCGTGTTTAGTGAGCCTGAAGCCTTTGCAGTAATAGAGCAGCATTACGATCGTCGTCGTAAACGCTGCCTTATTTGTTAAGGGCTATTCTTCGTAAATTAAACCTGCCTCTCTATATTGCGCAATACTTTCAGGCGCTAAGTCATCAAAGCGGGTGTAACGACCTGTAAATAATAGGTGCACACTACCTATGGGGCCGTTACGCTGCTTACCAATGATAATTTCTGCTAAACCCTTGTTGCCTTCTTTATCTGGGTTATAAACCTCATCACGATAAACAAAGGCAATAACATCTGCGTCTTGCTCTATGGCACCCGACTCACGCAAGTCAGACATAATTGGGCGCTTGTTGGTGCGCTGCTCTAGGCCACGGTTAAGCTGAGAAAGCGCCACTACTGGGCAATCAAACTCTTTTGCTAGGGCCTTTAACGAGCGGGATATCTCAGAAATTTCTGCCGTTCGGTTTTCACTATTGCCCGCCACTCGCATTAACTGCAGGTAGTCGACCATTATAATTGAAATACCGCCTTCATCCCTTGCAATTCGACGTGTGCGTGTACGTAAATCATTGGGTGATAGGCCAGGTGTATCATCAATGTATAGCTTCTTTTCTTTTAAGATTGCTAAAGTAGATGCAATTCTATCCCAGTCATTTTCTAGGAGTTCTCCGGTTCGCACCTTAGATTGATCTATTTGGCCTAATGAAGAAAACACCCTCATTAGCAGCTGTTCTGCTGGCATCTCCATAGAAAAAACAACCGCTGTTTTATCTGAGTTCAAAACCGCATTTTCTACTAGGTTCATCGCAAAAGTGGTTTTACCCATAGAAGGACGACCCGCCACAATAACCAAGTCTGACGGCTGCAAACCAGAGGTCATTGCATCTAAATCTTTAAAACCTGTCGTTAAGCCAGTAATACCTGATTCACTTAAGTCTAAAGACTCTAACTTAGCCAAAACTTTAGCAGCTACATCAGTCACTAATTGTGGCCCACCAAACTTCGGTCGTTCTTCTGCGATAGTGAATACTTCTCTTTCTGCTTCGTTTAGCAGTTCGTCTGAAGTGCGCCCTTCAGGACTGTATGCCGAGTCTGCTATCCGTCTTGCAGCTTGAATGAGTTTACGTCTAACGGAACGCTCTCTAACTATTTGTGCATAGGCATAAATATTACTGGTTGAAGGTGTATTACGAGCCAGCTCTATTAAATAAGCATCACCCCCAGCTTTTTCTAGCAGGTCACGCGCTTTTAATTCTGCCGATAAAATAAGAGGGTCAAATGGTGAGTTACGCTTTACTAACTCATTCATCGCTGCGTAAATATAGCGATGTTCGCCACGATAAAAATCGGCTTCCACTAGTAGCTCTGCTACACCATCAACCGAAGCATTATCTATCATTAGCCCACCCAAAACTGACTGCTCAGCTTCAAGTGAGTGAGGGGGTAGCTTTATATCAGAAGCTTCTTTGTCATCGCTAAAGCGGGTATTTTCCATTCTTAACTCACCTCAAATAAAAAAGGCACAGGATTGAACCCGTGCCTTTTTTCTTAAACCGGGACCAGTCAAATAACTGGCTCGGTTAGTTTACTCAGAAAAGCTTACTCTGCAACAATAGCTACACGCAGTAGGCTTTCAACTTCGGCATGTAGGTGTACAACAATTTCGTACTCACCCACGTTACGAAGTGGACCTTCTGGCAAACGAATTTCACTTTTGGTTAACTCAACACCAGCAGCGGTAGCCGCTTCTGCTAGGTCACGCGCACCAATTGAACCAAATAGCTTACCTTCGTCACCCGCTTTAGAAGCGATAGTTACACGCTCAACACCTTCAAGCTTGGTTGCAATGGCTTGTGCAGCAGCTAAACGCTCAGCAGCGGCAGCTTCTAGTTCAGCACGACGCTCTTGGAAAGCTTCACGGTTAGCGGCAGTTGCAGGTACTGCTTTGCCTTGTGGAACTAAAAAGTTACGACCGTAACCATTTTTAACGGTTACTTCGTCACCTAAAGAACCTAGTTTGTTAACTTTTTCTAATAGAATTACTTGCATTTTAATATCCTCAAGACGTTAGGCCTCGCCATCACCATCCTGTGAAGGAGGTGGCGGTGGAGGAGCCAGTCGATGACGTACATTCATCACACTGTCCGCCAGGGCAAAAAGAACGAGCATTAAGCTCATGTAAGGCTGAGTAAAAATTAATAGTACATACAACAGACCCAACCAAAAACTGTTGTACTTTTTAATTGCAAATACCGCATGCACTAAAGCCACACCTGCAATTAAGTGGGGCACTAATAACACGGGTAGAGCAGGCATAAGCCAAGTTTGTCCGCTAGCTACCAGCACTAAAACCAGAGGCAAAAAAGCTGCTGACCAAAGTGGAAGCCTTAAAGCATGAAACTCTGCTTGAAAGCCGCCTGGGTTATACAGCATAGATTGCCACCAGCGGGCGATAATCACGCTGGCAATTAACATAAGTAATTGCACAGAGGTTATAACGCCATTAAACAGCCAGCCTAAGGTGGCCGCTAGCTGCTGCTGATCGAGTGCTGTTAATTCATAGCTTTCTGCTAAGCCACCTTGGTCGAGTAACAGATCGATAATTTGCACTTGTAAATCATCGTCTAGCCATTGGATAGTGAGGGCAATAAATGCAGCTATTAAAGCGCCTACTATCAGTACACGACTCCAACCTTGGTTAGAGCGCAATACTTCTGCAAGTAATGCAGCCCCTACCACGCCCAAAAGCACATCTGGACTGGAAGCAGATAACCAGAAATACAAACCTGGTAGCGCAGCAGCCAGTAGAATTTTTATACCTTGAGCAGGCCCCATCCGCAACCAAACCAATGCAACAATTGCACCGCTGAAAACAGACAGAACAGGTATTAAAGCAGCAACAACAGCCGCACCTAAGGCACGACTGGGGCTTTTCATGACAAACTCAGCTAATGCACGCATAACTAATAGGCCTTAAAAGCCTAAATGCTTATTCGTGGCTATCTGAATAGGGTAGCAAGGCTAAGAAGCGAGCACGCTTAATAGCAGAAGACAATTGGCGCTGATACTTAGCTTTAGTACCTGTAATACGGCTAGGTACAATTTTACCAGTTTCAGTTACATAGCCTTTTAGAAGGTCTAGGTCTTTATAGTCGATCTGCTGAATACCTTCAGCGGTAAAACGACAAAACTTACGGCGACGGAAAAAACGAGCCATGGTGATTCTCCTGATTAATTAGTTTATTCGGCGTCTTCTGAATCTTCGTTAGATGACTCATCTTTTGACTGCGTCTCTTGATCTTCGTTGCGATCTTGACGGTCATCACGACGGCGATCTTCGCGAGATTCTGAAGCCTTCATTGGAGAAGGTTCTGTTACCGCTTCATTAGTACGAATAATCAGGTTACGGATCACTGCATCGTTGTAACGGAAAACTTCTTCTAGCTCGTTTACAACAGAATCTGGGCACTCAATATTCATAAGAACATAGTGTGCTTTAGTAATTTTGTTGATTGGGTAAGCTAGGTGGCGACGGCCCCAGTCTTCCATACGGTGTACTGTGCCTTCAGCTTCAGTAACCAAAGTAGTGTAACGCTCAACCATAGCGGGAACCTGCTCGCTTTGGTCTGGGTGAACCATAAAAATTACTTCATAATGACGCATAAATGCTCCTTACGGATTAAAAGCTTTCTGTCATAAGGCAACAAAAAGCAAGGAGGAAACTACACAACCCAGTGCTTATCTACTAGCCACTGCCATTTGAGTGAATTTCCGACCACTCAAACAAGCGCGAGATTCTAACCTTTATTAGTGGCTAAGTCCAAGCTTTAAAGACTCAGGAGCTAAAGTCGCTGCCTTACTGCTTCATACAAGATAACACCAGAAGCTACCGACACGTTCAAGCTAGAGACTTCGCCTGCCATGGGTAATTTAACCAACTCACCACAAACTTCTCGAGTTAAGCGGCGCATGCCTTTACCTTCTGCACCCATAACTAAAGCGACACCTTGTGTTAAATCAGCCTGGTACATAAGTTTTTCAGCTTCACCAGCCGTCCCAATCACCCAAACGCCATAGTCGGCCAAACTGCGTAGCGTTCTTGCTAGGTTGGTTACTTGTATCAAGGGTAAGGTTTCGGTTGCACCACAAGCCACTTTTCTAACCGTTGGGTTTAGCCCTGCCGATTTATCTTTAGGTACTAACACTGCATCAGCGCCAGCCGCTTCAGCACTGCGCATACAAGCACCTAGGTTGTGCGGGTCAGTTACACCATCTAGCACCAGCAATAAGGGTGACTTGGTTACTTCAACTAATAAGCGCTCTAAATCTGATTCGCTACCTGCTTGGCGTGGCTGCACCCAAGCAATAATGCCTTGATGTACACCACCAGCTTCTTTATCTAGAGTTTCTCGGGGCTGCACTTCTATTTTCACGCCAGCGGCTTGTGCTTCTTCAAGCAAACTTTGCATACGCGCATCATCACGCCCTTGCTGTACCCAAAGGTAGGCGATATGTTTAGCACGGTGCTTAATTAAACTAGCTACAGCATGAAAACCAAACACTGCTGCTAGGCTTTGCGTGGTTTGAATTTTGGGTTTGCGTGGTCGTTTATTCACGGTTATTTATTTTGCCTTATTTTTTGCACGTTCTTTTTTACCAGGTCGACTAGCACTTTTCTTTTTCTTTTTGGCTTTAGCTTTTTTAGATGACTTAGCTGTTTTAGCTTTAGCATCATTTTTTACTGCCTCTGCTGCCGCCTTACCAGATACTTTTCTTTTGCGTATTTTTTTAGTAGGTTTATCTGGGTTGTCTAGTGCATCGGTTAAATCAAAATCTATTTTACGATCTTCTAAGTTAACGCGTGAAACAATGATTTCTACCTCGTCACCTAGGCGGTAGCTTCGCCCACTACGCTCACCAATTAAGCGCTGCTTTTCTGGCACAAAACGATAATAATCACCAGGCAACGAACTTATATGCACCAAGCCTTCAACAAAATAGTCGTGTAGCTCTATAAACAACCCAAAACCAACCACAGAGCTAATGCGCCCTGTAAACACTTCACCCACTCGTGAGAGCATAAACTCGCATTTAAGCCAGTCAGTTACATCGCGTACAGCTTCATCTGCTCGACGTTCAGCCATGGAACAATGCTCACCTAATTCAACCATTTGCTGAGCTGAATAAGGCGACCATTTTTCTACTTTTTCTATTTGTGCGTCATCATGCCTTTGTACGTTGGTGCTTTCTGTACCACTGCGAATCAACCCACGAATGGCTCGATGTACGAGTAGATCTGGATAGCGTCTGATAGGCGAAGTAAAGTGTGCGTAAGCTGTGTAGGCTAAACCAAAGTGACCTTCATTGACTGGAGTGTAAACCGCTTGACGCATAGAACGCAGCATCATGGTTTGAATAATTTCAGAATCTGGGCGGTTACGAATTTTGCTAAACACTGCTTGGTAGTCTTTGGGCGTTGGCTTATCGCCACCTTCTAAAACTATGCCTAATTCTGCTAAGAAAGCACGCAGGGTTTCTAGGCGTTCTGCTTTAGGGCTTTCATGCACGCGATACAGTCCAGCGAGTTTATGCTTATCTAAAAAGCGGGCTGTAGCTACGTTAGCGCATAACATGCATTCTTCAATAATTTTATGAGCATCGTTACGCACTACAGGTACAATTTTTTCTATCTTTTTATCGTCACCAAAAATAATTCGCGTTTCACGCGTTTCAAAATCTATGGCACCCCTCGCTTCACGCTCTTGACGCAAAGCTTTATAAGCCTCATGCAAATGCTGCAAAGGCTTAATTAGCTGGGGCTGTTCATCACGCAGGGTTTGCGCTAAAGCACTTGCTGGCTCGTCTAGTAGTGCGCCCACTTGGGTATAGGTTAGGCGGGCTTTAGATTGCATAATACCTTCGTAAAACTTGTAACGACTTAACCTGCCTGTTTTACTAATGTTCATCTCACAAACCATGCACAGCCGATCAACATTCGGGTTGAGTGAACAAAGCCCGTTAGATAGTGCTTCTGGCAGCATTGGAATGGTACGACCTGGAAAATAAACCGATGTAGCTCTTGTCATGGCTTCCCTGTCTAGCGGTGAGTCAACCTCGACATAATGTGAAACGTCTGCAATAGCAACCCAGAGCTTCCAGCCACCTGAGCTAGTTTTTTCACAGTAAACGGCATCATCAAAATCTTTGGCATCCTCACCATCAATAGTGACTAGCGGCAGGTCACGCAGATCAACACGCAGAAGTTTGTCGACTTCGGCTACTTCTTTGCCAAACTGGTTAGCCTGGGCAGTTACTGCGGCATTCCATTCAAATGGCAAGTTATAGCTGCGTAGTGCTACTTCAATTTCTAAACCTGCAGCCATAAAATCACCTAAGACATCGGTAATTTTACCAGTAACCATACGGCGATGACCCGGGTGCTCGGTTATTTCTACTTGAACTATCTCACCTTCACGCGCTCCGCCCAACTCATCGGGTGGAATAAGCACATCATGGTGTAAGGAGGTATTTTCTGGGGAGACTAGCGCAAAACCACTCGACTGAAACTTTAAGCGCCCAATGAGTTGAGTAACGCCTCGCTCTAACACTTCAACCACTGCACCTTCTCGGCGACCACGTTGGTCTTTGCCCATTTCACGAACCAGTACAAGGTCGCCATCCCATACCTTAGCAAGTTGGCGATTGTGCAGGTAAAGATCGTCACCGCCCCCTTCAGGAATTAAAAAACCATAACCATCACGGTGAGCTTGTACACGACCTTTAATTAAGTTTAGCTTGTCGATTAACACATAAGCACGTCGACGATTCACCAGTAACTGACTAGAGCGTTCCATGGCAATTAAGCGCCGCCTTAAAGCTTCAATTGAAGTTTCATCAGTCATGCCATAAGCCTTGCATAACTGTTCATGAGTCATAGGACGACCCACTTCTTTTAAGCATTCAAGAATGTATTCACGGCTAGGCACTGGATGCTCATAAGTGCTAGCTTCGCGACCTGCATAGGGATCTTTGTCTAGCGACCAACTGGCTTTCATCAGAGGTAATCCTTTTCTTTTTTTCATTACAATAAACTATCTTTAAACGAGTCTAACACGTTGGCGCTTAGCTGCTTATTATTGAGCCTATTTAATACTACCTACGACCCTATTTGTCGCTACACCTGCTTAGACTTCTTCTCCTAACCAATGGAGAAATAAATGCGTAATAATCAGGATTTTGCTCTAGGGAGCTTGCTAGGCTTAGCTTGCGGTGATGCATTAGGAACAACAGTGGAGTTTGCACCGCGTGATTCTTTTCCACTGCATACCGAAATAACTGGTGGCGGCATTTTTAAGCTTGCCCCAGGTGAGTGGACTGATGACACAGCTATGGCGCTTTGCTTAGCTACTAGCCTAGTAGACTGCCAAGGTTTTGATTCAAAAGACCAGCTAAAAAATTACCTACGCTGGTATCAAGATGGCTACCTAGCCTGTCAGCATATTTGTATAGATATAGGTTTAGCCACTCGCAAGGCTTTAAAGCTCTTTGCTGAAACTCAAACTGATTATGCTGGCTCACTAAGCTGGTTTGGAAAGATAGAATAGCCGAGCTAGCCATTAGCACCAGCCAAATTAACCAAAGCTAATTCAGCTAGTTAAAACCTACCCATTAGTTGGTTAACTTCTTTTAATTGCCAAGCTTGTGGTTTTTTAGTGGTTTCTAGCTCATCTTGCAAGGCTTGCGGTAAACGATGCATAAAGTCTAACCCTGTTAAATCTTCAATTTTACGCACGCTGGTTACAAACTTAGCTAGAGGTTCGGAACCCCTAACGCTTTGTGGCACAACAAAAGCGAGTACTTCTAGCGGACGATCACCTTCAGGAGGAGCAATAAAAATCTTATAAAAAGCATCAGGAATCTCTATAAACTTACCCGGCAGCCTTTCAATTTCCTCATCAAAAACAGGCCCAGTAATGACCCACACCTCACCTTTAAGTACCGCAAAATGATCCATCGCTGCCTGCTCAATTCTTTGCCAAACACGGCGATTTAAGTTGGGCTTTTGTGGGCTAATATTGGTCATTAAAAAAGTTTTTAGCTGAGCTTCTCGCCCATGCACTTTAGCAATAGCATAGTTAGGCGCTAGGTGGCCTCGGTCATAACCACTGCCGGTATAGTCGTTATGTTCTACACGTACAAGGCTTCGCCAATCATAAGAAAACTTTGAAGGGCGTTGACCACTGCCGCCTGGCTCTACCGCTTCAATTCGGTAGGTAACCCAAAGTGGATTCATGCGAATTTCTGAATAGCCAACCATAAACCCTGGGTTACGAAGCACACGATGCCAGCGCTGCCAGTCTTTCCAATCTTGTAACTGTGGCAAACCTGCATAAGCGTGATACTCCCGCTCTTGTACTTCTTGCCAATAAGCAAAACTTCCACCTAAGATTAAAACTAAAAAAATCCAGCTAGGTAGTTTTAAAATACGCTTTAGCTTCATTTTATTCTGCTAAATCTTTTAGTGTGTAAGCTGGATCTAGCAAATCCATGTATTGTCCTGCACTAGGTGCTTGTGCATTAGTCCAAGGCTTGATTGCTTCAATTAAAGCTTCTTGTGCTTCGGTTTCGCCATGCACCAAAATAAGTTGGGGCGAGTTATTAAAACAGCGATACCAGTCAATTAAACCTTGCTGGTCTGCATGAGCAGAAAAACCATTAATGGTATGTACTTCAGCTTCTACATTAATTTCTTCACCCCAAAGCTTAATTGTTTTTGCACCTTCAACAATTCTTCTTCCTAGAGTATTACGCGCTTGGAAACCAACAAAAACTAAGTGAGTGCCCTTACGCCAAACTTGGTTTTTTAAATGATGTCGTATGCGCCCACCCTCACACATACCACTACCAGCTATAATAATGGCACCACTTTTTATATTGTTAATGGCTATCGACTCTTCGGGGGAGCGGGTCATTTTTAGGTTAGGTAGTTTTTCTTGAATTTTTTTCTGTGACCAAATTTCACGACTTTCAGCATCATAAAGATGGCTATGGTGGGAATAAACTTCGGTAGCTTCTATTGCCATAGGGCTATCTAAGAAAATTTGCCAAGCTGCCATACCCCATTCTTCATAATATTTAGTAAATAAATACAGCAGCTCTTGCGTGCGCCCTACAGCAAAAGAGGGGATAAGTAGGTTGCCCTTTGAGTAGCGTGCACTATTTAAAACCTCACCCATTTCTGCAAAGCTAGCTTCCCAACTGCGGTGGCAACGACCACCATAAGTGCTTTCCATTAGTACCACATCAGCTTCTTTTACACAGGCAGGGTTACGCAAGATAGGTGCACCGGCATGACCTAAGTCACCTGAAAATACTACTTTTCGTGTTTCGCCTGCTTCTTCCAAAGTAAGCTGTACTATTGATGATCCTAGAATGTGTCCAGCATCAAATAATGTAACCGTAATACCTTCCGCTATTTTCAATGATTGAGCATAATCCATGCCCCGAAAATGCTTGAGGGCTTTTTCGGCATCTTGGCTATTAAAAAGGGCATCCAACAAAGGCAAACCTTTACGTTCACGTTTTCGATTTAAAGTGTAGGCATCCCTTTCTGCTATAAAAGCAGCATCCATAAACATGACTCGGCACATTTCTTGGCAAGCACGCTGCGTATAAATTTTACCTTTAAAGCCTTGTTTAACTAAAAGGGGAATACGACCACAGTGGTCTAGATGAGAATGGCTAAGTACTACGGCATCTATGCTGGCTGGGTCAAAAGGAAAGTCTTGACGATTGGCTTCATCTTCCCTTGCTTTACTGCCTCCTTGCATAAAACCACAATCAAGCAAAATAGTTTGTCTACCTACCTTAACTAGGTGACAAGACCCAGTCACCTCCTGTGCAGCACCCCAAAATTCTATGTGCATTATTGTTCCCTAGTTCATTATAATTTTTAGAGTTTAACAGACCTGTACAGCATTTTTTAAGTAGCTTGTTTAGCTCACCTTAATATATTGTTAATACGACTAGTTATGAATTGACTGGCAGCTTAGCCTTACGCCTTTACTTCTATTTGTTAACCAACTGTAATCTAGCTAGGCTTCTTGGCTCTACTAACCTAAAATACAAATATATTAACCTGCTCAATCTAGGATGGAACTTGAGCCTTCGGGCAAAATTAGCCAACAGCGGCTTCCCCCTAAACTCTTTTTAATCTATTTTGAGGTTTACCTTATGCTGCTTAGTAACAGCCTGCGTAACAAATTAATTGCAACTGCCTCAGTCTCTACTTTTTTACTGGTATTAGTGTTGGGCTTAACCCTGCTACAAATGCATCGTGCCGAACAAAGGTTCATTGAATTTATTGATCGTGATGAAGCTGCCATGACACAGCTTAATTCAATGCTAGCAGATGGTTTATTAGCAGGTATCGCAATTCGTAACAAACTAATGAACCCTAGCTTAAAGCAGCCCCGCAAGGTGACTGAAGGAGCTATACAAAGGGTAAATAATAATATTATTGCCTTACAAGATGTGTATTCAACTGATGCTGCTTGGCAAAACGAACTTAAAGAACTGAATAGTCGCTGGTTAAACAACCAAAAAGCAAAACTGCATGTACTCACTTTAATTGAAAACAACCAGCTAGAAGAAGCTGAAGTACATTTAGTTAAAGTAGAACACCCTGGCTGGTTTGCTATACGTAACCAACTGCAAGACTTAGTAAAAATGCAACGTGACCGTTTTACCACAACGCGCAGTGACATAGTCGCTCAAGGTCAAGAAGACCTAGCTTTAGCACTGGGTTTAGCCCTTGCCAGCATGATTATTGGTGGAGCACTCTTACTCGTATTGAGTCATCGCATGGTGCTGAATTTGCGTAGCACTGTGCGCGCCATGAAACAGTTAGATAGCGAAAAATCTGATTTAAACTACCGTTTACCCGTTAGAAGTGGTGATGAGGTAGGCCAGCTAGCTCAGGCGTTTAATGCGTTTATGGAGCGTTTACAGCAGTTGGTTGTAGACGTAAGTAAAACCAGCCATGAAGTGCGTGAACAAATGCGTAAAGTAGCAGAAACCTCTACACGCTCTTCAAATGAAATAAGCAACCAACGTGCTGAAACCGATCAGGTAGCTACTGCCATGACTGAAATGTCTGCTTCTGTACATGAAGTTGCTTCCCATGCTAGTGAAGCAGCTGATGCAGGCCACCGTGCCGATGCTGCAGCACAAGAAGGACAAGAAGTAGTAGCTCGCACTGTACACACCATTAACCAGTTAGCAGACGAAATAGGTTTAAGTGCGGCGGCTGTGCGTAAATTAAACGAAGACAGTCAGCATGTAACCGAAGTATTAGAAGTGATTAACTCGGTGGCTGAGCAAACTAACCTCTTAGCTTTAAATGCTGCTATTGAGGCAGCCCGTGCCGGTGAGCATGGTCGTGGTTTTGCGGTAGTTGCAGATGAAGTACGCTCTTTAGCAGAACGCACCCGTACTAGCACTCAAGAAATTCAAACCATTATTGATCAGTGGTTAAGCCAGTCGATGAAAGCAGTTGAAGCCATGGAAGCTAGCCAAGTTAAAGCCGATGCAACCATTGAACAGGCCAGCTTAGCAGATGCAGCTTTAAGTGAAATTAACCTTGCTGTTCAGCAAATTCACCAAATGAGCATTCAAATTGCTAGCGCAGCAGAGGAACAATCATCCGTTGCTGAAGACATAAGCCAACGCTTAGTCGAGATAGACACCCTCGCTGATACCAGCGCCGATTCAGCTTTAGAAACGCGTGATGCTGGGGAAGCTGCACAAGAGCTTTCTCGTCATTTGCGAGACTTGGTAGAGCGTTTTAAAATTTAACCCAACCATTAAAAAACCCTACTTAATTTAAGTAGGGTTTTTTAGTTTTAATCTGCTAACCAGATCATTCATTAGCAGCTTAGTTAAGACTTAAGCTACTTTTGCTTTATTGGCTAACAATACAGGGCTAACCGCCGCTAAAAGTGCATTTAGATTAGCGCTAACTGTGTCTTCACTAATGGCTACACCAGTAAAGGCTTTTTCACCCACTTGAACTTGTAAATAAGTACAAGCCTTGGCTTCACTTCCACTGGTTAGTGCATGCTCACTGTATTCAGTAATGTGTACTGGCTGACCTAGGCGCTCTTTTAAAGCTTCACTCAGTGCATGCAAGGAGCCCTTACCTGACGCTTCTAGTTGCCACTCTTCTTCTTGCTGGCGCACCACAGCTTTAAGTTGATCGCTACCATTACGCTCTAACTTATAGCTAACTAGCTCGGCTTTATCTGCCTTATTTAAATAGGCTTGTTCAAAGGTTTCCCAAATTTCTTTACGCTGTAATTCCCTTGCTAAGCTTTCAGTACGTGCTTGTACTTTTTTAGCAAACTCAACTTGTAACCAACGAGGTAACTGTAGGCCGTAGTCATTTTCTAAAACATAAGCTACGCCACCTTTACCCGACTGGCTATTAATACGAATAACCGCTTCGTAACTACAACCTAAATCGTTAGGGTCAATGGGCAGGTAAGCAACATTCCAGCCATCTTCTGGAGTTTGACAGGTTAAGGATTTTTTAATGGCATCTTGGTGGCTGCCAGAAAAAGCCGTGTAAACCAATTCACCTACATAAGGGTGACGTGGGTGCACAGCAATTTGTGTGCACTCCTCAACCACTTCTATAATTTCCTTTACATCAGCTAGATTCAGTTTTGGATCTACACCCTGACTGTAAAGGTTCATGGCTAGGGTAATAACATCCATATTACCCGTGCGCTCACCGTTACCCATAAGGGTACCTTCAACTCTATCTGCGCCAGCCATTAAACCTAACTCTGCTGCGGCAACGCCACATCCTCGGTCATTATGTGTGTGAAGGCTTATTTCTATGCAGTCACGTTGTTGAATATGGCGGCCAAACCATTCAATTTGGTCAGCAAAAATATTAGGGGTCGACATTTCTACCGTGGCAGGCAGATTTAAAATAATTTTATTCTCTTGGGTTGGCTGCCATTTTTTAACAACCGCATCACAAATTTCTACAGCAAAGTCTAACTCTGTACCTGTAAAGCTTTCGGGTGAGTATTCTAAGCGCCACTGGGTTTCTGGGTGCTTCTCTACTCGCTCTTTTACTAGCTGAACGCCTGATACAGCAATATCAATAATTTCTTGGCGGCTCATGCGGAACACTTGTTCACGCTGCACTTTTGAAGTGGAGTTATAAATATGCACTATGGCTTGCTTTACACCCGCCAAAGCTTCAATGGTGCGATCGATTAAATGTTCTCTTGCCTGAGTTAGCACCTGCACAGTGACATCATCAGGGATCATATTTTCTTCAATAAGTGCACGCACAAAATCAAAGTCAGGTTGAGAGGCTGCAGGAAAGCCTACTTCTATTTGTTTAAAACCTAATTTGACTAAGAGAGTAAAGAGGCGTTTTTTTTGCTCAACCGTCATAGGATCTACTAGCGCCTGATTACCATCACGCAGGTCTACACTGCACCAAATAGGTGCTTGAGTAATGGTTTTATCTGGCCACTGGCGATCTTTAATTTCTACCTGTGGAAAAGGGCGGTATTTAGTATGGTCAAAAGCTGACATGGTTGCTTCTCTCTAGTTTTAGCAGTGTAGTATTGAATGAGACTAGTTTAACGCAGCTGTCACGCTAAATAATTGCAAACTTACTAGCTCAAATTATTTTTTTGCACAAAAATTGCGCAAAGATCAAAAATTAAGGTTTAATATTGCTGATTATAAATAGTTAGTAGGATCTAAGCATGGAAAAAATAAGCAATACGAAATTAGATAGAACTGACCGGCGTATTTTAGCAGCCCTGCAAAAAGACAGCAGCATTAGCAATCAAGATTTAGCCGAGCAGGTAGGCTTATCGCCTTCCCCTTGCTCTAGGCGAGTTAAGCAGCTAGAAGATGAAGGCTATATTCAGGGTTATGTTGCTAGACTTAACCAGTCCAAACTTGGCTTAAAGTTAACTGCTTACATTCAAGTGGCTTTAGACCGTCACACGCCTGATCGATTTTTGGAATTTGATCGAATCGTGAATAGCTGCCCAGAAATTGTCGAGTGCTGCTTAGTTACCGGCCAGTCGGCTGACTATACGCTAAAAGTCATAGTACCTGACATGGAGGCCTTTCAAGAGTTTTTGCTAGGCACCATTACACAAATTCCTGGGGTTACCGGCGTACACTCTAGCTTTGTGATGCGTAAGGTAGTCGATAGCACCGAGGTTTCTCTAAAACATTTAAGCTAAGGCTTAAAACCTAAGCTTTCTCGACTAAATCACTCAGCATTTCTGCTGTAACAGCGGCTAAAGTCCAACCTAAGTGCCCATGCCCGGTATTATAAAAAACATTAGGGCATTTTCCTTGCATCACTCTAGGCAGCATATTGGGCATCATGGGCCTTAGGCCTGCCCAAGGAATAATTTCTTCCGTGGATACATCAGGAAAACAGCTTTCAACCCAGTCAACCAAAGGCTGAATCCGATCGGCTCGAATATCTTTATTATAACCATTGTATTCGGCAGTTCCGGCAATCCTAAGTTTTGACTCGCCTAAACGGCTGGCAACCAGCTTAGTAGCTTCATCTAGCAAGCTAACATTAGGCGCAGCTTGGCGACTCACTTCATCTTTTAATGGTAGGGTCAGTGAGTAGCCTTTCACTGGATAAATATTTAAACGGTCACCCAAACTAGCTGCCAGCTGTTTGCTGGCCGTGCCTGCACAAATCACCACGCGATCAAAACGGTGTTCTTCCGTTGCATCAGTGCAATCAGCCGTTACAAGCTGCACCTGCTGGGTATCTGCTTTTATTGTGTTAACTGCTTGCTGATATTTAATTTTGCCACCTAAACGCTGGCAAGCTAAGGCTAAACCTTGAGTGTATTTATGAATATCGCCGGTACTATCACTGGGTGTGTAGTAGCCACCATAAAACTGGCCTTTTAAGGCCGGCTCTAAGCTACGCATTTCTTCAGGGCTTACCGCTTGACGCTCTAAACCACCGGCAGCTAGCAACTTAGAAACTTTGGCTGCTGTGTCAAATTCAGCTTGAGTGCGGTAAACATGCAGAATGCCACTTTGTTTTAAATCAAAGTCGATATTTTCTGCTTCTGCCCAGCTATACAGGTGCTCACGAGCGGCTATAGCCATGCGGGTTGTATGGCTAGTATTAGCTGCATAGTTCGGGATAGCCGCTAAAAACTCACTAAACCAAGTCAGTTTATGCCAAGAAGGCTTGGGGTTAACCAACAGCGGTGCATCTTTTCTAAGAATCCACTTTAAACCTTTAGCTACCGTAGGTAGGGAATTCCATACCTCGGTATTGGAAGCTGAAATCTGTGCTCCATTAGCATAAGAGGCTTCCATTGCTGCATAGCGGTGACCTTCATAAATAGTCACATGAAAACCACGCTTCAAAAGGGCGTAGGCAGTGGTTATACCAGTAATGCCGCCACCTATGACTGCAATTTTTTTCATCGCCAACCTCTGGTCTTGCAAGCCGTTAAATGCTGCTTAGCAAATAAAGGGTGTAAGCCACATAACAAGCTAATAAAAAGCCGCCTGCTAAACGATTAATACGCCCTTGTCTTTTTTTATACCCATAACCTAGCACAAACAAGGCTAGCGTTAGTAGCAGCATAACACTTGCATCACGCAAGAAAACTTCTGGCCCAAAAGTTAAAGGATGAATGCTTCCTGCAATACCCACAACAGCTAGGGTGTTAAAGAGGTTAGAGCCTAGAATATTACCTAGCGCCATATCGTGCTCACCTTTACGCGCAGCAACAACAGAAGAAGCAAGCTCTGGGAGAGAGGTACCTATAGCAACCACAGTTAACCCAATAATTAAATCACTAATGCCAAAACCCTGAGCAACTTCTACTGCACCCCAAACAAGTAAGCGTGAACTGGCAACCAACACTAATAAACCAACCACTAACCATAAACTAGCTAACTTTAAAGTTAAGTTTTGGTTACCTAGGTCTTGCTCTACTTCCAAGGCAAGGCTATTGGCTCCTTTACTTAAACCTCTTTTAATGGTCCAACCCATAATCAAAAAGAAAACTAGGAGTAGAATAATGGCATCGAGGCGACTTATTTCACCATCCCACACTTGGTAAGCAGCTAAGAGCGTAATACCTAGCAATAGAGGTAGCTCTTTACGAAGAATAGTTGAATGCACTAATACTGGGCTAATCAGTGCCGTTACACCTAAAACCAAGGCAATATTCGCTATGTTTGATCCGTAGGCATTACCTAATGCCAAGCCTGGATTGCCTTGCGTGGCAGAGATAGCTGAAACAACTATTTCTGGAGCAGAGGTACCAAAACCAATAACAACAATACCAATTAACAAGGGCGGCACTTTAAAGTGCTGCGCAGTCGCTGCCGCACCATCAACAAAGCGATCAGCGCTCCAAACTAACAAAAGCAAACCGATTAAAACGGCTATTCCAGCTAATAACATTGACTACCTCGATATGGATACATCGCTTGTGGGCGGCAAGAATAACAGGCTCTGAAAATCAATTGTAGGTAGCTAGAATAATTTGTTCGGCAGGAAAGCTGGCATAAACTTGATCACCTAACTTCAAACCTAACTGGGTAAACTCCAGCTGACTCACCACAGCAGTTAATTGTTGTTTTTCAGCAATACCCATCGCTATTTCTACCTGCCCTTGATCCTGAATAATGTTAGTGACCTGTCCCTCTAATTGGTTAGTTGCAGGGGCAGCGGTTGGTTGTGTTTTACTTAAATTCACACTAAACGCTTTAAATAGTGCAAAAACTTCACTACCCATAGCTAAACCCAGGTTTGCAGCACTTGCTTGGGTGATTAATGCCAACAGCTCTAAACCAGGTTCAAGTTGCAAATGCACTAGGTAGTTTACGCCCTCACTTTTTAAACCAGTGACTTGACCACAAAAATTATTTCTTGCGCTGGTTTTTATCGCCGTGCGGTGCATTAGCTGCTGGAAATCTTTTAAGTCGCCCTGCTGCAGCTCATCCATACCCGCCAGCAATCTATCTAAGGTGGTTTGATGTGCTTGTTCAAGCGCACGGTACATAACCGTCATGCGCCGCCCGTATTCGGTTAATTGGGTTCCGCCCCCTTGGCGACCACCACTGGTGCGCTCAACTAAAGGCTGGGCAGCTGTTGAGTTAAGCTGTTCTATCGCATCCCAAGCAGCTTTATAAGATAAAGGCACTGCCTTAGCTGCTTGGGAAATAGAACCCAGCTCACCTATCATTTCTAATAAACGAATGCGTTTGCTAGATATGGCTGCACCCGCATCGTTTTCTAAGGATAAACGGCTCAATAGCCGCTCAGAGAGTGAATAGCCCACACTTCCTCCTCAAGTCGATATATACCTAAAAAATAGAATAAAACTAATAAAACACTGTAAAACCTACCTCTATATATTTAAGTATATAGAAAAACAGGTATAGTATTGGCTTGGTAAAACCCTTAGCATTCCAAACTTCTTACAAGGAGAAGCTTATGCAACCTATAAAAAAATTACTCTTGGCACTCATCTTACTGCTTGCTGCTAGCGCAGTAAGCGCAGCTGAACTTCGTATTGCTGTGGCTGCTAACTTTAACGGTACTATGCAGCAACTAGCACCGCTATTTGAAAAACAAACCGGTCACAAGCTTTTATTAAGCAGTGGTTCTTCAGGTGCATTCTATGCACAGATTCAAAATGGCGCACCTTTTGATGTGTTTTTCTCTGCAGATAGCAAAAGACCAGAGCTACTAGCCGAACAAGGTTTAGCACTGGCTGAAACCGTATTTATTTACGCACAAGGCATTCCAGTACTTTGGTCAACTAATTCTAAACTAGTCGATGATCAGGGCGCTGTACTTAAAACAAATAAGTACCGCAATTTAGGTATTGCCCATCCAGAAAATGCACCCTACGGTTTAGCTGCTCAAGAGGTACTGACTGAGATGGGTATTTGGGATAAATTAAATGCCGATAAAAAAATCATTCGCGCGCAAAATATTGGTCAAGCTTATAGCCAAGCCGCCTCTGGTGCTGTCGAGCTAGGTTTTGTAGCTTTATCACAAATTATGCACCCAGAAGTTAAGGGTAAAGGCTCTTACTGGATTCCTTCTGCAGCAAGCTACAGCCCAATTTTACAAAAAGCCGCAGTGTTAGAAACTGCAACAGACAAAGCTTTAGCCAAAGATTTTTTAGCTTTTGTTCGTTCTCCTGAAGCTGCTGAAATTATTAAATCTGTAGGCTATGGCTTACCAAACAACTAGTTGCTAGAAAGGTTATAAAAAAATGGGTATCAGTGAAGCCGATTTAATTGCCCTGTGGACTACTTTAAAACTGGCTGTGGTGAGCACCTTGGCACTTTTGGTGCTTTGTACGCCCTTGGCTTGGTGGTTAGCGCGTACTCGCTCACCTTACAAGGTAGTGGTAGAGGCTTTGGTTGCTCTGCCGCTGGTTTTACCACCCACGGTGATGGGCTTTTATTTACTGGTGCTCTTAGGCCCCCACGGTGCGGTGGGGCGCTTTTTTGAAGCCTTAGGCTTGGGCCATTTGGCCTTTACTTTTACAGGTTTAGTGATTGGCTCTATGTTGTTTTCTTTACCCTTTGTGGTGCAGCCTTTGCAAAATGCTTTTGCCATTGCCGGTGGGCGTGTTTTAGAAGTTGCTGCCACCTTGCGTGCTTCACCCCTAGATAGATTTTTTACTCTAGTTTTACCCCTTGCCCAAAGAGGCTTTTTAACTGCCAGTGTTTTGTCTTTTGCACATACCTTGGGTGAATTTGGCATGATCTTAATGATCGGCGGTAATATTCCTGGCCGCACTCAGGTAGCTTCTATTGCCATTTACAACCACGTTGAGGCCATGGATTACAGTTCAGCTCACGGTTTATCGCTTATTCTAGTTGCTTCATCCTTTATTTTATTAATTTCTGTCTTTACTTTAAACCGTCGCTTTAAGGTGGTTAACCTTGCTTAATTTAGATTTTAAAATTGACCGCGGAGAGTTTTCTTTAGCTGCACAGCTAGAATTACCCAGCCAAGGGGTAACCGCTTTGTTTGGGCGTTCTGGTTCAGGTAAAACCACCCTGTTACGTTGCATTGCTGGGTTAGAAAAAACCGCCCAAGGCAGTTTAAGTTTTGATGGTGAAACTTGGCAAACTGAGCGTTTCTTTTTACCGCTACACCAACGCCCCATAGGTTATGTATTTCAAGAGGCCAGCCTGTTTCCACACCTTAAAGTTTTAGCTAACCTAACCTACGGCTATAGACGCATTCCAAAAGAACAAAGAAAACTTCAACCAGAAGAAGTTATTAAACTGTTAGGTATAGAAGAGTTATTAGGACGTTACCCAGATGAATTGTCGGGTGGACAGCGCCAGCGAGTTGCTATAGGTCGAGCTTTGTTAACCAGCCCACAATTACTATTAATGGATGAACCTATGGCCTCTTTAGATGCCACCAGCAAGGCAGAGATTTTGCCTTTTTTAGAAAAGTTGCGCGATCAATTAGAACTGCCGATTATTTACGTTAGCCACGCTATCGAGGAAGTCACCCGTTTGGCAGATCACCTGGTTTTATTAGAAGCAGGCAAAGTTATTGCCGAAGGTGAGTTACAAGATTTGCTAACCGACCCTAGCCTACCTTTTATTCAAACTGAAACTGCCTCCACTGTATTAAGAGCTGTGGTTAAGCAGCCTGACACAGGCGATGGGTTAACAGAACTAAAGCTAGGTAACCAGGCATTATTTATTAGTAAAACTTCAGTGTCAGCTGGGCAGCCAGTTAGGGTCAGAGTAATGGCGCGTGATCTGGTGCTAGCCTTAACACCACCCACAGAAACCAGCCTATTAAACTGTTTAACTGCCTGGGTATTAGATATACAGCCCGACCCTAACCCTAGTCAGGCTTTAGTGCGTATAGAAGTGGCTGACCAAATTTTGTTAGCTAGGGTATCTAAGCGCTCAGTAGAAAACCTTAAGCTAAAAGAGCGCCAATTAGTTTATGCATTAATTAAAGGAGTGGCTTTGGGTTAGTCTGCCGCTACTTCTGCATGTTCTAGTAAAAAGTCGACAAAGGCGCGGTCTGCCAGTGATTGGTAAGCGCCTTTTTTCCAAGCAATCGACATATTTAAAAAGACTCGCTCTTCAAAAGGAATAGCGACTAAGTCTGGCTCGTCTTTTAAAACCATTTTTAAAAATACGGTAATACCAAAACCTTGACGCACTATCGACTTGGTTAGAGGAATTAAATTAGATTCAAAAGCCACTTTAGGAGTAGAGCCTGACTTTTCACATACCCTGTCAATAAACTCTCGGTGAAAATAGCCTTCTTTAAACAGCACCAACTCTTCTTCAAAAAAATCAGCAAAGCTCACTGCTTTTTGTTCTGCAAAACGGTGGTCATGCGGTACACACACCACCATTTCTTCTTGTAAAAAAGGCGCTGCTTCTAAATCTTTTGGTACTCGATCAGCCACTATAACGCCAACGTCTAAGTCACCTTCACGAATTTTCTTTTGAATACTGCGTGTACCATCTTCAAAGACGGCAAGGTTTAGGCTTTGGTGGCGGTGTTTAAAAGCCATAAGAATGGGCGGAAAATAATAAGAACCCAACATGCTGGGTATGCCTATTCTTACCTCGCCTTTGGTTAAGCCCCTAGCTTCATTCAATGCCAGTTCAGCTGCTTCAACTTCGTCGAGGATACGTCGTGCATGAACCAGCAAGATGGCACCTTCTGCAGTGGGCTTTACACGTTTTTCACCACGGTCTAGCAGAGACAAGCCCATCTGTTTTTCCATATTTCTTATCGACATACTGACTGCGGGTTGAGCAACACCCAACCTTTCAGCAGCCAGTGTAAAACTACCTAGGTCAGCAACAGTAACTAAGTAACGTAGGGGACGAATATCCATAACCCGACCTTATATTGAAGATTAACTATATGAATTTTGCTTATCTGTTAGGGCTGCGTAAAGTAGTTTTTTTCTTTGCAGGTTTAACCAATGATAGAAGCAAAATCACCCGCCTTCTGGCGTGCCACTTTAGCACTTTGCTGTGGTTCCTTCATGATTTTCAGTAATCTTTATGTGACTCAGCCGTTACTACCTGAATTTCAACTGGCTTTTGGCATTTCAACTTTGCAAGCCAATGCTTCTTTAGCACTTGCCACCTTAATGCTGGGTTTGTCTCTGTTGGTTTATGGCCCCCTCTCAGATGCACTGGGTAGGCGTGCAATTATGCTGGTTACTATGGCAGGCACTTTAGTTATTACTTTTGCCTTGGCTTGGGTCAATAGCTATACCAGCTTGCTCATTTTGCGTGCTGTTCAAGGTTTTTTATTAGGCGGGCTACCTGCCGTAGCCATTGCTTACATGGGTGACGAGTTCAGTAAAAAAGCCATGGCTTTAGCAGTAGGTATTTATATTAGTGCTAATACGTTGGGTGGCATTAGCGGCAGGCTATTTTCTGGTTTTATTGCTGATGCGTTTAACTGGCGAGCAAGTTTTCTTTTTGCTGCTGGCTTATCACTGGTTTGCGTGGTTATTTTTTGGTGGGCTTTGCCTAAATCTAAGCACTTTAAGCCTCAGCAGCCTAGCTTAAAGACAATGCTAAAAGACTTGATTAGCCATTTAAGAAATCCACTGTTAATTTCTGTCTATTTACTCGGCGGGCTTAATTTCTTTATTTTTATTAACCAGTACAGCTATGTAACCTACTTACTTGCAGGTGAGCCCTGGTTACTTAGTAGCAGTTTTTTAGGAATGTTGTTTTTAACTTATTTAACCGGTACTTGGGCTGCTTCTATATCTGGTCGAGTTGCTCTAGTGGTGGCTCAGCCTTTATGTATGGCTATAGGTATAGGCTTTTTAATGTTAGGCAGCCTAGTGATGTTAATTCCTAGCGTTGTAGCTATCATTGGTGGCTTATTGATTAATAGCTTTGGGTTTTTCTTTTGTCATTCCAACATTACTAGCTGGGTAAGTCGCCAGGCATCTACAGCTCGCGCTAGTGCCAGTGCTCTTTATTTAGTTTTTTATTATATGGGAGCAAGCACAGGAGGTTTTTACCTAGATCCCTTTTGGCAAGCCATGAACTGGCAAGGGGTTATTTTAGGTTCTATTCTGGTGTTTATAATAACTTTAGCTATTAGTTTAGGGCTTTGGAGAAAAGACCCACGCACCTTGAGTGACATAACTTAACGTTTGCAGGCTAGCTAAAAAAAGCAGACCAAATTAAGCGGAGGGCTAACAAGGTTAGTACAGTATTAATAACTAGGGCAAACCTTTGATTACTCAGCTTACTTAATAGCCTTAAGCCTAGCCAAGTACCTAGCGCCCCACTAGCAATCATCAAAAGCATTAAGCCTAGCCAATCTGAAAAAACAAAGCCTGCTGCTCCAAAAACTAAAGCTTTTGGTAGGTGTTGAACACTCATAGCAGCCGCAAAATTAGCAACGGTACGAAAGCGATCACCTTGATGCTGCTGTTTTACAAACGCAGCTACTAGCGGACCTGTAGCGCCAGCAAACATACTGATAAAAGTAGTAATCAGTGCGGCAAAAAAAGTACCTAAACGCCCTAAGGCCAAAGCAGGCACTTTAGGTCCCCAGGTTAAGAACAAAATAAAACCTGCAATGGTTAACTGTAATAAATGTAGGGGTAACTCAACTAAAAATAGACTGGCTAAACCAGCACCTAAAAAAGCACCCGGGGTAAAAGCGGCAAGTAGCTTCCAGTCAATATTTTTAAAGGTCATGATTGCACGGTTAAAGTTAGAACCTAACTGCACCATGCCGTGTACAGGAATAATTGCCGCTGGAGGGAGAAGTATTGCCATTATTGCAAGCAACAAAACACCGCCACCTACACCAATGCTGGCAGTAATAGCGGAGGTAAGCCCTGCAAAAACAATTAAAAGTAAACTACTGAAGGAACTGATTTGATCAGGAAGAAGTGACTCTAGGAAGAGCATTCATTAGAGCCCAGCGATGCGTAAACAGTCATGGTAATCATCGAAGCGACGATCATAATTCATATCTTGGTCAGCTGAAGAGGGTAAACGAAACCCTAAGCTAACTATGCCTGAACCGATTAAGGCATAGTCTGTTTCTGACTGTAAACCTGTTTGTATTGAACAGCTCAAGCGTTTTTTCTCGTAGGCTGATAGTTTATCTACATTGACAGGCTTCAAAAACTCGGCAAACTGTGTACCACTACAGCCGCTAAGAGAGAAAACAGAAAATAGGCAACAAAAACATAAAGTTATGCGCTGCATTCTCAAGCAACTAGCGAGTTTTTGTAAAAGAAAGTTCATAGGTGTAGTAGAGTTCTTTGGGTTCTTTAATTAACTGGTAGGCGCATACTATCTTATTCACTGGTAAAGCTAAAGGTTATTGGAGTAAAAAGATGTTGATGTTTGAAGTGGTTCCCGTTACACCTTTCGCCCAAAACGCTACTTTGGTCTGGTGCGATGAAACCCAAGAGGCTGCCATTATTGATCCGGGCGGCGAAGTTGATCGGCTTTTAAATCACCTAGCCACTAAGCAGCTTAAGTTAGTAAAAATACTTCTTACTCATGGGCATATAGATCACGCAGGTGGCGCGGCAGAATTAAAAGCAACGAGTGGTGCTCCAATTATAGGTCCGCATAAAGCGGATCAGTTTTGGTTAGATGGCTTAGGGCAACAAAGTTTAATGTTTAATTTCCCTGAAGCTCAACCCCTTACTCCTGACCAATGGCTAAATGATGGTGATCAGCTAGCCTTAGGTAACTCAAGCTTACAAGTTTTACACTGCCCTGGGCACACACCAGGCCATGTGGTTTTTTATAATTCTGAAAGCAAAATTGCTCAAGTTGGTGATGTGCTTTTTGCTGGCTCTGTAGGTCGAACTGACTTTCCTAAAAGCAATCAGCAAGACTTGATTGAGTCTATTAAAACCAAGCTTTTTCCCTTAGGCGATGATATTCAGTTTATTCCCGGGCATGGACCACGCTCTACTTTTGGTGAAGAAAAGCGTAACAACCCTTTTGTTGGTAGCCAGCAGTTTGGTTAGTTTTAATAATAATAGGATAGGTTAAGCGAGCCAAAATAATCTCGCTTAGCTTGCCCTAAAAATTCAATTGAGCGGGAAACCGCAGTCCATCCTAGCCTTACCTTTTCATAACTAACTGCACCACCTACAAAAAAATCATCTATGTTTCTATACTTTTCTATACTGGGGCCATCACGAAAGACTGGACCATCTAAAAATAGATTGTAGTGCATATAACGGTACTCCATACCTGCTACTAGGTACCAGTTCCATGGGTGACCAGGTGAGAAGTAACTTGATCCTGGGTAGTTAGGTTGAATGGATGGCGGGCCATAATCCTGCCTTAAGTCAGGACCTAAACGCAGAGTAAAACCTAAACTTGCATAAGTGTAAGGCGAGCCTAATGCTAAACTAAATAAAGGTGACCACTCTAACTCATAGCTATCCGACAACTGTTGATACACTTGCCACTTTCTAAAGTAATGCAGATTGAAGGTTGTTTCATTACCTATTTGATGCTGCCAACCACCTGGCTTGGGCGAACCTATTATTTCATGAAGCTTTTTCTGGCCCCACTCACCACCTGAAGCAGGACCAGCATGCCCTAGGGTAATATTTAACTTATCGCCTACCTTGATAAAGCTATCAAGCCGCTTGGGTTTGCGCATAATAGCCAAGCTAGCAAAGGTATGCCCTGCCCAAGGGCGCTGGTCTGGTAAAGGTTCGGTAGACTCAAAATCTTTGGGTGTAAAAATGGTATTACCAATCGAATATTCTAATGCAACCTTATCTGGTACAACTTTTAAGCCTAGGTCATTCATGACAGAAATAGCCCAGTCTGGAGCAGGAGTTAATGGAAAGTAGCTTAGTAACACACCACTAGTGTAATGCTTGTCTAAACCTACTAGCGCATCATTCTCGACTTGTAAACTGACAATACCTTTGGCCTGTGCATTAGCCTCGAAGGCTAATAAACAGCAACAGCCTAGTAAAAAGGAACTCAGACCTCTAGCCAACATCAATGCAACCTCTTTCACTTTAATTGATGTATTGTAAAGCATTGTTAGACTTAAGGGTCTAAAAATTATCCAGTAAAACCCTACTCATTTAAAACGATCGTTTGTCTGACGTGCAACTTGGTGCTAAAGTTGGATTTCATCAGCAAATAAAAATAATGGAGATTGCTATGGCTTCGAGTTTATGGTCTTTACGACTGCAAATTACCTACCTTTTACTTGCGGCTAGCCTCTATACGCCGCTTCTTGTTGCAGACTCTGCTCTAGTTAGGCCAGCTCTTAAGTCTGAGTTGGTCACTCAATCTCTATTGTTAGACATTACCACTGCCGGCAACCGTTTAGTTGCTGTCGGCGAACGTGGACACATTATTTATCGCGACCCAGGTAAAGAATGGCAACAAGCTCAGGTGCCCGTTATAAGTCAGTTAACGAGTGTCCACTTCCCTACTCCTCAAGTCGGTTTTGCTGTAGGCCATGAAGCCATGATTCTACGTAGCAAAGATGCGGGTGCTAGCTGGCAACTCATCCACCAAGATACTGAAGAAGCACCTCTTTTAGATGTTTATTTCACTTCTGAACAAAAAGGTTTTGTAGTAGGTGGTTATGGATTACTGCTTACAACCAATGATTCAGGCAAAACTTGGCAAAGCTTGATGGATGATCTACCTAACCCAGATGGCTACCACAACAATGCCATTACCCAAGATACAGCGGGCAATTTATTTATTGCCGGTGAGCGTGGCAATCTTTATAGATCAACCGATGCAGGCAAGCATTGGCAAAGTTTGCAACTTGATTATGACGGCTCGCTGTTTGGTTTGCTCGCTACCTCTGCTGGGCAACTAATTGCCAGTGGCTTGCGTGGTCATTTATTTATGAGTTTAGATGCGGGTGATTCATGGCAAGCACTAGAGCATGCTGGCGAACAAACGTTAAACACGGGCTTAGTCTTAGAGAATAACCAACTGCTTTTATTGGGTCAAAATGGTGAGTATCTAACAGGCCCTGCACAAGCACTTAAACTGCACACCCTAGCAGGGCGCTACTCTTTATTAGCAGCAGCCCGCCAAGGCACAGAATTGATTGCTGTTGGTCGTGGTGGCCTGCACAGCTTGCCACTAGCTGAAACCTTAGGGCGATAAGGACTATCTTTATGAATACAAAACAAGCACCCCTAATCGAAAATACTTTTTTTAACTTTCGACCCATTTGGTTAGCTTTCTTTTTAGCTTTAACCATTTTCTTAGGCTTTCAAGCAGTTCAGGTTAAGCCTGAAGCTAGCTTTGAAAAGCTTATTCCCCTATCGCACCCCTACATAGAAAATTTTATGGATCGCCAAGATGACTTGCGTGGTTTGGGTAATGCGGTGCGTATTGTTGTAGCGGCTAAGCAAAAGGATGCAGACATTTTTAGTGCTGAATATATGCAGCGCCTGCAAGATGTTTATGAAGAAGTACGCTATTTGGAAGGCGTTGATCAGTCTGCTGTTAGATCTTTATGGGATCCAGCCGTGCGTTGGACACAGGTTACCGAAGAGGGCTTTGAAGGCGGAACGGTCATTCCTGATACCTATGATGGTAGTGCTGCCAGCCTAGAAGAGTTGCGTGAAAACCTGCTTAAATCAGGTCAGGTTGGCATTATGATTGCCAACGACTTTCGATCAACCATTGTTGTAGCACCCTTGCTAGAAATGGTAGATGGCGAGCCGCTTGATTACCAAGCTTTTTCTGCTGCCTTAGAGGAAGTACGCGACCAGTTTAGCGACTCAGACTTTGACGTGCGTATCATTGGTTTTGCTAAGCTTATTGGTGATTTAATTGATGGTGCAACTCAGGTAGGGTTTTTCTTTTTAATTGCCTTAGCCATCACGTTTGTTTTGTTATTTCTTTATTCACGCTGCATTAAAAGTGCTTTAATCTCTTTATTGTGTTCCGTCGTTGCGGTTACTTGGCAGTTAGGTCTGCTTAACCTTTTGGGCTACGGCTTAGACCCCTATTCCATGCTAGTACCCTTTTTAGTTTTTGCTATCGCTGTTTCACATGGTGTTCAAGTAATCAATGCCATGGCAATAGAAGCCTCTTTTGGTCACGATCGCATTACTGCAGCTCGCCTAGCCTTCCGTGGTTTATACATAGCCGGTATTTTAGCTTTGGTGTCAGATGCCATAGGTTTTATGACCCTGCTATTTATAGATATTCAAGTTATTCAAGAGCTTGCCGTTGCTGCCTCCTTAGGTGTAGCGGTTATTATTCTGACTAACTTAATTCTCTTACCTTTACTAATGTCTTATTTAGGTGTCAGCCTAACCAGCATTATGCGTGCTAAAAATAAGCGCTTAGAGCACTCACCCGTTTGGCACCGTTTGTCTTTTTTCACCCATGCCAAGGCTGCACCTTGGTCTTTAGCAGCAGCTTTACTTTTAGGTGTTTTTGGCTTTGTAGCCAGTGCCGACTTAAAAATTGGTGACCTAGATAAAGGTGCGCCAGAGCTGCGCCCCGACTCTCGCTATAACCTAGACAACGCCTATGTAACAGACAACTACGCAACCAGTGCTGATGTGCTAGTTGTTATGGTAGAAACACCCGAACAAGGCTGTGTTGCTTATGAAGCCTTAGAAGCTGTTGATAGACTAGAATGGCAAATGCAGAATGTTGCTGGTGTGCAGGGTACCTTGTCGCCCGCCTACATTACCAAGCGAGTTATTGCCGGCTTTAATGAAGGTAATTTGAAATGGGAAACCCTTGCTCGTAACCAATTTGTACTTAACCAAGCCATGAGCAACCTGCCTGCCGGCATGATTAACAACCAGTGTGATCTTTTACCCGTTATTCTTTACTTAGAAGATCATAAAGCTAACACCCTAGTTAGAGTAACTAAGGCAGTAGAAGACTTTGCTGCTGAAAATAATTCTGAGGCTGCCCAGTTTATGTTAGCGGCAGGCAGTGCTGGTATAGAAGCAGCGACCAACGAAGAAATTGCCCGTGCGCAAACCTTTATGCTGATTTTTGTTTATGCTGTGGTCGCTTCTTTAGTATTTATTACCTTCCGTTCTTGGCGTGCAGTGGTGTGCATTGTGGCACCCCTTGGCCTAACTTCGGTACTTTGCCAGGCGCTTATGGCGCAACTGGGCATAGGTGTAAAAGTGGCTACACTACCTGTTATTGCATTAGGGGTAGGTATAGGTGTGGATTACGGCATTTATATTTACTCACGCCTACGCCAATACTTAGGTGAAGGAAAAAGCTTGCAAGACGCCTACTACCATACACTTCGCTCTACTGGTAAGGCGGTTAGTTTTACAGGCCTAACCCTAGCAATAGGCGTAGGTACTTGGGTATTTTCGCCTATTAAGTTCCAAGCAGATATGGGCATTTTGCTAACCTTTATGTTCCTTTGGAATATGATTGGCGCACTTTGGCTCTTACCAGCTTTTGCACATTTCCTACTTAAGAATCCTTCTAAGGCCTAGGTTTTAAAAACTAGGCTTTAGATGGCTCAATTACACGCCCAACAAGCGTGTTCACTATTCCTTCCGCCGTCAGGGTGAGCTTCCAACGCTGCACCTTGACTGGCTCCTCTGCTTGGGAATCCTCAGTCACTAAAACTAAATTATAATAGTGACGCTGCTCTATTAAATGAGTACCTACCTCTGCTTCTTCATCATTGAAGTCATAGTGATAAATGGGCGTTTTAACACTGCTTAACAGGTCAGCAAAAGGCTTGAAGTCAATCTCAATGCTTTCTTCTATATTTTCTTCGATACCTAAATAGCCATCACCATCAATTTCTGATCGAAAAAAGAAAATATTATTACCCGCACTAAAAAACCACTTTCCACTATTTTTCTTCACACTTTCTGGTAGTTGTTCAAAGCTAATAATTGAGCGCCATAAAAACTGCTGAAATAGCAAAGGTGATTTTTTATTTTTTCGGTACCTGAGCTTCCATAAAGCTTTATCTTTTCTAATATAGTCGGTTAAGACTTTCACTAGGTCATCACGTAACAGGTCACGCAAGGCATAAACCATAGCCACAGTAAGAATAAGACCAATACTTAATGAGTAGCCTGAGTCTCGGTAATAAAATATAAATATAGTAAACGCACTCATAATTAAAGTGGTTATAAAGGCTTTTACACTGCGTCTAGCAATATTGCCTAGCTCAATTACATCAGGCTTTAATAAAATATACCTATCTAAAAAACGTCGGTACAACTGCATACGATAGAAGATTCTTGCGGATCGACTGTCCAACTCTTTTAAGTAGCCTTGAGCTTTGCGGTATTCAATTTCTTCGTGGTAATAGGCTTTTAGCTCGGCTTGAGCTGTTTCGGGTAGGTCTGCCCAGCCTTCATTTTTTATTAAAGCCAACAAACTCTGTTCAGCTAACCAAGAAAAATACACATCTAGCTGACGCTGATAACGACTCTGCCTTGGCTCACTCGATACGTTGGTGCGAATACGTTTAGCAAAACCTCTAAGTAAAAGTAGTAACCGACCAACCTGCTGTTCACCTAGCCCAGCTTGCTGTATTTGATACTGCACTTTTTCTAGTGAACGCTGAAAGCTAGCTAACCAAGTGCTTCGCAGGGTTTCATAGTGGGGCGACAACAAGGACACCGATTGCTCAGCATGCTGTTTTTTATCTTCGGGTATTCCTAAAACACGGTAACGAAAATCAATTGGGCGAGCATTCCATTCAGTACGATCTAAAAGCTCGGGCAGGTGTTCAGCTTCTCCGGGTGGAAAAAGATAGAGGCTAGTTACATTTTTTTTTGATTTAGGCAGAGTTCTAGTGAACTCTAAAACATACTCAGATTTGTTTTTTTGCGAAAACATTCTTCACCAATAATAAAGATAAATATTCCGATTTGCTGAAAGGCCATTGCAGGGCGTAAAATGACCTTTTGTTCAGTCTATAATAGGCAACATCTTGGTTGATCTAACAAGCGCACCTACTCCTCTCTCTGGCCCAATTTTAGTCTTTGACTCAGGCGTTGGTGGGCTTTCTGTTGTGCAAGCGCTAAAAGAGCGTTTACCTAGTTTACCGCTAGTCTATGCTTGTGATAATGCGGCTTTTCCTTATGGACAAAAAAGTGCAGCTTGGCTCAAAAAAAGAGTGCTCTCGGTTATTGCCAGTTTAATTAAGGAAGTTGAACCCAGTTTAATCGTTTTGGCCTGCAATACTGCCAGTACTTTAACTTTACCTGAGCTGCGTATGAGCTGTAACTTACCCGTGGTGGGTGTGGTTCCAGCTATTAAGCCTGCTGCCTTAATGACTCGCAGTGGTCAAATTGGTCTTTTAGCCACTTGCGGTACAGTAAGTCGCCCCTACACAGAAAAGTTAATTAAAACTTTTGCAGCTGATTGCGAAATCATTAAAGTGGGTAGTAATCGGCTTGTTGAGTTAGCTGAAGTTCACTTGGCTGGCGGTAAGGTAGCTGACCAAGACTTGTTGGAAATTTTACAGCCATTTTTAGCAGCGTCACGCTTAGATACCGTTGTTCTGGGTTGTACCCATTTTCCTTTACTTCAGCCACATTTGGCAAGAGTTGCAGAACAAACAGGTACAGCTCCTTGGCAATGGATAGATTCCGGCGCAGCCATCGCTCGCCGTGTAGTTCAGCTATTAACTGAATCTGGCTATGCTAATCCATCTTGCCCAACAAATTTTATTCCTAGCTGCTGGTTAACTGCCCCTTTGTCTACCGCTAGTCAGCTTCCTCATTTCTTACAATCATTTGGCTTTAGCCAACTAAAACAACTAACCAGCTTCAATCTAGACAAGCAGGTTAGCTAATATTTTTACGAGATTAAATTACACTATGTCTTCTAGGCTGCCTCAAGTTAACCCTGCCATTTACTCGCAACTACTAGCTGAAAAAGCTGAGCTAATAAAACAAACTTTTGCTGAGTTTAATCCACCCCAGCTAGAGGTTTTTGCTTCACCTGCTAGCCACTATCGGCTGCGCACTGAGTTTCGAGTTTGGCATGAAGGCGATGATCTTTTTTATGCCATGTTTGAAATAGGTGAAGATCCTAAAAAAGACCGCACCCTAGTGCGTATGGACCAATACCCAGTAGCAGGCAAAGAAATTAACCGTTTAATGCCGTTATTACTCGATGCCATTCGTGATAAACCCTTATTGCGCCACCGCTTATTTCAGGTGGAGTTTTTAACCACGCTTTCTGGGCAAGTACTAATTACCCTTATTTATCATCGCCCGTTAGAAGATGAATGGGAAGTTGCCGCAAAACAGCTACAAACTGAATTAGGGGTAATGCTGATAGGTCGCTCACGCAAACAAAAGCGTGTTTTAGAACAAGACTTTGTACTTGAAACCTTGCAGGTAAACGGGCAACCCCTTGTTTACAAGCAGGTAGAAGGCAGCTTTACTCAGCCCAACCCGTGGATTTGCCAAAGCATGCTGGAATGGGCACAAGCTGTTTCTAGCCCGAAAGCCGATGAAGAAAAACGTGATTTAGTTGAGCTTTACTGCGGTAATGGCAATTTTACGCTAGCTTTAGCTAATAATTTTAGGCAGTTGCTGGGCACAGAAATTAGCCGTACTTCTGTAGCTGCTGGTCAGTATAATATTCAGGCTAACAATATAAACAATGTGCGTATTGAGCGCATGGCTGCTGAAGATTTCTCTAAAGCATTAAATGAACCCGATTCAAAGCAAGCCAGTAAATTCAATTTACAGGATTATGACTTTTCAACCGTATTAGTCGACCCACCCAGAGCTGGCTTAGATAAAGCCACGCTAGAACAAGTGCAAAACTATGAACGAATTATTTATATTTCCTGCAACCCAGTAACGCTAGCAGATAACTTAAAAACCCTAACACTCACGCATAAAATTGAACGCTTGGCTTTTTTTGACCAATTTCCTTATACCCACCATGCTGAGTGCGGGGCTTATTTGGTTAAACATTAAGATTAAAGCCAAGATCAACATCGCATGCAGCTTGACCACCCCTGACACCCCAGTTTTCAGTAGTGATTTCACGCAGCAAGATTTTGATGTTTTTTGCTGGAATACCATAGCAAGATAAGTTTTTTACTATCGCTTTATACAATAATCTTTTAGCTTGGATAGTTCGGCCAGCAAAACAGTCAATGCTTATATGAGTGTAAGTTTCTGGTTGCTCATGACCCGTTGGATAGACAAACCTGTGTGGTTCATGTACTAATAAACGAATATTTTTATCCGTTGGTGTTATTTTAAAAGCCTCACAAAGCGCAGAATGAACTGCATCCATGATACCAATTTCAATTTCTGGCGAGTAATTTTGACGTGTTTCTATTAAAGCACTTGGCATTAAACTTTCCTTTTCAGATTAAAAACTAACTATTAATTGCCTCTAACCCTGCTAGAGCACAAGCCTCATCTTGTTCAGCTGAACCGCCAGAAACACCAATACCACCTAAAAGCATGTCTTGATGCTCTATAGGTAGGCCACCTCCAAACACTATAAAGCGTTCCTGATGTGGAAAACCTAGCTTTAAAGCTGGGTTGTCTTCTAAAACTTCAGGCCATTTTCCCGTAGGCATTCCAAAGCTAGCAGAAGTATAAGCTTTATCACGTGCAATTTGAGCTGAGTGTAAAAAGGCACCGTTATGACGTAAGTAAGCTAGCTCTAACCCTGCTACATCAACTACGGCCACATGAATTTTTATTTTTAATTCATCTGCTTTAGCCATCGCTGCTTGGGCTGCAGTTAAGGCTGATTGCCAAGCTAACTCTTGGCGTCCTACTAATTGCGGCATACTTGCTCCTAATAAATTAATTGGGTAAATCAGGGTAATAACCTAGCTGCCGCTCTATAACTTGGGCTAGCGCTAAGAGCTTAACTTCTTGTTGTGCGCCTGCAGTAAGCTGCATTGCTATAGGTAGGCCTTGCTCATCGACACCTACCGGCAAACTTAAGGCACACAAACCCATAAGGTTAGCTATGGATGGGTTGCGTAAAGCCAACATATTTAGACGACGATAATCTTCTAGCTGCTCAATTTCTACCATACTCGGTGCTGTTATTGGCAGAGTGGGATGTAGCCATACATCTACCTGCTCAAAGGTTTGGGCAGCTGTTAAACTGGCTTGAGCTAAAAGGTCTTTGCGCTGTAAATATTCACTCACACTTATTGCTGCGCCATCTTCTAGTCTTGTACGTACTACAGGGTCTAATTTAGCGTAGCTAGTGGGTAGCTTATTGGTTAAAAAGGCAGCAAGCTCAGCCACGCTTAAACCACCTGCTTGAAAGCAAGCAAAAACCTCATCGCAGCTGAGCACTTGCAATGGAATGAGTTCGGCACCTGCTGCTTCTAACTGGCTGGCTGCACGACGCACTTCTTCTACTACTGCATTGCTGGCACCTTCCCAAAAAAAGTTTTCTACTAACCCAATACGCAAACCTTTACAGCTAACAAGGTTAGGTACTTTTACCTCTTGCCCACTAAGTTGGCTTTCAATAGCTGTGTAACCATAGGCTAAATCAGTAACATTTTTGGCAAGAATGCCTGGCGTATCTAAAGAAGTGGAAAGAGGGACGATTTGGTCTGTTGGCCAGCGCCCTACGGTAGTTTTCAAACCCACTGCACCTGTCATCGCAGCTGGGATACGTACACTACCCGCTGTATCTGTACCCAAAGCTAAAAATGCTGACCCCTGGCACAAAGATACGCCTGCACCTGCACTTGAACCACCCGGCACTCTAGCTTGATCTTTAGACCAGGGGTTTTTTGGGGTTCCCCAATGGTTGTTTACACCTAACCCACCTAAAGCAAACTCTACGGTATGTGTTTTGCCGGTAATAACAGCTGCTTGATGCAATAGGGCTTGAATTAATTTACCTGGTTGTTGCCAAGCTGGACCTAAATCTAAAGCTGAGCCAGCAAAGGTTGGTAAGTTAGGGACTGCAAACATATCTTTAACGGATATAGGAATACCCATCAACGGACCAAAATCATAGCCTTGTTTAATTAAGCTATCTAAATGCTGAGCTGTTTCTAAGGCGCTAGCACCTGCCCAAGTTTTATAGGCATTAAGTTGATCTTCGCTTGCAGAATAGTTAGCACAGCTTGCTTCAATAAGTTGTGTACTAGTTATTTTTCCGCTTCTTAAAGCCTGTGCTAACTGAGGCAACTGAGTGTTAAATATAGGCATTAACGCTGATCCCTTTCTGCTTTAGGGTAAAGCCAGAAGGCAAACCAGCGGGTAAACCTTGGCATAAGTACATAAGTCATTAGCAGCATTAAAACTGCAGTTATTATCAAGGTTCTTAGAATTAGGGGGGCTGGCTCTAGTAGATCACCAAATAGTAAAAAAATAAGGGTTACACTGGGATAAAGAGCTAACCAGCTAACAAAGGTCATTTTGTAGCGAGGTGGTGGTTTTATAGGGTTGCGTGCAGGTAGTGTAAACCAAGTTACCATGCCAGATAAAACCTCTGTTTTTGCTGGCTCAATAAGCAAACCTTCAAAGTTTTCTAGATGTTTTTGACGTACTTCAGATGCTTGCCAAACTTCTAAATCTTTTTGGCTAGCAAACTTAAATACTATCCTATATTCAGGGTCATCTGGTGAAGCTGGTCGGAACATAGTACTGCCTAAATGCCCCGTAAATTTTTTTGCGGCAACTGACATAGCTGTACTTAACTGCTCAAACTCTTCTTCACACCCTTTTTTAACACGGCGTGAAACTACAACAGTGACTGCATTATCTGGTAAATTTTCTTGCATTTTATGCCCCTAAAAATAAAACATTAAGCTTGTGCTAGGCCTGAAAGAAGTAGGTTTTGGCTATTAGCCATACGGGCAACTTCTTGGTTAAGTTTATCCGCAGTTTTGGCTTCCTTAGAGGTTTTTAGGTTAGCTTCTATAAAAGCAGCTACTTGTGTATCAACTATTTCTGCAACTTGGGTTTGTTGTTTATTGCCTTCCTCTAAGGCCGCTACTCTAGCTACAAGCAAATCAACATTTTTTAAAATACTATTGAAGGCTTCACCAGCAGCATCTATTTGTTTAACACTTGAGTCTGATATTTCTTGCTCTTGCTCTAAAGTGCTTAAAATTTGTTGGGTCGCTTTTTGTAAGCCCTCTATCATGGTTTGAATACTAACAGCTGAGTTTTGGGTTTCCGCTGCCAAGGAGCGAACTTCATCAGCTACTACGGCAAAACCACGGCCTGCTTCACCTGCTCTGGCAGCTTCTATAGCTGCGTTGAGAGCTAGCAGGTTAGTTTGCTCAGCAACATTTTGAATAACGACTAGAACATCACCTATGTTGTTACTGCTTGCTTCTAACTCTAAAAAGTAACTACGGTTTTGTTGAATTTTTTCGGCTAATAAGTGATTACCTTCTATCGCATCTTTTAAAGTGGTTTGGCCTAGCTCAATTTGTGCTAAGGCAGCTTCTACAGCTGTTTTGCTAGAAGTAGTTTCAGCACTCATTACTTGGGAATTTTCTTGCAAGCTGGTACTTGATTCGGACAGCTGATCTAAGCCACTGGTTTGCTGATCTAGTGCCTGAACTAATTGCTCCATACTGGCTACGGTATTATTGGCTCGTTTAAAGATTAAATCTGAGGTGTTTTGTAGCCTATAGGTTAAGGAGCTAGTTTGTTCTTGCTGCATAGAGATCACCATCTGCAGCTGGCCTATATCATCAACCGTATTGGTATAAATTATTTGTTTAATAGGATGATGTACTATGGATTTGCTGGTTTTGACTAACTGATTAAAAGGTTGCATAACTAGGTATTGCGCAAAGAATAAAAGTGCAAGACTAATAACAAAGCTTATACCTATAACCCAGCTAGCCTCTGCTAAAGCTGCCGCTATAGAAATTGGTGCAATAGCTAGTACAGAAACCAAGTACAATCTTTGCCAAGTAGACTTTATCGGCAGCCTTAAACGTAAGGGCATTTTACCTTGCTTTCTTAACCCATAAACTTGTCTGGCACGGCTAAGTGTTGCGTTATCTGCTTCTTGCATAATGCAATGTAATTCTGCTACTTGGCCTTGTTCTATAACTGGTAACACATAACAGCTAACCCATAATTCATCTGATCCAGCCTTAAGCTGGATCACTCCTAACCATGGCTTACCTTTACTTACTACTCCAAAAAGATCATTAATTGGCCCATCTGGCATATTTTGATGTTTAAAGCTGCGCAGATTAAGGCCTTTTAAAGAGTCTTTGTTTAAAGCGAACTTATCCCTAGCATGTCGACAGGTGTAAATAATATCACCCTTGGGGCTCATGAGTAATATATACTTATTTAACTCACCCTTTTGCATTTTCTTACCTACTTGGTTATTAATTCGCTGTGTAAAACACAGACAAAACTACTTATATAATATTATTTATTAAGTTAGGTTAGCGGCCTAATTTTTTTGCTGAACTACCACCTATACCAAAGTGCTGCTTAGGCATTTCAGTAATCATTACTCTTACTACATCTCGAGGTGCATCTAGGGCTTCAACCATTGCATCAGTAATTTTTTCAATTAATTGTTCTTTTTTTTCATCGCTACGGCCTTCCATTATATAAATTTGCGCTATAGGCATGCTGCACCTCTTACTTTGATTATTAAACTGCATGAAAAAAGCCTAGCCAGTATTAGCCAGCTAGGCTTTTTTTTAAAATACTTTGGTTAAAGAAGCCCGAATTACACTGCCTTCAGGACCATTAGAGCTGGAGAGCTCTTTATAGGCTGCAATATCTGCACCTAACATAAAGCCTGGCCAAAACTTTCCTACTGACATACCAAGCGCATTACGCTCTTCTTTATTTGAGCCAGACATTTCTCTAGTGATGTAGCCAGCAACACCCACATCTAAAGTGCCATAAGCCTTACCTAAGCCCCATTCAAGAGTGAGATTATCCTTGACTGTTACCCCACCACTCTTATCACCATTAATTTCATAACGACCTAAACCGCTTAAAGTAATATCACCTGCTTGGTTTAGCTTATAGGTACCACCAAAAGTCAGCATAATGCCATCGTGACCTTGGCCCACTTTATCCTTGTCACCGGTTTCAGCCCAGTAGCCCATACCACCCACGGCATCCCATTGCTCGCCATGCCAACCAATAACACCACCCAAATACAAGTCACCTAAACCTGATTCACTTTTAACCGTTGCTCCACCTGCTTTAACTTTTTCATTAATCATCGGTAAGATAGCTTCCAGGGTTAAATCACCCCCTAGAAATTCTTGTGGAGTAACCCAAATTAAGCGGTGTGCTAAAGCATTAACAGTTACTTTATCTGGTCCGCCACCATCGAATTTATCTGCTTCATAGTTTACATAGTAGCCCTTGTAATAGATTCCTGGTGGAGGCACTGAACTAGCTTTTACACCTTCTATACCTGGTACATAATGGCCTGCAAAAGTAGGTGCAGCTAAACAAGATGAAATAGCTGCAGCAATTGCGAGTTGTTTAATTTTCATTTTAAATTACCTTATTATTTTTATTTGTATTATTTATTACTACTTTAGAACATCCTTGTTCTTATTATTTATATTTACTACACCTGTTGCTAGATCAACTGCTTCTAATTTTGTAAACGCTTACTCACTAAACTACTAAACAAACTTAGCGGTAATGCTGCCTAAATCTTGGTAACGAATATTGATTGAATCACCTCGATTAACCGTGACAGCGGCTGTAATACCACCAGTCATAATAAAAGTGCCTGCTGGAATTTCTTCACCACGCTCACCCATCATATTCGCTAGCATGGCGACTGAAGCCGCTGGGTGACCTAATACTGCAGCTCCCGCACCCGTGGCGACAATCTCACCGTTAATTTCCATAACGACACCTAGGTTTTTAACATCAACATCCTCTAAGCGTGCCATGCGACCACCAGTGATAAATCGACTAGAGCTAGAGTTGTCGGCAATCACACTTTTTAAGTCGAACTTAAAATCCTTGTAACGTGAATCGATCACTTCCACCGCTGGAATAATAAAGTCAGTGGCTCTTAACACATCACCAATATGGATGCCTGGGCCTTTAAGTGGAGCTTTGGTTACAAAGGCAATTTCCGCTTCAATTTTTGGATGAATCAATTCATCCATCTTGATTTCACCACCTTCTGGTACGCTGAAGTAATCAGCTAGGTAACCATAACAAGGTTGTTCAACACCCATTTGCGCCATTTTTGCCCAAGAGGTTAAGCCCATTTTCATGCCAACAACTTTATGACCACGTGCTTCTTTACGTCGACGTGCTTCCCATTGCACATCAAAGGCATCACGGTAGGTCATTTCTGGGTATTTATCGGTGACTTTAGTTATTTCTTGTTGATTTAATTCGGCTTCTTCACAGTAGGTCGCTAGTTCATCAATTTGTTCTTTAGTGAGTTTGTTTGTATTTTCCATTAAATTAAGCCTTTTCTTTTGCCATGGTTAATGCTAGGTCTTCTATCATGTCTTCTTGCCCACCCACGGTACCGCGTCGACCCAGTTCAACTAAAAGATCACGGGCGGAGATGCCGTATTTTTCTTCAGCACGCTTAGCGAATAAGAGGAAAGAGGAATAAACACCGGCATAGCCTAGTGTCAATGAGTTACGGTCGACACGAACCGGATGGTCCATCATAGGAACAACCAGGTCTTCTGCTACGTCCATAATTTTGAACAGATCAACACCGGTTTCTACACCCATGCGATCAAGCACTGCACAAAAAACTTCTAGCGGTGTATTACCTGCACCGGCACCTAAACCAGCCACTGAGCCATCAATACGGCTAGCACCCGCTTCAATGGCTGCTAAGGAGTTAGCGATACCCATGCCTAGGTTGTGGTGACCATGAAAACCTATTTCGATATTTTTTGGCAATTCTTTACGCAGCAGACCAATGCGAGCAGTCACATCATCCGGCAACATATAACCAGCTGAGTCAGTGGCATAAATGCAGTTAGCACCGTAGTCCACCATGAGCTTGGCTTGTTCGAGGATTTTTTCTGGGCTCACCATGTGCGCCATCATTAAAAAACCCACGGTATCCATACCCATTTTTGCGGCTTGGGTAATGTGCTGTTGGCTCACATCGGCTTCGGTACAGTGGGTGGCCACACGAATACTGGTGACACCACAGTCTTTAGCCATGTTTAAATGATCAACCGTTCCAATACCTGGCAATAATAGGGCTGAAATTTTAGCCTGCTTCATTTGTGGCACAACGGCTTTTAGGTACTCTTCATCGCTGTGCGCTGGAAAGCCGTAGTTAACCGAAGCACCACCCAGACCATCGCCGTGAGTCACTTCTATCATCGGCATACCCGCTTGATCTAAGCCAGTAGCGATATTAACCATTTCTTCTAATGAGATTTGGTGACGCTTAGCATGCATACCATCACGTAGGCTCATATCGTGGAGGGTGACTTGTTTGCCTTGTAAATTCATTGGGTTTCTCCTAGCCGCGAGCGGGTAATGTGATGGACTGATTTGCCGCTTCTTCAGCAAACATTTCTGCGGTACGCAGTGCTGCTGCGGTCATTATGTCGAGGTTACCGGCGTACTTGGGTAGAAAATCACCCAAGCCTTCCACCTGCATAAAGCAGGACACACGATTGCCATCAAATACTGGGCCATTGACTAGCTGATATCCGGGCACATAGCGCTGCACCTCTTTAACCATGGCATGAATAGACTCAGTAATTTTGGCTTGATCAGGAGTGGTTTCAGTTAAGCAATGCACGGTATCGCGCATCATTAAAGGTGGCTCGGCAGGGTTAATAACAATGATTGCCTTACCTTTTTTAGCACCACCCACCTGTTCTACACCGCTGGCAGTGGTACGGGTGAATTCATCAATATTAACGCGTGTACCAGGGCCAACTGAACGAGAAGAAACAGTGGCAACAATTTCGCCGTATTCAACCGGCTGCACACGTGAGATAGCCGCAACCATAGGAATGGTAGCTTGGCCGCCACAGGTCACCATATTGACGTTCATGGCCAGGTTTTTGGTTTGTTCAACCAAGTTCACCGGCGGCACACAAAATGGACCAATCGCAGCTGGTGTTAGGTCAATCATTATCACACCTAGCTCATTGAGCTTACGGCTGTTTTCAGCGTGAACGTAGGCAGAGGTGGCATCAAAGGCTACGCGAATATCATCTTTTATAATGTGCTCTAACACACCATCGACACCGGTTGCACAGGTTTTAATGCCCATGGCTTCAGCACGTTTAAGGCCTTCTGAGGTTGGATCAATACCCACCATCCAAACCGGTTCTATCCATTCAGAGCGTTGCATTTTCATTAATAAATCGGTGCCGATATTACCAGGGCCGATGATAAGAGCTTTTAATTTTTTACTCATAGTGATGCCTGCATTGTATTAGGTGAGAAATGGCTTATAGGAGACTTAAACAAAACGTACAGAGGCATTACCCATACCACCTATACTTAGACTCATGTGATCACCTGCTTTAACTGGCACCAAGGGTACTAAGGAACCTGACAAGATGACTTCACCTGCTTTAAGGGGGATGCCAAAATGACCAAGAGTATTAGCCAACCAAGCAACACAGTTAACTGGACTACCTAGAGCGGCAGCACCTGCACCGGTGCTAATGACCGAACCATTTTTTTCAACAACCATACCACAAGTGGCTAAATCGACTTTTGTTGGGCTAACAGCTTGGTCACCTAAAATAAACAATCCGCAGGAAGCATTATCAGCAACTGTGTCTTGAATTTTAATTTTCCAATCTTCGATGCGTGAATCAACCACTTCAAAGCAAGGCATCACACAGTCAGTGGCCGCTAACACATCAGCATTAGTAACACCTGGCCCCATCAAATCTTTTTTTAGAATAAAAGCTATTTCACCTTCAGCACGGGGCTGCAACAGTAGTTGGCTAATAGGCATTTCTTCGCCCTGACTAAAGGCCATTTTGTCAGTTAAATAACCAAAGTCAGGCTGGTGAACATTCAACATGTCTTGTACAGCTTTAGAAGTCACACCAATTTTTTTACCAATAACGCGTTCACCGGCAGCTAAGCGCAGCTCTAGCATACGTAGTGAAATCTGATAAGCATCTTCAACACTCATGTTGGAGTGGCGCTCGGTTAAAGGGCGAATCGCTTTGCGTTCTACCATGGCTTGGTACAATTCGTCACCGCAGCTTTGGATTAATTCTTTATTCATTACCGCCTCACATAAAATTTGACTGTATTAAATTAAAGCTTTATGCAGATATTCTTCATTTCGGTATAAAACTCCATGCCATGCACACCACCCTCTCGACCAATACCTGACTGTTTTGCACCACCAAATGAAGTACGCAAGTCGCGCAAGAACCAAGAGTTTACCCATACAATACCTGCTTCCATTTGTTCTGCTACACGTACAGCACGCGAAGAGTTTTCTGTCCAAATAGCAGCAGCGAGTCCGTAATCTGTATCATTGGCTAACTCAATTACCTCTTCTTCACTATCAAAGGGGCGAATATGGCAGCAAGGACCAAATATTTCTTCACGCATAACACGGGCATCATCAGCTAAACCAGTCCAAATGGTGGGTTCTATCCAAGCACCATCATTCAGTTCTGAACCCATATCAGGAATACCACCACCAATTTCTACCTTAGCGCCTTCTTCAACCGCTAAGTCATAGTAGTATTTAACTTTTGATCGGTGCTCTTGGCTTACCAAGGGGCCAAAATTGGCTTGCTCATCTTCAGGGCGACCTAATTTAAGCTTAGCGACCTCTTCTTTCATTCTGGCTAAAAACTGATCAAAAATAGAACGTTCTACATAAACTCGTTCAGTGCCTAAACACACTTGACCACAATTAACAAAGGCAGAACGCATAGTGCCTTCAACGGCTTTTTCTATATCGCAATCAGCAAAAACAATACCTGGATTTTTACCACCGCACTCGAGTGATATGTTACGTAAACCCACTGCAGCAGCTTTCATAATGGCTTCACCTGTACGAGTTTCACCCGTAAAAGTAATCGCATCTACATCGGGGTGAGTGGTTAAAAACTCACCTGCTGAGTCAGGGCCAAAGCCGTGCACAACGTTAAACACGCCCGGTGGAACGCCACACTCATTCATTACTTCACCCAGCAGGGTGGTGGTGATAGGGGTTTCTTCAGAAGGTTTAACTACCACGGTATTACCACAAGCCAAGGCAGGGCCAACTTTCCATGTCATCAGTAATAGAGGCAGGTTCCAAGGAGCAACAACGGCAATAACGCCTTTGGGTGTGCGGTGGCCAAAGTTCATGGCACCTTGACCATCAGGAGTATCCATACGGAAGCCTTCTGTGGGTAAGTTAGCTACAGTTTCAGTAAAGGCTTTAAAGTTAGCTGCACCACGTGGGATATCGATGTGGGCAGCAATTGAGCGTGGTTTACCTGTATCTAGGCACTCAGCTTCCAAAAACTCATCAAATCGTTCATTAATACGTGCAGCCACTTTATTGAGCAGCTTAGTACGTTCAACCTGAGTTAGCTTACCCCAAGGTCCTTTTAACGCAGCTTTTGCAGCTTTGACAGCAGCATCAACCTCTTCACGCCCAGCTTCATGGGTTTTACCCAGTAGGCTGTTGTCGACCGGACTACGGTTTTCAAAGGTTTTACCACTGGCCGATGCAAGGTACTGACCATTGATAAAGTGCTTAAACTCTTTCATAACTTTCTCTCTTACTAATCTTATCCAGTCATTAAATAAATAGGTATCAACCACTAGGGTTGATACCACGGGTTTACTAGGTTAAAGCCGTTAAAAAACGCTCATTCAGTTCACGGGTGTGATAAAAAATAGCTTTACCTAAATCTTCTGCTTTCCATGTTATGGTTTTGTGGTCTGGGAAGTAGTAGCTACCACCACAGAAAACTTCAGAACGGTTGCCTGAAGGATCGAAGAAATAAATAGTTTGACCATGAGTTAAACCATGACGGGTAGGACCTATATCGAGAGGTGTATCTGTCATAGTAATTAAGTCAGCAGCACGTAACACTTCTTCCCAAGTATCTAGGTAAAAAGAGGCATGGTGAAATTTATTTTTTTCTTCATGCTTAATAAAAGCGACATCGTGTTCCTTCATTGAAGTGGTTAGGAATAAAGCTGCTCTATTGCCTTCAGGGTCAAGCACCTGCTCAGCCAAGCCAAAACCTAGAACATCAAAGAGCTCTAAGTTGCCGTCTAAATCATCACCATAAAGTAAGCAGTGATCAAATCGGGTTGCTTTCATGCCTTTTAAATCACGCGGCCAAGCTTCTGGGTTAACATCGCTGATACCCCACTTACCGGTCTGCTCTTTAGTAGCATAGAGTTCAAACACATGGCCTGTTGGCGCTACAAATTGCATACGACGACCACAGTTAGGCAAGTCACCTGCAGGAATTTCTTTAACGTCAATGCCTAGTTTACGCACATCAGCTGCTAGCGAATCTAAGGTAGCTTCATCAACACACTTAAAACCCATAAAGTCCATACCAGGCTCATCAGCTTCAATAAGAATCACTGAGTACTTATCAACCTCTGTCCAGCCTTTTAAATAGACGCGACCTTTATCATCACGATCCATTTCGATTAAACCAATTAAATCAACGTAGTGCTTTACAGCTTCATCCATATCTAAGACACGGATTTGTACGTGGCCTGGGCGCATTACACCTTTTCTCATTTTTACTTCCTCTTTTTGTTTCTTGGATTCAACTTGCTAGTGCAACAGCCTGTAATTCTTCAAACAATACTTCATTTGGTGTTTTCATTCCAAGTGTTTTCCTAGGTCGGTTATTTAAACGATGCATAATGAATTCAAAATGCTCATCATCTAAGTGCTTAAAGCATGAACCTTTGGGGCAGTATTGACGTATTAAGCCATTTGTATTTTCATTCAATCCACGTTGCCAAGAAGCATAAGGGTCTGCAAAGTAAAAGTCACAATTCAGTGCTTTTGCAATGGCTTGATG
>NZ_JMLW01000019.1 GCF_000686905.1 Marinospirillum insulare DSM 21763
ACACCCCAAATAGGCTCAATAAAGCGTTTTTTTGAGCGTTGTTTGATCCTTTCTTCGGTAAATTCGTGAGCCTGTTTAGGCCGATATCCACGTTTGCCTGTATTACGTTTAAGCTCTCGACTAATGGTTGATTTGTGAACACCAAGCGTTTTAGCGATCTCAGTTTGGGTTAAATTGTTATCAAGCAGGGCAGATATTTGGTATCGTTGCTCTCTGGTGAGCTGTGTGTAGTGTCTCATGTTTGCTTCTCATTCTTGGTCGATTGAAAAGCATAAGATGCTACAGCAGCTTGCCATCCAATCCTAGTTTAATGAGTTGCACTTGAGAGTTGAATCCAGGTTATATTTTGCTAAGGAAAAATAATGCAACCCATACGACTACCATTAAAAGATTACACCACTGAAAACCCAATTACAGTAACCGAAGACACGGCTATAGATGAGCTAATGATGCTTATGGAAGGTGCAGGTGTTCGTCACTTACCTGTTGTGGGTCAAGGTCAGGTTGTTGGTATTATTAGCGATCGTGATATTCGTCTTTTCTCTGGGCTGTCAGATGCAGAGAAGTATCAGGTGAATGCAGGCGATATTATGTCGGCCAACCCTTTAACTTTAGACTGCACTACACCGCTAGAAGAAGTTGCGCTAATTATGTCTGATAAAAAAGTCGGTAGCGTTATAGTGGTAGAAGATGATCAGCTTTACGGTATTTTTACAGCCACCGATGCTTTGAATGCACTCATTGAAGTTATTCGCAAAGATAAATAAAAAGCCCAGCTAAACAAAAAGAGCGCCTAACTTTGAATCAATCAAAATTAAGCGCTCTTTTTTTATTCAGTTAATTTTAGTTATATACCTCAAATACACCCAAGATATTTCCTAACCATAGATGCACTAGCAAACTTGCTACATAACCTAAAAAGATAACTGGCGCCCAGCGTAAGTGACTCATAAAAGTATAGTGACCTCGTGCTGCACCCATAAGCGCTACACCCGCCGCAGAACCAACTGAAAGCAAGCTACCGCCCACACCAGCAGCTAAGGTTACTAACAACCAGTGGCCATGACTTATAGCAGGGTTCATTTCTAACACAGCAAACATAACTGGAATGTTATCAACAATTGCGGAAATGACTCCGATACCAAAGGCAGCCCAGCTTGCACCTACACCTTCAAACAAGAAAACTGACACCAGTTGCAGATAGCCAAAATAGCCTAAACCACCCACACACATCACTACGCCGTAGAAGAATAAAAGCGTATCCCACTCGGCACGAGCAACGTTTCTGAAAATATCAAAAGGAACCACACTACCTAAGTAACGCAGCTTTTCACGGTCAGCTTTTTCTTCAGCAACGGTACGCTTTTTTTCTAATGACTTGGGTAGCGTTACACGTAGGAAGTAACCAAAGAATTGTAAGTAACCTAAGCCCACCATCATACCAAACACAGGTGGCAAACCTAGGAATTGGTGACCACATACAGCAGTAGCAATGGTTAGTAAGAAAAAGCCCATAATGCGCTTAGCACCACGCTTTAACTCAACTTCTTCTGTAATACTGGCTGGTTTGCCCTTAGGTAGGAAAACAGTCATTACTAATGCAGGCACTACAAAGTTAACAATTGAAGGTAGGAAAAGGTCGAAAAACTCTAAGAACTGAACTTTACCAGCCTGCCATACCATCAGCGTGGTTATATCACCAAAGGGGCTAAAAGCACCGCCAGCGTTAGCTGCAACCACTATATTGACACAGGCCATAGCAATGAAACGATTTTGACCTTCAGCGACCTTAAGAACTACAGCACACATAAGTAGTGCGGTTGTTAAGTTATCAGCAATGGGTGATATTAAGAAAGACAGAATACCGGTAATCCAAAATAAAGACCTATAACTAAACCCTTTTTGAACCATCCAGGCACGCAAACCTTCAAATACACGTCTTTCTTCTAAGGCGCTTATGTAGGTCATAGCCACTAACAAAAAGAGCATTAGCTCACTAAAGTCTAAAAAGTTTCTACTAAAGGCTGCCTTGGTTGCCGTATGATCAGTACTGACTATGCCAACTAGAACCCAGATAATACCAGCAGCTATTAATACTGGTTTTGATTTGCGCAGCTGGAGCTTTTCTTCACCAACAACAACCAAATAAGCAATAGCAAAAACAAAAACTGCTAAATACCCCGCAAGGGTACCCGTGGCATTCATGTGGTCCACCGCTTCAGTGGAACCACTAGCAAAAACTGGTGCAGAAACCAACATTGCAACAATTAGTGCAAATAAAGTTCGTAGCATAGAGTTCTTCTCACAATTAGCTAAATAGAAAGGGATAGCAGCAAGGGCAGCAGCCTTCGCAGCCGACAGTAAACTGGGCTATTGTACAGCGGTACAGGCATCAACGTATAGGTTTACTATTGCTTATATAAGATGTAATTATTTCACTCGCAACAAGGTTTGAATATCAATGCTAAACTGACACTTATTCGTTTAGCCTTTACACTACTGCCCTTCTTTAAAGGAAAATTACATGACTAACCCTGAACCCATTAAAAATGTTGATCAAGGTGAAGTGGCAAAATTTGAGGCCTTAGCTTCACGCTGGTGGGATCCTGAAAGTGAATTCAAACCCCTTCACGACATTAATCCGTTAAGAGCTAACTGGATAGACAAACACGCCCAAGTTGCTGGTAAGCGTGTAGCCGATATAGGCTGTGGCGGTGGCTTATTATCTGAAGCCTTAGCTCAGCGTGGAGCAGAGGTAACAGGAATAGACATGGGTGAAGCACCGCTTTCTGTAGCACGCTTACATCAGCTAGAGTCGGGTTTACAAATTGACTACCGCCAAATGACTGCCGAACAACTAGCTAAAGAAGCACCTAATAGCTTTGATCTAGTAACTTGCATGGAAATGCTTGAACACGTGCCAGACCCAGCAGCCGTTATTCAAGCTTGTGCAACTTTAGTTAAACCGGGTGGTCAAGTATTCTTCTCCACTCTTAATCGTAACCCTAAATCTTATTTATTTGCGATTATTGGTGCTGAGTATGTTATGCGCATGTTGCCTAGAGGCACCCATGAGTACAGTAAGTTTATTAAACCGTCTGAAATGGGCCAATGGGTACGTGATGCGGGTTTACAGGTCAGTGAGTTAATGGGTATGACTTATAACCCCCTAACTAAAACCTATAAGCTAACCTCCAAAGATGTGCAAGTAAACTACCTAATGCGTACTAGTAAACCTGAATAAATAAGCGAGTTAATTTTGTTTAAATCTTTTGTAACACCTGCTCTTATGACTCTAACGCTTGGTTTGGTCGGTTGTAGCTACACAACTAGCCAAGACTCAACCAGTCAGCCTGTCAATCAAGAAAAACGGCTTGAGCAGCTACTAGGTGAATGGCAAATAGAGGATATTAACGGTGAAGGTATTATTGACAGCTCTAACGTCACACTCACCTTCGACAAAGAAGGCCGTGCTTTTGGTAGTGCTTCTTGCAACCGTTACTCTAGTGATTACCAGCTCACCGATGAAGGCTTAACTTTTGGGCACAGCCTAGCCACTAAAATGGCCTGCCCTGAAGCCCTGATGAACCAAGAACAGAAATTTTTAGAAACATTCAATGAAATTAGCCAATTTGAAATTAACGAAAACGGTGCTTTAATTCTTAAAAGCAGCAATGGCAAAACACTGAGAGGTTATTTGCTTGGACAGTGATACTCAACAGCCGCTTGCAGTGCGAGCGGTGCTTTTTGACCTAGACGGAACTTTAGTAGACTCCGCCCCTGATTTAGCAGCCGCCTTAAACCGCCTATTGGTTGAAGAAGGCAAAGCAGAGCTGCCCTACGCGGTCATTCGTGATCAAGTGTCTAACGGTGGCAATGCTTTAGTAGAATTAGGTTTTGGTGTTAAGTTGGGTGAACCTAACCAGCCTGAACTGCGCCAGCGTTTACTAGACCTTTATCAAGAAAATGTAGCCGAACATAGCAGTATTTTTACTGGCCTAGATGAACTTTTGCATGAATTAGACCAACACCCTATTCCTTGGGGGATAGTCACTAACAAGCCACGCATTTACACTGATTTGCTACTGCGTGAATTGCGTATCAAAGCTGCAGCGGTGGTTTGCCCTGAAGACTTAGGTGTTAGCAAACCAGACCCAGCACCACTTTTACTAGCGGCTAGGCAGTTGGCAACACCGCCAGAGCAATGCCTTTATGTTGGTGACCATATTCGAGACATTGAAGCTGGCCGCAATGCTGGCATGCAAACACTGGTAGCAGGCTTTGGTTATATAGGCATTAAAGAAGAACCTAAGAGTTGGGGTGCAGACTTTATTGCCAATACCGTACCCGAGCTTAATGCTTGGATTAGGCAAAGAATCGCATAATCAGCGGTATTAAAAAGGCACTTAGCAGCCCTGTCACGCCCATTGCCAAACCGGCAAAAGCGCCAGCAAGGTTGCTAAGGCTAAAGCACTGGGCTGTACCAAAACCATGTGCCGCCAAACCCATTGCAAAACCCTGCACCGCATGGTCTTTTATTTTTAATAGCTTAAATATCGGTGGGCCTAAAATACAACCTATAGCACCAGTAATTAATACGATGCCAGCAGCCAAGGCTGGAAAGCCACCAATTTGTTCAGCTATCCCCATAGCAATGGGCGTAGTTACCGACTTGGGTACTAGCGACAATAAAGTGTCTTCACGCCCACCTAACATCCGCACTAGCACCACTGTCGAAATCACTGCAGTAATAATGCCGGCAACACAAGCCAGCATTAAAGGAATAAATTCACGCTTAATTCTTTCACGGTGATCAAATAAGGGCACGGCTAAAGAAACAATCGCCGGCCCCATTAAAAAGTGAATAAACTGCGCCCCTTCAAAATAAGTGGCATAGGGTGTGTCCGTTAATAATAAAAAACCTACTAACAGCGCTATAGCTACTAATACTGGGTGAAGTAAAGGTGAACCACCCGCACGTCGATTAACCCACTGTGCTAAAAAGAAAGCCAACAAGGTTAAAAGTAGGTGCAGTAAAGGGCTAGCCGCCATATACACCCAGAGTTCAAAAATGACTTCAGGCATCTTTTTCTATCCCCCACAGCTTCTTTAAACCCTGTAAAACCAATACGGTAACTATTAGGGTAAAAATAGTACTCACCACCAAGGTAATGCTAATCACCCAAATATCTTGTTTTAACAATAAACCATGATTTATTAGCCCTACCCCCGCCGGTACAAATAAAAGCGGCAGGTAGCGCAATAAACCTTCTGAAGCGGTACGCACACCAGCTGGTACTTTTTTTATTAGCAATACAGCTAATAATAACAATGCCATACCTAAAACTGGGCCGGGTACAGGAATACCAGATAAGCGCGTAATCAGCTCACCGATTAACTGAAACAATAAAAGCACTGCAAAACCTTCTAACACTCCACGCCTCCCTAGTTATTTTGTTAAGCACCTAGTTAAACACCACTGTTTTATTGCCATACACCAAGACCCTATCTTGTAAGTGCCAGACTAGGCCGCGTGCCAATACACTTTTTTCAACATCACGTCCTAAACGCACCATATCTTGTGCTGTTTGACGATGATTCACTCTCACTGTGTCTTGGTCAATAATAGGGCCAGCATCCAGCTCTTCGGTTACATAGTGGCAGGTAGCGCCAATAAGCTTCACCCCTCGCTCATAAGCTTGGTGATAAGGTTTGGCGCCAGCAAAGGAAGGTAAAAAGCTGTGGTGAATATTGATGATTTGATGCTGGTATTTTTGGCATAAAGCTGGAGGAATAATTTGCATATAACGGGCTAAAACTACGCAATCAGCTTGTGCTTCATCAATTAAGCGCTCAACTTCAGCATAGGCTTCTGGCTTATTATCTTTATTCACTGGCACATGCACATAAGGAATACCATGCCATTCAACTAAATCACGTAAATCATTATGGTTAGAAATAACCAAAGGAATATCACAGGCCAGCTCACCACTTTGCCAACGATGCAGTAAATCCACCATGCAATGGGAATCCTTGGAGCACATCAGTACCACACGCTTTTTCACCTCTGAATCGCTAATATCCCAATCCATATCATATTCACGGGCGATAGGACTAAAAGCAGTACGAAACTCATCTAAACCAAAAGGTAGGGTGGTAGCACGAATTTCATGGCGCATAAAAAAACGGTTTACGTCTAAATCGGAATGATGGTTGGCTTCGGTTATCCAGCCACCATACATGGCTAAAAAGTTACTCACCTTGGCGACAATGCCTATTTTATCGGGGCAAGAAATAGTCAGAGTATAGGTATGTTCCATGGATTGCTTAGCTACCTTTTTATAATCAGGTTAAATGAAAAAAGTCATTCTAGGCTTAGATGTTAAATAGTGCCAATGCAGCAGCAAGAATAATAACCGGCCAAGCCATTAAGGTAACCCAGCCACCGTTAATAATCATATCTTGCTGCTTTACTTTGCCACTTCCAAAAATAATGGCGTTAGGTGGTGTTGCAACAGGCAGTAGGAAGGCACAAGATGCTGCAACAGCAACAATAACTGCAACCACTTCAGCATCTATATTAGGAGTCATTCCTATAAATAAGGGCACTAATAAAGCTGCGCTGGCTGTATTGCTTGCAACTTCTGTTAGGGCCATAGTAAAAAGTGCCATTAAAGCCAAAACCACTAAAGCAGGCATAATAGCAAAACCTCCTCCTACCAATGCAGCTAACCAAGCCCCCGCACCACTGGCTGAAAGTGCAGCACTGAGCGTAATGCCACCCCCAAACAAAAGCAGTACACCCCAGTCAGCACTTTTTTCTATTTCACGCCAACTTGCCAAGTTAAAAGTGTGTAAAAGTAGCAAAGCTAAGAGCGCAACAGCTGCATCATAACCCTTACTTATACCTAGGGCTTCACCCAAAGGCGCACCAAATACCCAAAGCAATACTGTCATTAAAAAAACCAGCAGCATACCTGTGTGTGAATGGGTCCAAGTCATTTCTGTACCCACAACACTCACTTCAGCTTTTAATGCCGGTTTTAACGCTTTACGTAATACCCAGTCCATTAAAGGCAGCAAAACAATAACTAGTGGAACACCCCAAACTAACCACTGCCCAAAACTTAAACCTATGGCGGCAGCTGCAATGGCATTGGGTGGGCTACCTACCAAACTACCTATACCCCCGATATTGGCACTAAAAGCCACACCTAAAAGTACGTAAACCCAAGTGTTACGAAAGCGTTGATAATCTAAGGGAGCTAGCAGACCTAAAGCTAAAGGCAGCATCATTGCTGCAGTAGCGGTGTTGCTAATCCACATAGATAAAACAGCAGTTAAAACAAACAGCCAACGTGCAGCACGACCTAGCTCCCCTCCGGCCCTTTGCATAACCCAACTGGCCATCCAGCGATCAAGCTTTTGCTGGCGCAAACCTGCTGCCAAAGCAAAACCACCCAAAAACAAAAAAATAATTGGGTCTGAAAAATGAGACAAGGCTTTAGGTAGGCTGAAAATACCCGTTAGGGTTGCTAGAAAAGGAACCAGCAAAGCAGTCACACTCACATGCAAAGCTTCACTCAGCCATAACCAGGCTATGGCAGCAACCAAAGCTAACCCTGCGGCAACTTCTGCATCTAGGGGTAACCAAAAACGTATAACCAGAAACACACTGGCAGCTAACAGACAATGAATAAGACGCACAAAAACTCCTAATAAAACAAGGTTCACAAAAAACTGCGTGACTAGCTTTTAAGCCACTTCTGTTAGCAACAGCTCGTGTATTTGAATAACTCAGACAAGTTACTTTTAGGCTTTAGGCAGTGTTACACCCTGCTGCCCTTGATACTTTCCGCCTCGGTCTTTGTAAGAAACATCACAGACCTGATCCCCACCAAAAAACAACATTTGGGCAATGCCTTCATTGGCATAAATAACTGCAGGCAAATTAGTGGTATTAGAAAACTCTAGGGTAACGTAACCCTCCCACTCAGGCTCTAAGGGCGTTACGTTCACTATAATGCCACAACGGGCGTAGGTACTTTTACCTAAGCAAACTACCAGTACATCACGCGGAATTTTGAAACGCTCAACGGTACGGGCTAGGGCAAAAGAGTTGGGCGGAATAATACACCGGTCGCCTTTAAAGTCGATAAAGTTCTTTTCATCGAAATTCTTTGGGTCAACGATGGTGGAATTTATATTAGTAAAAATTTTAAACTCATCGGCACAGCGCACATCATACCCATAGCTTGATGTACCGTAAGATATAATTTTTTCACCCTCTGCTTCACGAATTTGTCCAGCTTCGAAGGGTTCAATCATGCCCGTTTCTTGCGACATACGACGAATCCAGTGATCCGATTTAATACTCATAAAGCGCCCCCAGCTTAGCCAAAAAAAGTTTAAGTAAAAAACCTAGGCATTCTAACAGAACAAAGGTGCTAAAATCCCCTTATTCGATTGCCTAACGATCTCTAGTTAATTTAAGAAATCTAGTTATTTTAAGAAGGAAATAGTTTAGTTATGAAAGTGGTTAGTTTTAATATCAATAGCCTACGTGCCCGCCCTCATCAAATGGAAGCTCTGGTTGAAGCTCATCAGCCTGAAATAATTGCTCTGCAAGAAACCAAGGTGAATGACCCAGACTTCCCTCATAAAATGATTGAAGACTTAGGTTATTACGCTGAATTTCATGGTCAGAAAACGCATTATGGTGTGGCTACACTTTCTAAGCAGCCTCCTTTGAGTGTAAAAAAAGGCTTTGTCACTGACGATGAAACCGCTCAAAGGCGTTTAATTACAACCCAGCATCAATGTTCTGATGGTAAAACAATCACTGTGATTAACGGTTACTTTCCTCAAGGCGAAAACATTAAACATGAGGTTAAGTTTCCTGCCAAGCGTAAGTTTTATAATGACTTACAAACACTATTAGAAACAGACTACTCGCCAGGAGACAGGGTTTTACTGGTGGGTGATATGAATATTTCTTCGACAGACCTAGATATAGGCATAGGTGACAAAAACCGTAAGCGCTGGCTACAAACGGGGAAAACCAGCTTCCAGCCTGAAGAAAGAGAGTGGATGGAACGCTTAATGGCTTGGGGATTTACTGACAGCTACCGAGAACAAAACCCAGATAGTAACGAGTTTTTTAGCTGGTTTGATTACCGTAGCAAAGGTTTTGATGATGAGCCTAAGCGTGGGCTACGAATCGACCTACTCTTAGCCAGCAAAGGCTTAGCACCTTTTTGTGTTGCCACTGGCATTGACTACGCAATACGCGGCATGGAAAAACCTTCTGACCATGCGCCCGTATGGAGTGAGTTTAAGTTTTAGAGCTTTAAACTTTAAAGCCTTAAAAAATTGGTAATCTTGGCTAGGTGCCGGTTAAATCCAGTAAAACCATGATTACCGCCTTCTTCAACTAGCTGTTCTGCCGCTGAGTAGTAGTTGACTGCTTGGCGGTAATCTAGCAACTCATCACCCGTTTGCACCATTAATAAACAGTCTTTTGCTGGTTTATCTAGCTTAAACTGGCGCAAACTCGCTGTGTGCTGAGTATTCCACTCATAGCTGCTTTGGTCATGAAAATTAACACCTTGGCCTATAGCCCGTTCAAGCGTGACATAAGGCTCAACTGAAGGGTTCACTAGCACATAAGGCAAGTGGTAATGATTGGCCAACCAAGTAGCATAAAAACCACCCAAAGAAGAGCCAACTAAACCGACTGGCTCATGTTGTTGAATGGCTTCGATTATTTCTTGCAGTGTTTCAATCGCTAATTCAGGGATATTCGGCAAAGAAGGTGCCATAAAACTGATGCCTTGTTCTTGGCACCAGCTTCTTAACAACTGAGCTTTATCGCCCCGACCACTTGAACCGAAACCATGAATAAAAAGCAGCATTATTAGTCTTCCATACTTTGAGGTCGAATAAGCAGTTCACTCACATCGACATGCTCGGGTTGTGAAGCAGCATAATAAATGGCTTCAGCTATATCTTCAGGTTGTAAAACACCTTTAGGGTCGGCATAAAGATTAGCTTTTACTGCGTTACGAATTTTTTCATGCTGAATTGAGTCAGGCAGCTCTGTAGCGACTGAACCTGGCTGAATATCTGTAACACGAACACCGTAACGAATCGCTTCTTTGCGTAGCGTATCTGAAATAGCTCTAACTGCGTGTTTAGTCCCTGCATAAACACCCGCGCTTTGAAAGGTTGTTCTTGCCGCAACTGAGCTAATGTTAATAATGTGGCCTTGCTTACGCTCTGCCATGCCAGAGTAAACGGCATGAATGGCATAAAGCACGCCTTTAATATTCACATCAATCATCTGCTCCCATTCATCAACCCGACCAGAGAGAATCGGGCTAATCGGCATGGTTCCAGCATTATTAACTAGCAGGTCAACACCGCCAGCTGCTGCAATCCGCTCACCCACTGCCGCCATTGCAGCACGGTCAGATACATCAACAGGCTCTAGGGTCACTTCTACACCCGTTGCTTTTAACGCTTGGGCTAGGGTTTCTAAACGCTCTAAGCGACGCGCTGATAAAACCAAATTCATACCCGCTGCAGCTAAGCGGTGAGCTGTTGCTTTTCCTATGCCTGAACTTGCGCCTGTAATCCAAGCTTTTTTACCTTGCAACTGTTCACTTTGAAAAGAGTTAGCCATTATAAAACCAGCTCACGGTCACTAGCGTTAATAAAGGCTTTCTTTAAATCTTCAAAAGTTTGCACAGCAGGGAATTGCGGAAACTCTTCTATTACGTTTTGTGGCGCGTGGAAAAGAATGCCTTGCTCGGCCTGTTTTAGCATGGTGGTGTCGTTATAAGAATCACCTGCGGCAATAACACGGTAGTTTAATAACTGTAAAGCTCTAACACTTTGGCGCTTAGGGTCACGCTGACGTAGCTTATAGTCAGTCACTCGGCCATCTGCGTCTACTTCAAGCTTGTGGCAAAGCAGGGTTGGAAAGCCTAACTGGCGCATTAAAGGCTGTGAAAATTCATAAAAAGTATCTGAAAGAATAATCACCTGAAAACGCTCTCTTAACCAGTCAATAAACTCAACAGCACCGGGCAAGGGTTCTAGTTCTGCGATCACCGCTTGAATATCGGGTAGCTTTAAGCCGTGTTCATCTAAGATGCGTAAGCGTTGGCGCATTAATACATCGTAATCAGGAATATCACGCGTGGTGGCTTTTAATTCGTCTATGCCGGTTTTTTCGGCAAAAGCAATCCAAATTTCAGGTACTAAAACACCTTCTAGGTCTAAACAAGCCAGTTCCATAACAATCCTTAAACAGTAGTAGGGTGAATAATTGATAGTTAATTATAAAGCTTTATTAACGCTTCGGCAGCTCTAGCTTAGCAAACAGTTGGTCAACTTCTTGCTTATTTAATGCAGCCAAGCCTTTATCTAGGGTATCTTTATTTAAGTGCGCCGCTAATTTTTCAATAAAATGGTAAAGGTAGCCACGCATAAAAGTGCCGCGTCTTATTCCTAAGCGGGTAATACTTGGCTCAAACAGGTGGCTTGCATCTATCACTTCTAGGTCATCATCGCGCTTATCTGCTGCCATGTGAGCGACTATACCCACCCCTACACCTAAGCGCACATAGGTTTTGATAACGTCTGAGTCTGCAGCAGTGAACACTATTTTTGGTTCTAAGCCAGCTTTAACAAAGGCTTCATCCACCTTGGCCCGGCCAGTAAAACCATGAATGTAAGTCACTAGCGGGTATTCAGCTAGGTTTTTAAGGCTTAGCTTCTTAACTTTTGCTAGGGGGTGATTTTTAGGTACTAAAATACAGCGGTTCCACTGATAGCAAGGGAAAGTCACTAGGTCACTGGCATTAGCAATAGATTCGGTAGCCACTGCTAAGTCAGCTTCCCCCTCGGCAACCATTTGGGCAATTTGTGGTGGTGTCCCTTGTTTCAAGCTAAGCGTCACATCTGGATAACGCTCCATAAATTGTTGAATAACTTCAGGAAGAATATAGCGTGCTTGAGTATGAGTGGTTGCTAAAACTAAACTGCCACGGCGTTCATTACTAAAATCATAAGCTACTTTTTTTATGTTTTCTGCCGTTTGTAAAATCTGCCCCGCCATATCAATAACAGTTTGACCTGCTGGTGTTATACGCGTTAGGTGTTTACCGCTACGCACAAAAATCTCTATTCCCAACTCGTCTTCTAGCAAACGTATTTGTTTACTTACCCCAGGCTGGGAGGTAAACAGGTTTTGGGCTGTAGCCGACACGTTTAAATTATTGTGGGCGACTTCCCATATATAGCGTAACTGCTGTAATTTCATGCGTGGTTCTCTTTATCGAAAAAAGGTTATAAGAAGGCAGCTTTAGATTACCTTTAAGAATATAGAGAAATACTTTTTAGAGCAATAGCTTCTGTTGAATCATTTTTTGCCAATCCAATACCCAAGCATTGAGTGGCGCAGCTTTACCTTTCAATTCAAGGTTATTTACTGGATAACAAGGCAAGCGATCTTTAACGGCCAAGTAGGTTTGCTCACCGATTAAAATATCTACCTGACTTGAGGGTTTATTTTCACCTGCTTTAATTGCTGCCTGCCAATCTAGATTCACTTCTTTTGTAGCGCTTTCTAACCGAGCCGAAGTATTTACAGCATCACCTATGGCAGTAAAGTTAAAGCGATTAGCTGCCCCTATATTACCAACCACCGCTTCGCCAGTGTTTATACCTATTCCCATTCTTAAAAAATGCGGATCACTAGCTGAATAATGACGGTTAAAGTTTTTTAGTGCTTGCATCATGCCCGCAGCTGTCAAACAAGCATTGTAGGCGTGATCATCATCAGCTAAGGGCGCGTTAAATAACGCCATCACTGCGTCACCTATCAATTTATCTAAGGTGCCCTTGTGCTGATGAATTTCATCAATCATCAATCCAAAATAGCGATTCAAATGACTCACCAACTCTTCAGTTTCTAGTAATTCAGTAGTTGGGGTAAAGCCTCGCAAATCACTAAATAGCACGGTTAACTGCTGCTTTTTACCGCCCAACTGTAACTGAGAGCCCTGCTGGACTAATTCATCGACTAAAGAGGGTGCAACATAGCTACTAAAAGCAGAACGTAAATACGCTGTTTCTGCACGATTGGCCACAAATAGCCAGATTTCTCCAGTCACTGCTGCAGCCAACAAAAATAATAAAGGGTAAAAAACTTCTAACCAGAGATTAAAAAAAGCATAGCCAGCCACACCTGCAAAGTAGATACCTACCCCTAAGAGTAAAGATAAGCCAAAGCGTAACCAGGGAAGACTTAGCTGCCAAATAGCCAGTAATAAAATGAAAACGGTTAGGAAAACAAACAATAATTGAAGGTTGGTTAAATTGGCAAGCAGAGTGTTATCTAACAAGTTAGCTAAAAAAGTTAGGTGCACCAATGGGCCGGCTAATTGACCAATGGGCGTTGCTCGTAAATCTGTTACACCCGCCTCGCTTACTCCAACCACCACCCATTTATTAGCTAAGCGCTGAGAGTCCCAGTTAGGTTGCATTAGTTCAGCAAAGCTAATGCGTTGCCATGCATCTTCTGGGTAATAGTTAATTCTGGTGCGGGTTTTCTTATCAATAGGTAGTAACTGCGCACCTAATTGAGCTGAGGTCCTAGTGAGTTGCAAATCTTCATAGCGTCCTACTCGCCACATTTGCACACCCAAATTGGGTAACACAGCGTCTTGCAACCAAAAAGCTAAGGGATAGCGACGAAACTTGTGGTCAGCATCAGGCGCAATATTTAATGCAGCTAAAAAAGGCAGGCTAGTATTTATAATTTCAATGGGAAGTTCAGCTAGCTCGCTGTCTATAAGTTGTGGACTTTGTACCTGAGTTAAAGATGAGAGCAGTAGTTGACTGTAAGCTTGCTCGCTTAATGTTTTTGCTTGAGGGCCATTTAAAAACACACCACCGATAATGGGTAGAGTGGTTAAAACCTCGGCTAATTGTTCATCTTTATCAGCAGAAGTAGGTTCTGAGAAGAGCATATCTAAGCCAATCACTTCAGCTGCCTCTAAACGCTTTAAGCCCTGAGCAACTAAGTCTCGCGACCAGGGCCAACGTCCAAAGGCTTGCACGCTGGTGTTTTCTATTTCAAGAAAAACTAACTGATCGGAAGGCTTGCGTGTATTCCAATCAAAATAACCGTCACTGACTGCACTAGCGAAAGACTCAATTCTTGCAGGTGGTTGCAAGGCTAGCGTGTAGACTAGCAGTAAAAAAATAGCTGCCAGTAAATAGATACCGCGTTTTTTTGTAAAACCTAGCCAGTCTACTCCAGCCATGAGTTTAGCTGCTGCTGTAGTTTTTCAACTGACTTGTTGATGGGTGCATCAATGGCTTCAGGCTTTTCATTTTCACCACTTAAAGTTAGCTGCCGACCTGCTTGTAAATCAACACCACTAACATAGGCTTTAAATTCGGCTAGTTGCTGTTCTTTATAATCACTAAAAGCTTGTTCTAAATTATTTTTATACTCATTAAAGGATTGCTGTTGAAAGGCTTGATACTCTGAAAAACTCATAGCTGAAACAGGCTTAGATTCATAGTAAGCCATTTCCTGACCATCTTGCCGTTCCACTTCAACCTCACCCTTAAAAAGTGCAACATCATTACGTGAGCTTTGGCTACTCACTAAGAACTCGGTTCCCTTAACTCCAATAACAACCAGAGGAGTTTTGGCTACAAACCTTTGCCCTTCACGCTTAGTCACCCGAAATAATGCAGTACCTTCTGTTAGGGATAGACTATCAACATCTAACATTTCTAAGCTGCTATTTTCTGCTAAAACTAACTCACCCCCTGAATGACTTATAAGTGCTTGAGCCTCAGCCACTGTTTGCACCCTATCGCCACTACAAAGCGCATAAGGCAAGTCAAGATTACGTTTGGGGAAAGGCGAACCTAGAGCCACTAGCTGCACTTTGCCCTCAGTCCGAATTAAAGAAGCATAGCTCTCACACTCAACAGCAAAGGCGAAGCTTGTATAAACAAGCATTAACAGCAGGGAAACAAATAACATTACTGCTCGGTATGGGTGCATATTCACTTAGCCCTAATTGAAATGTTTTTAATTTTTATATCCTACTATTAAGTCATAGCTTTTGTAATAAAAAAGACCTGCCAGTTGCCTGGCAGGTCAAACAAGGGCACAGAGAGTGACCCACAGAGCTACATAAAAATACTAGATTTTACTTAAAGTTTTTCTTAGCGAATTTTTGTATCTCGCCCACAATACCAGCGCGAAAAGCCATAACACAGGCCACAAACACTACACCAAGAATGACGTTGACCCAATCACCTACAGCACTTTGTGCCAATTGGTGAGTTAAGGTTAATACAAAGGTAGCACCTACAATAGGCCCAACCAAAGTACCTACACCGCCTACTAGAGTCATCAGAATGACCTCACCCGACATGTGCCAGTGAGCATCATTTAAAGAAGCCAACTGAAAGACTACAGTTTTAGTGGAGCCAGCTAAGCCTGCCAAACCAGCAGAAATAACAAAGGCAACCAACTTGTAAGCATCGACGTTGTAACCCAAGGAGGTCGCACGAGGTTCATTTTCACGAATGGCTTTTAATACCTGCCCAAAAGGAGAATGAATAGTGCGTTGAATGAGTAAGAAACCGAGCAAGAAAATTGCTAGTACAAAATAGTACATTGCTAGGTTGTTTTCTAAGTCAATAAAGCCAAATAAATAACCGCGAGGCACGCCCTGCATACCATCTTCACCACCTGTAAAGTCTGCTTGCAGGTAGAAGAAGAATACCAGCTGAGCTAAGGCTAGGGTAATCATTGCAAAATAAATACCCTGACGGCGAATTGATAGCAAGCCAAAGAAGGTACCCAAAATTATTGCTGCAATAGTACCCGTAATAATACCTATCTCAGGCGTTATAGCATGGTTACTTAATAAGTAGCCGGTAAAATAACCACCCGTTGCTAAAAAGGCAGCATGCCCAAAAGACAGAAGCCCTGTGTAGCCAAGCACTAGGTTAAAAGCAGAGGCAAAGAGTGCAAAACACAGTATTTTCATTAAGAAAACTGGGTAAGCAAGAAAAGGAGCGATTAGAGCGATAGCCAAGAGCACTAGGTAAACGATAGTGCGTCGACGGTTAGCGGCTTTTTTCTGCTCTTGCGCTGCAGTATTTCTTGAGCTTTTAGTTTCGGTCATAGCCATGATCTATGCCTCCTTACCAAAGAGTCCTGCTGGACGTAACAGCAGTACCAGTATCATTACTAGAAAAATAACAGTATTGGATGCTTCCGGGTAATAAACCTTGGTCAGCCCTTCTACTATACCCATGGCAAGACCTGTCACTATGGCACCCATAATTGAACCCATACCACCGATAACCACCACCGCAAATACTACAATTAAAAGGTTAGCCCCCATACCTGGAGCAACTGAGTAGATAGGTGCAGCTAACACACCAGCAAAGGCAGCCAAAGCAACACCAAAGCCATAGGTAAGAGTTACTAGTAACGGTACGTTAATACCAAAAGCTTGCATTAAGGCAGGGTTTTCAGTTCCAGCTCTTAAGTAACCACCTAGCTTGGTTTTTTCTATTAAGAACCAAACTGCAATACAAACCACCACGGCAATAGCAACTATCCAGCCTCGGTAATAAGGCATAAACATAAAACCTAGGTTAATACCACCACTTAGCTCGCTAGGCACTGGATAACGGTTACCAGAAACCCCAAACAAATTGGTAAATAAACCTTGGATAATTAGCGCTAGACCAAAAGTAAGCAATAGCCCATAAATATGGTCTATATGAGTAATGCGACGTAGCAAATAACGTTCTATTAGTGCGCCGATAGTACCCACTATAAGCGGTGCTAAAAACAAGGCCGCCCAGTAGTTAATGCCTAAATAATTTAGCAACAGATAAGCTGCAAAAGCCCCCAGCATATACTGGGCACCATGCGCAAAATTGATTATCTTGAGTAGGCCAAAAATAATTGCCAACCCTAGGCTCAGGAGAGCGTAAAAAGCGCCGTTGATCAGACCTAGCAGCAACTGACCGAAAAATGCGGCTGCAGGCACTCCAAATATCATGGTCATCTGCGTACCATCCTTTAACAATATTCTTATTTATAAAGCGGGATCAGGACGACCCCGCTAGTATCCAGCTTAATGAATTACTTCTTTACTAAAGAGCACTTACTCTCAGACAAAGGACGGAAAGCGCCATCTGCTGGGATAGTACGTACGATCTTGTAAAGGTCCCACTCATTTTTAGATTCAGCAGGTGTTTTTACCTGGGCTAGGTACATATCGTGCACCATACGACCATCTTCACGGATGTAGCCACCCTTAGTGAACATATCGTTAACCTTGGTTTTAGCCATTTCAGCACGTACCACCTTGGCATTATCACTACCTGTTGCTTCAACCGCTTTTAGGTAATGCATAGTGCTTGAGTAGATACCCGCATGAACCATGCCAGGACGTGCATTGGTACGCTTGTAGAACTTGTCAGACCAAGCGCGTGCATCTTTGTCTTTATCCCAGTACCAACCAGTGACCAGCTGAATACCTTGAGCTGTTTGTACACCTAGGGCATGAACATCATTTAAGAAGAATAATAGTGCAGCTACGGTTTGACCAGATTGTGCTAAACCAAACTCACCTGCAGTAATGACCGAGTTAACGGTATCACCACCGGCGTTGGCAAAACCAACGACATCAGCACCCGAAGCCTGGGCTTGTAGAATGTAAGAAGAGAAGTCATTTGTTGCAAGTGGGTGGCGAACGGTATCTACAACTTTACCGCCATCACGCTCTACAACAGTACGCACATCATTTTCTAGCGAATGACCAAAAGCATAGTCAGCAGTCACGATAAACCAGTTTTTACCACCTTCAGCCACAATAGCCGAAGCCGTTGAGTTAGCTAGTGGATAGGTATCATAAGCCCAGTGAATGTGGTTAGGCGTACAATGTTCGTTAGTAATGCTTGAAGCGGCAGAGCCGTTAACAAGGCCAATAGCATCTGAACCTTCCAAGACCTTAGTGGCAGCAATAGTAACTGAAGAAGCAACCAAACCTGCAACCATGTCCACCTTATCGCTTTCTAGCCACTGACGCACAGTACTAGAAGCTACATCTGGGCTGTTACGGTCATCAGCATTGATAACTACAATTTTTTTCCCGTTAACCGTTCCACCAAAGTCTTCAACCGCCATACGCAAGGCTTCTAAACCGTTAGGACCTGCTAAATCACGGTAGGTACCCGACATATCTGCTAAGTAACCAATACGCACTTCGTTATCGGTGATTGCTGCCTGAGCAGCACCTGCGGTCATAGCTGTTGCAACTGCTGCAGTTAGTACTTTTTTTATTAGTTTCATTCGTCTACTCCGATGCCTTGCCGGCTTTTGTTGTTGTTTTGTTTATCATCCATGAATAGCTAAGTGCTAAGTATTTCAATCCAACTTTTTACAGCAACACTTAAGCTTTAAACACCTAAGTAAGTGTTGAGTATGTCTTTTTTGCTTTCTAATTCGTCTTTTTTAACTTCTTCTACAATTTGACCGTGCTCCATTAGGTAGTGACGATCAGCAATAGGTGCAGCAAAACGGAAGCTTTGCTCAACCAGTAAAATAGTTAACCCTTTCTCTTTTAGCTGAGTTAAGACCTCGGCTAACTTTTGCACTATGACAGGTGCCAAGCCTTCGGTAATTTCATCTAGCAAAAGCATGTTGGCGCCCGTACGTAAAATACGTGCTAGAGCCAGCATTTGCTGTTCACCACCAGAAAGACGGGTACCTACACTTTTACGACGCTCATAAAGGTTGGGGAACATATCGTAGATTTCATCTAGCGACATACCACCACTGCGTACAGTAGGAGGCAAAAGCAAGTTTTCTTCTACGTTAAGGCTAGAGAAAATGCCACGCTCTTCTGGACAAAAACCTACGCCTAAACGCGCTATGTGGTGAGGGGCTGTTTCAATGGTTTCATTACCATTAATAACAATGGAACCTGTGCGGCGACCGACCATATTCATAATCGATTTTAGTGTCGTACTACGCCCTGAACCGTTACGGCCTAACAAGGTCACTAGCTCACCACGGTTAATGTGTAAATCTATACCGTGCAGAATATGTGATTCGCCGTAATAAGCATGTAGATCAGTAATACCTAACTGCTCGTAAGTCTTACTCATGATGCAGCCTCCTGGTCTTCATCTGCCTCTGAACCCATGTAAGCTTCTTTAACTTGAGGGTTAGCAGACACAGTTGCATAGTCACCTTCTGCAATAACGCTGCCTCTAGCTAAAACCGTCACCTGGTTACATAGCTTATTAACTACTCGCAAGTTATGTTCAACCATTAAGATGGTACGGCCTACTGCTGCTTTACGAATAAGCTCAGTTACTCTATCAACGTCTTCTAAGCCCATACCCTGAGTAGGCTCATCTAACAACATAATGGTGGGTTCCATTGCCAGGGTGGTTGCTAGCTCTAAAGCACGCTTACGACCATAGGGCAGCTCAACAGTAATATTGTCGGCATAATCATCTAAGCCCACTGACTCAAGCAGTTCCATGGCACGATCATTTAGCTGATTAAGCACCTTTTCAGTTTTCCAAAAATGGAATGAATTACCCATAGGACGCTGCAGGGCAACCCGTACATTTTCCAGCACAGTCATGTGAGGGAAAACAGCAGAAATCTGGAACGAACGCACCACACCTAAACGCGCTATTTCACTAGATTTCATCTTAGCTATGGATTTTCCACGGTATAAAATATCACCACGGGTAATAGGTAGGTATTTAGTTAGAAGGTTAAAGAGAGTTGTCTTACCCGCACCATTTGGCCCGATAAGCGCATGAATATTCCCTTCCTTCACTTGCAGGTTAACCGAGTCAACAGCAGTGAAGCCGCGAAACTCTTTAGTCAGACCTCGCGTTTCTAACACGAACTCCTGGCTCATTGTAAATCCTCTTGCTGTGGGCTTTGCCCTGTTGTTTTTATACCAGCTTCTACTAGAGCTTGTAGCATCTATCTGTTTTATAAAGTTTAATGATACTAAGATCTTTTTTGTGACCTTGACGTAAACGTAAACTAAAAAGATGCATCCCACAAGCCCTGTTTTAGATTATTTTGCGTTTTTTAACTTAGATCAAGCTTTTTTTGTGCTCAGAGCTAATTTAAAAAGCTCATTCAGTAAAGATTCAAAACTTGCTGCCTTAGGAGTAAGCGGAGCAGCCTAGCTGCTCCTTCTTTATTTTTATCTAATTACTTATTGAGCAAGTTATTTGAGATTTCTTAACACAACTCTCCTAATTTTTCCTGACGAGGTTTTGGGTAGCTCCTCAATAAACTCAATTTCTCTTGGGTACTTATAGGGAGCTGTATTTGCCTTAACAAAGTCTTGCAGCTCTTTTACAAGATTAGGATCTTGGTCATCAATATCACTTTTGAGAACAACAAAGGCTTTTACAATGTTTCCACGAATTTCATCTGGGCTAGCAACAACAGCACATTCTTGAACTGAGGGGTGTTTAATGAGCGCATCTTCTACTTCAAAAGGCCCAATGGTATAACCAGAGCTGATGATAATATCGTCGTTTCTTCCTTCAAACCAAAAGTAACCATCAGCATCCATCCAAGCACGGTCACCTGTCACATAGTAGTCACCACGCCTTGTAACCTCTGTACGCTCTGGATCTTTATAGTACTCGCGGAACAAAGCCGGACTGTCTAATTTAAGCGCAATATCACCAACATCGCCCACTGGAACAACCTGACCTTCCTCATCAATGATAGCTACATCATTGCCTGGCGTTGGCTTACCCATGGAGCCTGGTCTAATTTCCATGTCTTTCATTATGCCTAGCAGCAGGGTGTTTTCTGTTTGCCCATATCCATCACGAACCGATAAATTAAAGTGCTTTTTAAATGTCTCGATTACTTCACGGTTTAATGGTTCACCTGCTGATAACGTGCTTCTTAAATCTGAAAGACTAAAGTCTGCTAAGTTATCTTCTTTAGATATAATTCTGTACTCAGTTGGAGTACAGCAAAGCACATTAACTTTATAGTCTTGTATCAAATTCAAATAAACTTGCGGATCAAATTTTCCATTATAAATAAAGCCTGTTGCACCCGAGCCCAGGGTTGCTAAAAACGGACTCCACACCCACTTTTGCCAGCCAGGTGCCGCTGTGGCCCAAACCAAGTCACCATCTTGAATATCAAGCCAATTTTCTGCCACTGTTCTTAAGTGGGCGTAGCCCCATGAGTGGGTATGCACAACCCCTTTTGGGTTGCCTGTGGTACCTGAGGTATAGGGTAAGAATGCAATATCATCACTGGCTGTTTTGGCTATTTCTAATTGGTCAGATGCTTGAGCTTTCAAATTATCCAAGAACTGCCAACCAGCTACTTCCTTGCCCACTACAAAGCGCTTTAATTGATCATATTCATCTAAACCGCTATAGGCATCAGCAAAAGGATAGTAACTAATAACACCCTTAGCGCCACCATGTGTAACCCGGTACTGTAAGTCTTTTTTGGTAAGCATTTCCGAGCTGGGGATAATAATAATCCCTGTTTTGAGTGCTGCTAAATACACTTCATAAGCTTCGAATATACGCGGGATCATTACCAGAACCTTGTCTCCCTTTTTCAACCCGCTCTCAAGTAAGACGTTACCAATTCGGTTAGTATTTTGAATTAGCTCCTTATAAGTAAGCTCTGACACTAACCCTTCTTGATCCTTTAGAATTAAAGCTTTTTTATTTGCATCCGCTGCATGGCGCTCTACTTCCATAACAATATTGTAATCTTTTGGAGCAATTAAGTTTTCTTTATTCATTGTTTTACACTCCAGTGCTTGTTTTTGTATTTAGAGGCAAAATAGGACGAGCTAACCCGCCCTATATTTAATTTCTATTCAATCCTTTATTCAGCAAACATCTGCTGAATACTAGAGAAATCTAAACTGCCATTACCTTTTTGGGCATGCAGCGCAAACAGGTTACGCGCCAAAGAACCCATAGGAATAGACGACTTGCTGTTTAGTGCTGTTTCCCAAGCTAAACCTAAGTCTTTAGCCATTAGGTCAACTTGAAAGCCACCTTGGTAGTTGTTAGAAGCAGGCACACCTTCCATTACACCAGGCCAAGGGTTATAAACATTCAGTGCCCAGTTACCACCAGAGCTTTGTTTCATAATTTCAGACAAAACTGCTGGGTCTAAACCATTTTTAACACCTAAGGCCAAAGCTTCGGTAGTACCTGCCATTAAGATAGATAACAGCATGTTGTTACAAACTTTGGCTACCTGGCCTGCACCGGTTTCACCAGCGTGAAAAATATTTTTTCCCATCTTTTCTAGCAGTGGTTTTGCTTGTGCAAAGTCATCTGCACTACCACCAACAATAAAGCTTAAGGTGCCAGCAACTGCGCCACCCACACCACCAGAAACGGGCGCATCAAGAAATTTAATGCCTTTTTCAACTGCTGCTTTGCCCACTTCTCTAGAGGTATCTGAAGCAATGGTTGAAGAATCAATTACCAAAGTGCCCGCTGGCAACTGGCTAAATAAACCCTTCTCACCTAAATATAAACCTGCAACGTGCTGGCTAGCAGGCAACATAGAGACAACGACTTCAACACCCTTTACAGCTTCCTCGGCTGAAGCAGCGGCTTGACCACCCGCTTGCTCTAATACTTTAAGTGCATCAGCACTTAAATCAAAGCCAGTAACCGTGTGACCTGCTTTAATTAGGTTATGAGCCATAGGGCTACCCATATTACCTAAACCAATGAATGCAATTTTACTCATAAACTAACTCCATCTTATTGTTTTAATTAAAAGGTTTGCAAAGGACTTTCTGACCAAAGTGGTTCAAAAAAACTGTCTATCCACTGCTGCTCAACTGCATCAACGGTAGGATAGTTCCAACGTGGGTTTTTATCCTTATCAATTAACAAGGCACGGATACCCTCTGCAAACTCACCTTTTAAACTCGCTTGGACGGAAAGATTCAGTTCTTGTTGGAACACTTCTTTTAAGGAAGCATGACGGGTACGACGCAACTGCTCTTGAATAAGTAACATAGCGGTTGGCGAACCTGCAGCAAGGCTTGCCGCAGCACGTTTCAACCACTTTTCATCACCCGTATAAGCGGCAATTTTTTTAGCTCGCTCTAAATCAGAGTCAGCATCGGTGAGCTGTTGAATTTCAGCAAAATTAGGCTCAACCTGTGCTTCAGGTAGCTCTGCTTGGCTATTAGCTTCAAACTCACGCAAAATCTGGCTGACTGTTTTAAAGTGATCCTTCTTCCAAGAAGCCTCTTCTAAAGCAGCCAATACTTGATTACGTTTTTCGTGGGTTATAAAGCGATCGGCCAGACCTACAAACAAAGCATCAGCTGCATTAAAATGTGCACCGGTTAAACCTAGAAATAAACCACAGCGCCCTGGCATACGGTTTAAGAACCAGCTGCCGCCAACATCTGGGTAGAGACCTATGGTAATTTCGGGCATGGCTAAACGTGAAGTTTCAGTGACTACCCGAAAAGCCGCGCCAGCAAATAGCCCCATACCGCCACCCATCACTATGCCATTACCCCATACAATCAGGGGTTTAGGATAGGTATGAATTAAATAATCTAGCTTATACTCATTAGTAAAGAACCTTTCAGCATAAGGATTTTCCTTGGCTGGATCAGTTCCACCCGTGTATTCAGTCATAGAGCGGTAAAGCGCAACAATATCACCACCGGCACAGAAGGCTTTATCGCCTGCACCTTCCAACCAAACTGCAGCTACTTGATCATCGGCTGCCCAATTTTCAAACTTGGCTAAAAGCTGGTCTATCATCTCCAAAGAGAGTGCATTTAAAGCTCGGGGGGCATTCAGTGTTGCCACCCCAATTTTTTGGCCATTATTTAGCGGTAGCTCGCTAAAAAGTACGGGTAGATCACTCATACATCACCTCAGCGGTTTTTCCAGTTGGCGGTACGCTTCTCTAGAAAAGCCTGTACACCTTCTTTTTGATCTTCAGTATCAAACAAGTCAACAAATAGCTCACGCTCTAAGCGCCAGCCTTGTTCGTGGCTGCTTGATTCGCGTGAGTGCATCACTAGCTGTTTACAAGAGGCAATGGATGAAGGTGATTGCTGGCAAGCCATTTCAGCTAGCTCTAAAGCACGCTCTAAGGCTTTACCCTGAGGAACCACTTCTTCAACCAAGCCAATTTCTAAGGCTTTATCAGCTTTAATGCGTTCGCCGCATAAAATTAAACGCTTCGCCCAACCTTCGCCTACTAGGTGTGGCAGGTTTTGCGTTCCACCTGCACAAGGCAGCAAGCCGACACGCGCTTCTGGTAACGCCATTTGTGCTTGTTCTTCAGCAACACGCAAGTCGCAAGACAGGGCGCATTCCAAACCACCACCCATAGCAAAGCCATTAATCGCTGCAATAGATACACCACGGAAATTAGTTAAGGCTTCAAATGCCAAACCAAAATGACGCGCCATATCACGTGCAACTGCTTTATCGCCGTCTGCAAATTTATTTAAGTCGGCACCTGCAGAAAAGAACTTCTCGCCTTCACCCGTGATGACTAGCGCATAAATATCACGGTCTTCGTTTAAGCCTTCAACTAGGTTTTTTAAACCTGATAAAGACTCTTCATTCCAGGTATTAGCGGGGGGATTGTTGATAGTAACAACCGCTATGTGGCCACGTTTTTCATACTTTAATAAAGGGGTCATTAGTAGATTGCCTCCAAAACACCTTCTTCAAGAACTCGACGCGCTACAATTAAGCGCATCACCTCATTTGTGCCTTCTAGAATGCGATGTACACGCGTATCACGCAAGTAACGCTCTAAAGGGTATTCACGAATATAACCATAACCGCCATGCAGCTGCAGGGCATCGTCTATTACTTGGAAACAAGCATCTGTAGCAAAGCGCTTAGCCATAGCACAGTAAAGCGTGGCTTCTGGGTCAGCTTCATCTAGCTTAAAAGCGGCTAAACGTACCATTTGCCTAGACGCTGTTAATTCTGTCGCCATATCAGCAATTTTAAATTGTAGCGCCTGAAAACCTGCTAACTCTTTGCCAAACTGCTTACGCTCATGTAGATAGTCACGCGCCAAGCTTAGGGCTGCCTGAGCAGCACCTAAAGAACAGGTAGCAATATTAAGTCGCCCACCATCTAGCCCTTTCATGGCAATTTTAAATCCTTCGCCTTCTTTGCCTAGTAGGTTGGCTGCTGGTACTCGCACCTTATCAAAAGTAATCAGGCGTGTTGGCTGACTGTTCCAACCTAGCTTATCTTCGCTTTTGCCATACTCAATACCTTCTGCTTTTGCATCCACAATAAAAGCTGAAATGCCACGAGCACCTTCTTCTTGGCTGCCAGTTCTTGCCATAACCACCAATATATCTGTACTACCAGCACCCGAAATAAACATCTTCGAGCCTTCTAACACATACTCTTCGCCTTCTTTTACTGCTTTAGTGCGTAGGCTGGCAGCATCTGAACCTGCACCTGGCTCGGTTAAACAGTAAGAACCTAACAGCTCACCACTGGCCAACTTGGGTGCTATTTCACTTGCTGCCTCAGGCTGAGCAAAACTTGCAATCATCCAGCACACCATATTGTGAATGGTGATATAGGCAGCAGTGGATGGGCAGGCAGCAGCTAGCTCTTCAACTATCACGCTGGTGTCTAAGCGAGATAAGCCCATGCCTCCTAAGTCTTCCGGCGTGTACATACCGCAAAAGCCCATCTCACCAGCTTCACGAATTACATCTACAGGGAAAATATGTTCAGCATCCCATTGGGCTGCATGGGGTGCCATTTCATTCTGAGCAAAAGCTTTAGCTGCATCACGAAAAGCAACCTGGTCTTCGGTTAGATTAAAATTCATTAGCTTTCCTCTTGGTTCTCTTTTATCAGTATCAGCCCATTTATTAGGCTTGTTTACTTGGACAGCTGCTTTTAAAAAGACTAAATAAACCAAGCAGCTGCTAGGTTGTTTAAAAATTTAGCAAGTCTTTAGCCCTAGGTAAATTGACTAAATTGTTTAGTAGATGGATTATATTGCGATCTATCTAAAGGTACTTAGCATGTCACAGACTTCAGATTGGCCATTACCCCAAGGCAGTTTGCGCTACATTATTCCCCAGCGCCTAATAAAACTGTTAGAAAAACACCCACTTACCCGTGAGCTTTACCCTATCTCTTTTGGGCATTATCAAAGAGCTAAAGGGCATTCAATGAATCGAAGCCAACATAAAGATGAGTTGCTTATTTACTGTACTGAGGGAGAGGCAGAAGTAGTTACAGGGCAACAAGCTTTAAAAGTAGTCGCGGGCGACTTGCTTTACCTGCCTGCAGGCGAAGCCCACCGCTACACTACGCTCGACAACAACCCTTGGACCATTCACTGGGTTCATTATTCAGGCCCTTTAGCGAGTTATTTTCGCCAATACTTAGGCTTTAGCGGGTTAAATAGACGCATTAACCTAGGTAGACAACCACGCCTATTGGTAGATTTTAATGGTTTGCTATCGGTTCAAGACAGTGGCTTTCAAGAGCAGCCATTAATTCATGCCAGCAACCGTTTAAGGCAGCTTTTAACTGCCCTACCCTTGTCGCATAAAAGGCCTCAAGTTAAACAGCAAACAGATTTAAACTTGCCTCTACTACAAGAACAAATGCGTGATCACTTAAATACTCGGCTCGACCTTGATAGCCTAGCTGCAACAGCAGGTTTATCTAGGTATCATTTCATTGCCCGCTACAAACAAATAACTGGCGAAACACCTATACAGCACTACTTACAAATGAAAATTGAGCGGGCTTGTTATCTCTTAGATACAGGTGAATCCAGTATAGGTAGTATTGCTGAACAGTTGGGCTATGAAGATAGCTATTACTTCTCTCGATTATTTAAAAAAGTCATGGGTGTCAGCCCAGGAAATTATCGACGAGTGAACCGTTATTGAAAATAATAGCACATTTTCCTTTACGTAAACGTCAACCTTGATTAGAGTTGATGCATAAAACTTTTGGAAACCTAACCAATGAACAATAAAGTGAAGCTTCCTACTTATAGCATTAGTGAGCTAGCTAAAGAGTTTGAAGTAACCACACGAACTATACGCTTTTACGAGCAGCAAGGTTTGTTAAACCCTGCTCGCCAAGGCCAAACGCGCATTTACAGCCCTAAAGACCGGGTTAGGTTAATGCTAACTTTGCGCGGCAAACGCTTAGGTTTTAGTTTGGCAGAAAGCAAAGAACTGTTCGATATGTACGACTCCACTACCCAAGGCAATGAAAAGCAGCTCTTGTATATGCTAGATATTTTATCTAAAAAGCAAGCTGATATGCGCCAACAGCTCAGCGATATTCAACGCTTACAAGAAGAGCTCAACATTGCTGAATCACGTTGCCAAGATGCTTTGGTTAAAGTGCGTCAACGTGATGAGAAAAAAGCTTCAACACAACAACGAAAAGTAGGCTAGCACTTCTAACTGCTTACCCTACTGTTCAAAACCAACACACAACAAAGACAAAAGTAAGAGGTGGGTTTATGAGCAAACAGCTAAGTTACGTCAGCGGCAAAAGTGAACGTCCTTTAATTGGGATGACCATTGGTGACCTATTTGACCAAACTGTGGCCAGCTTTCCTAATAACGATGCGCTAATTTCACGCCATCAAAACCTTCGTTACACCTACCAAGAGCTACAAGAGGAAGTTAATCGCTGTGCTCGTGGTTTGTTAAAAATGGGGGTTACCAAGGGTGAAAGGGTCGGTATTTGGTCACCGAATAATGCGCAGTGGTGTATCACCCAGTTTGCAACAGCAAAAATTGGTGCCATTTTAGTCAACATTAACCCTAGCTACCGCACTCACGAGCTAGAATACGCACTGAAACAATCGGCAACTAATACCTTAATTCTTGAAGGTGAATTCAAGGTTTCTAAATATGCTGAAATTATTTGTGAGCTAGTGCCTGAACTGCATACCAGTACACCGCAAAATTTGACCAGTAAAAAGCTACCCGAGCTAAAGCGTGTTATTTGCTTAGATGAAGACTTAGCAACCGAGGGCATGTACACCTGGTCAGATTTAATGGCAATGCACGATCAAGTGACTGAAGCTGCCCTAGCTGATGTACAAAAAACCTTGCAGTTTGATGACCCAATTAATATTCAATACACCTCAGGTACTACGGGGGCTCCTAAAGGCGCAACCCTTTCGCACCACAATATTTTGAATAATGGTTACTTTGTAGCTGAAGGTATGGCTTTAACGGATCAAGATCGAGTGGTTATCCCTGTCCCCCTTTATCACTGCTTTGGTATGGTGATGGGCAACTTGGGCTGTATTACGCATGGCTCAACCATGATTTACCCTTCCGATGGTTTTGACCCAGAAACAACCCTGCAAACGGTTGAAGAAGAAAAAGCCACTGCTCTCTATGGTGTACCCACCATGTTTATCGCTGAACTAGAGCACCCTAACTTTGCTAACTATGACCTTAGCCACTTACGCACGGGCATTATGGCTGGCTCTAACTGCCCTATCGAAGTGATGAAAAAGGTCATTGCCCAGATGAACATGAAAGATGTCACCATCTGCTATGGCATGACTGAAACCAGCCCAGTTAGCTTCCAAACCCGTATGGATGCACCACTAGAAAAACGTGTTTCTACCGTTGGTACCATTCACCCTCACCTAGAAGTAAAACTGGTTGACCCAGAATCTGGCGAAGTGGTTGAGCGAGGCGAGAAAGGCGAACTATGTACGCGCGGCTACAGTGTTATGTTGGGCTACTGGAATAACGAACAAGCCACCCAAGAGTCGATAGTCAACGGTTGGATGCACACAGGTGACTTGGCACAAATGGACGAAGAAGGCTACGTTGCCATTACTGGCCGTATAAAAGACTTAATCATTCGTGGTGGTGAAAATATCTACCCACGTGAATTAGAAGAGTTTTTCTACACTCACCCAGCTATTTCTGATGTTCAGGTTATTGGTATTCCAGACCAAAAGTATGGCGAAGAAGTGATGGCTTGGATTAAAGTCCATGAAGGTAAGTCGCTCAATGAAGACGAGTTAAAAGCCTTCTGTAAAGGTAAAATTGCCCACTACAAAGTGCCACGCTACTTTAAATTCACCCAAGACTTCCCTATGACCGTCACGGGTAAAATTCAGAAATTTAAAATGCGTGATATGAGTATGGAAGAACTCGGTATTCGTTAAGCATTACAAAAAAACGGGGCTTAGGCCCCGTTTTTTATGTGTTTACTCAGTAAGTTTTCCTAGCTTAGCTTGGTTAAATAGCTTAATTGCTAATACCCACGGCTAAATCAGCTTTAATATCTTTAACGTCTTCTAAACCAACCGATATTCTAATTAAACCATCAGTAATACCCACCTCAGCGCGTGCTTCAGGGCTTAACTTTGCGTGAGTGGTGGTGGCTGGATGGGTAATGGTGGTTTTTGCATCGCCTAAGTTTCCTGTAATAGACAACATTTGGGTTGCATCTATAACCCGCCAAGCGGCTTCTTTTCCACCTTGCATTTCAAACGATAACACCCCACCAAAGCCACGCATTTGCTTTTTGGCTAATTCATGCTGTGGGTGGCTGGTTAAGCCAGCATAATGTACTTTTTTAACCTGGGGTTGTTCTTCTAACCAGCGAGCTAAATCTAAGGCGCTAGCAGAGTGGGCATCCATACGCAGGCGCAAGGTTTCTAAACCTTTCAAAAATACCCAAGCATTAAAAGGACTCATGCAAGGGCCTGCGGTACGTACTACACCAAACACTTCTGCCATGTCTTTATCGCTGCCAACTACCGCACCACCAATCATACGACCTTGGCCGTCTAGGTATTTGGTTGCTGAGTGAACAACAATGTCTGCACCTAATTGCAAAGGTAGTTGCAGCGCAGGGGTACAGAAGCAGTTATCTACCACTAAACGCAAGCCTTTGCTTTTAGCCAAGTGAGCTAAGGCTTCTAAGTCAGCGATTTCGCTTAAAGGGTTAGAAGGCGTTTCTACAAACAACAAGCGGGTTTTATCGTTACAAGCTGCTTCCCAAGCGGTTAAATCTTGTAGTTCTACAAAGTGGGTGGTAACACCAAAACGGTTCATCATGCGGCTAAATAAGCCAATGGTTGAACCAAACACACTACGCGAACAAACGATTTCATCGCCCTGTTGTAAAAATGCCATGCAAACCGACAAGATAGCTGCCATACCAGAGCTGGTTGCTATCGCTCGCTCACCGCCTTCTAAAGCGGCTAAACGCTCTTCAAAACAGCGTACTGTTGGGTTGGTAAAGCGCGAATAAATGTTGTGCTCACCCGTTTCATTAGCAAAACATTCTGCAGCATGAGCCGCTGATTCAAAAATATAGCTAGATGTAGTAAAAATAGGCTCAGCATGCTCACGTTCAGCAGTTCTATGCTGACCTTTGCGTAAAGCTAAGGTATCTATACCCCAAGATTGATTATTCGGCATGATTTAATCCTCTGTTTCTGTTGAGTTGTCGTTATGTAACTCAATAGCAGAGTCAGCTGAGTCACTACCTTTATTCGCAGCATCATTACGCTGCTTTTCTAGGTTGTTAAGGTAGGTTTGATCTATACCACCCGTAATATACTCGCCATTAAAAACCGAGCAATCAAACTGCTTAACAGCGGGGTTTAGTTCTTTACAAGCATCAATCAAATCATCTAAATCTTGATAAACCAGCCAGTCAGCACCAATTAACTTACAAATTTCATCTTCGGTACGCTCATGAGCAATTAGCTCTTTAGCCGCAGGCATATCTATGCCATAAACATTCGGGTAACGAACCGGGGGCGCTGCTGAAGCAAAGTACACCTTGTTAGCGCCTGCATCACGCGCCATCATAATAATTTCATTACAGGTGGTACCGCGCACGATTGAATCATCAACCAGCAAAACATTTTTGCCTTTAAATTCCATACCTATAGCGTTTAGCTTCTGACGTACCGATTTTTTACGCAGGGTTTGTCCAGGCATAATAAAAGTACGCCCTATATAGCGATTTTTAATAAAGCCTTCGCGGTAGGTAACCCCTAGGTGTTGAGCTAGTTCTAAAGCAGACGTTCTACTGGTATCAGGAATAGGAATAACCACGTCGATATCATGCTTGGGCATTACACGGGTAATTTTCTCGGCTAGTTTTTCGCCCATTTGCATACGTGCATGGTAAATATTAATGCCATCCATAATGGAGTCTGGGCGTGCTAAATAAACATGCTCAAAAATACAAGGCGATAACTGAGTTTTACTGGTGCAAACCCGCGTGTGTAACTGGCCTTGAGTATCTAAATAAACAGCTTCACCCGGTTGCACATCACGAATCAATTCAAAGCCTACTACGTCTAGCGCTACACTTTCTGAGGCAATCATATACTCCATGCCCTGAGGTGTTTCTCGCTGCCCTATAACTATAGGACGTATAGCATTAGGGTCACGAAAACCAACTAAACCATAGCCACTAATCATAGCTACTGCAGCGTAACCACCTTCACACCGCTCATAAAGACGACCGATAGCTGCAAAAATATCGTCAGGGGTTAAGCTCATACCTTGCTTGCTTAACTCATGCGCAAAAATATTCAGCAATACCTCTGAATCAGAGTTGGTATTTATATGGCGAAGATCGGTACGGAAGACTTCTTCACTTAACGCTTCTGAATTGGTTAGGTTGCCATTGTGTGCCAGGGCAATACCATAGGGCGAGTTCACATAAAAAGGTTGTGACTCAGCCTCGGTTGAAGAGCCAGCCGTTGGGTAGCGAACATGACCTATACCCATATTACCAAACAGGTTTTTCATGTGACGCGTACGAAAAACATCACGAGCCAAACCATTACTTTTACGCAGGTAAAAGCGCCCTTTATCACAGGTCATGATACCCGCAGCATCTTGGCCTCTATGTTGTAACACGGTCAGACTGTCAAACAATAACTGATTCACTGACTCATGAGCCATAATGCCTGCTATTCCACACATGAAGCTTTCACCTATCTCTTTGAATAATCGTCAAATTGCCCTGCGGTCCAATCGCGAATCTGTTCCATGTAAGGTAGAAGTTGAGACTCCTGCCAAGCTGCCCCTTCTCGTAAACCAGTTAAACTAAACACGGCCACTAGCAGCACAACAATAATCAGCCCACGCAAACCACCAAACAAGATACCTAGTAGCCTGTCTAAATACCCCAAACCTATTTTTTGCACTAAAGTGCCAAAAGCACTAGAAACCACTTTAGTTGCAAGAATAACCACCAAAACAATCACTACATAAGCGACTGCTAGCTGTATTTTTGGATCTGTCACTATTGACCCAAATAAAGGTGCTAGCTCTTTACCTAATAAACGGGCAGCTAACAAGGCAACGACCCAGCCCGCTAAAGAAATGGCTTGCTGAACAAAGCCTTTCCAAAAGGCCAGCAAAACTGAAGCAAATACAATGACTAAAATACCTATATCAATCATATTCATTCGATCACCCCTTAAAATTTAACTAGTCTTCACTAGTAGGCAAACTGCCCTTGATTCTTGCTTCATATTCGGGCACATAGCCCGTTAAGAGTGTTTTTAAGCCCTGCTCTTGTAAAAGCTTGTCTTGTACATTACGCCCTTCATTTTGGCTTAAATAAGGGCCAATAAACACCACGGCCATAGCATTTATTTTTCGCCAATAGGCATGATAGTTTTTTTGCTCTAGCTGCTTAACTAAACGCTTAGCATTAGTAGAATCACCAAAAGATGCCACCTGAATAGCCCAAGCATCAACACCACCCTCAGGCTTCAAAGTTAAGCCCGATTTAGGCAGGTTTTTGTTGTTTTCAACCACTTGCTGCTTTTGTTGCTCGTTAAGGCTAGGTGGCAACTTGGGAGCAACCGGTTTTTTTACAGTAGATTTTACTGACTCGGGTGGTTCAGGCGTAATTATTTTATCAGAAATAGGTGCACTAGGGCGCTTTTCCTCTAAGAGAAAAGGAACAAAGATGACTGCCAAGGCAATGAGTACCAAGGCTCCTAATAGGCGCTCTTTTAAGCCATAACGCATGGTTAAGCCTCACTCTTAGGCAGCTGGCGTAATACTTGTGCCAGTGTAAAGAAAGAACCCATCACTAAAACCTCATCATAAGCTTGGTCCAACAGCTGTTTAGCGGTAGAAAAGGCTAGACCGCCTTGAGTATCAGGGTCAGCTAAAACTACCTTTGCACCCAAGGATTCAAGTAGGCTGGCTAGTTCTTTTGCGGGCATAGCTCTGGGTAAAGGCAGGCTAGTCACTACCCAAGCATCAACCAAGGGTAACAAAGGCTGCAAACTAGCTTTTATATCTTTGTCTGCCATCATGCCCACTAAACCTAAACGCTTTTTGCTTGGCAGCTCTTCAAGCCTAGCAGCCAAATAACTGGCCGCTTCAGGGTTGTGGGCAACATCTAGCAACCAACGACCTTCACCTTGCATACGCCCGGTTAGTTTAGCTGCAGCCAAACCCTGTTTAATGGCTGTTTCAGTCAACTGGGGGTAAAGCAGAATTAAAGCTTGAATAGCCGTAGCAGCGTTATCTAAAGGTAAAGAGCAGGTGGGTAACTGGTTAAAATGCATGGGCTGATTTTGCTTATTTAAACCCTGCCAAGACCAAAGATTATCTACTGGCAAACTTCGCTGAAAGGTTTTGTCCAGCTGAAAAATAGGACAAGCCAAGTTTTGAGCATAGTCTTCTACACTAGCAGGCAGCTTGCTACTACCTAAAACAACAGGGCGGTTTTGGCGAAAGGTGCCCGCTTTTTCATGGCCAATAAACTCTAAGTCAGCACCTAGGTACTCGGCATGGTCTTGCGCTACAGTCACTAGCACGGCTAAATCAGCATCAACAATATTTACCGCATCTAGCCGACCACCTAAACCCACTTCTAGTAACCATAAATCAACACCCGCATCTTGAAAAATTAGCAAACCTGCAAGGGTAGCAAATTCAAAGTAACTGAGTGAAATAGCATCTTCTAAGGGGGTTAAACGTGCTGCTTCTATGCGAGCAAAGGCAGCAGTGATCGTTTCATCACTAACTGGCGTACCGTTAATTTTAATGCGTTCATTAAAGTCGAAGAAATGTGGGGAGGTATAACTACCGACACTTAAACCCTGAGCAAGCGCCATAGACTCAGTTAATGCAAGGGTTGAACCTTTACCGTTAGTGCCAGAGAACACCAGAGCTTGATTAGCACGCTGCTCTGATGTTAAAGGTAGTTTTAAGCGTTCTGCTACTGCCCTCACTCTGTCGAGTCCCAAGTCTATTTCTCGGGAGTGCAGACTTTCTAAATGCTTAAGCCAGATGTCCAAACTTGTGGAAGCACCCAGCTGTAATCTTGAGGTCACTAGTGTTATCAGCAGGCTGTAGGTTGTTGGGTCATTTTACGCAGTAAGCCACCGAGTTTATCAGCTAGCTCATGACGATGAATAATCATGTCGACCGTACCATGAGAGAGTAAAAACTCTGCACGCTGGAAACCTTCAGGTAGCTTTTCACGTACAGTTTGCTCAATAACCCGCGGACCAGCAAAGCCACACAAAGCATAGGGTTCAGAAACGTTTAAGTCACCCAACATAGCTAAAGAAGCAGAAACACCACCATACACCGGGTCTGTTAAAACAGAAATATAAGGCACACCAGCTTGCTTCATTCGCTCTAAAGCTGCCGAGGTTTTTGCCATCTGCATTAGTGAGAAAAGGGCTTCTTGCATACGTGCGCCACCCGAAGCAGAAAAGCAAACAAGAGGAATACGCTCTTTTAATGCTAGTTCAGCAGCTCGAACGAATTTTTCGCCGACCACAGAACCCATAGAACCGCCCATAAAATTAAACTCAAAAGCTACGGCCACAACCGCTATACCTTTTAGGTCACCACGCATTGCGATAAGTGCATCTTTTTCACCCGTACTACGTTGCGCTGCTGTCAAACGGTCTTTGTACTTTTTGGAGTCACGGAATTTTAGACGGTCGACTGGCTCTAGATCAGCAAAAAGCTCACTAGAAGTATCTTTATCTAAAAAGTTTTCTAAGCGCTTGCGTGCTGGAATACGCATGTGGTGATCACATTTAGGGCAAACTAGCTGATTTTTTTCTAGCTCTGGACGGTAAATAGCTGAAATACATTTAGGACAGTTACGCCACAAACCTTCTGGTACATTGGCTTTACGGTCACTTGCTTCAGAACGGATAATGGATGGAACTATTCGGTTTAACCAGCTCATAATAAACTCTGTAATCTAAATTTAATAAGGACAGTTTAACCCAGGCCTAAGACTGGGTTGTAATTTATTTAGCCTGGCAACTTGTCCAAGGCTTGACGCATTTCATTCAGTACCTGACTCATAGCGGGTGCAATTTTTTCTGGCTGGTCTGCTAACTCTGCAACCTTACCAACTAGCGCACTTCCAACAATCACTCCGTCAGATATAGCACCTAGTGCAGCTGCTGTAGCACCATCACGAATACCAAAGCCAACAGCTAAAGGTAAATCGGTTATACCAGCAAATAAATTGAGTTTTTCTGCTACTGCATCTACGTCTAGTGTAGCAGACCCTGTCACCCCTTTTATGGAAACATAGTACAAGTAGCCAGTGGTGGCAGCACAGATCTTCTTGGCTCTTTCTAAAGTGGTTGTAGGTGACAAGAGAAAAATTGAATCTAATTGCTGAGCTGCCAATAAAGCAGAAAACTCTGTGGCCTCTTCGGGCGGCAAATCAACGACCAGCACGCCATCTAAGCCTGCTTTTGCCGCTTCATTAACAAAGTTTTCATAACCTAGCGCTTCTACTGGGTTTAAGTAGCCCATTAAAACAACCGGCGTAGTGTCATTAGTTTTACGGAAATCAGCCACCATGCCTAGCACATCAATTAAACGTGTACCGTGTAATAAAGCTCTTTCACAAGCTTTTTGAATCACCGGACCATCGGCCATGGGGTCTGAAAAAGGCACACCCAGTTCAATAATATCTGCACCCGCTTCAACTAAAGCGTGCATGTACTCTAGCGTTGCATCAGGCTTAGGATCACCTGCGGTAATAAAAGGAATTAACGCCTTGCGTCCTTGCTCTTTTAAGTTAGCAAAGGTGGTTTTAATACGGCTCATGCTTTTCTCCATCAGACGCAATTAAAGGGTGATACCTTGCATTTTTGCAACGGTCATTATGTCTTTATCGCCACGGCCAGATAAGTTAACAATCAAGTGCTTATCTTTACCTAAAGTGGGCGCTAAACGCTTAGCAAAGGCTAGAGCATGGCTCGACTCTAGCGCAGGGATTATGCCTTCATATTTACATAAGTCAGCAAAGGCTTCCATCACTTCTGCATCGGTAGCCAACTCATACTTAACCCGACCCACATCTTTTAAGTTAGCATGCTCTGGCCCAACACCTGGGTAATCTAAACCGGCAGAAATGGAATGGGTTGGAGTAATTTGCCCTGCATCATCTTCCATTAAATAAGTACGGTTACCGTGTAATACACCCGGACGACCTGCATTTAAAGGTGCTGCATGGCGACCCGACTCTATTCCTTCACCACCGGCTTCAATACCATACATTTCAACTTCGTCATCAGTAATAAAGGGGTGAAATAAACCTAGCGCATTGGAACCGCCGCCTATACATGCAATTAAAGCATCGGGTAAACGACCAATTTGTTGCAGGGCTTGTTCACGTGCTTCACGCCCTGCTACAGCGTTAAAGTTACGCACTAACAAAGGATAAGGGTGGGGACCTGCAACGGTACCAATAATGTAGAAGGTATCATCGACATTGGTAACCCAGTCACGCATGGCTTCATTCATGGCATCTTTTAGGGTTTTAGAGCCAGATTCTACAGAGATTACTTCAGCACCTAGTAGCTTCATACGGTACACATTGGGTGCTTGACGCTTCACATCTTCTGCACCCATATAAACTTGGCACTTTAAACCTAAGCGGGCTGCTACTGTGGCTGTAGCTACACCGTGCTGGCCAGCGCCTGTTTCAGCAATAATACGCTGTTTACCCGAATACTTGGCAAGCAAAGCCTGACCCACAGTATTGTTAACCTTGTGAGCACCTGTATGGTTTAAGTCCTCACGCTTTAACCAAATTTGCGCACCACCTAGGTGATTAGACCAACGCTCAGCATGATAAAGCGGCGATGGACGACCTACATACTGGGCTAGGTCTTTATCAAACTCGGCCTGAAAAGCAGGATCAGCACTTAGACGAGTGTATTGCTCTTCTAGCTGTTCCAAAGCATGGCTCAGGGTTTCTGATACAAAACGACCGCCATAAGGACCAAAATGGCCTTGAGCATCTGGCAGGTTTAGCAAATCTGCATATTTAGACACGCTTTACACCCCTTAACTTCTAGCAGCCTTAATAAAGGCATTAATTTTTGTCGAGCATTTTATACCTCGACTGCTTTCAACTCCACCAGAAACATCCACCGCATAAGGATGGGTGATCTGGATAGCTTCAGCAACATTGGATGGCGTCAAACCTCCAGCAAGAATCCAGTGATGAGGTTTATTATCAAGCAACCCACCCTTAGATGATTCACTTTTAGGAAAACGCTGCCAATCAAACACCTCACCTGTACCGCCGGGAATACCCGGTGTGTAAGCATCCAGCAAAAAGCCCCTTGCTGTTGGCCAGTTAGCGGCTGCTTGCACTGGATTAAATTCTGGCTTCATGCGTAGCGCTTTTATATAAGGCCGAGCAAAACTTTTGCAAAAGTTTTCAGGTTCATCGCCATGAAACTGCAGCAGGTCAATAGCTACTGTATTAAGCACTTCTTCAACCCATTCAGGCTCAGGATCAACAAACAAACCCACCATCATCACAAAAGGAGGTAGTTGTTGAATAATTTTAGCTGCTTGCTCTGGCGCTACTGCTCTTGGGCTGGGTGGATAAAAAACAAAGCCTAAAGCATCGGCACCCGCATTAACTGCCGCTAAAGCATCTTCTAGCTGGGTTAAACCACAGATTTTAATACGCACGCTAACTCATTTCCTTTTGTAGCGATGTAATTTTCTGCTGCGAACGAGTTAAATCGCTACGGTACCACTCGGGCAAAAATTCTGGATAAGGATCATCTGGGTGCTCATCAGCCAACAAGTGCATAAAATGTGGTCCCAGCGGTTCAAGCGGCAAGCTAAACCTTTCTGGATAATGCACTGCTGCCATATATAAACCTTCGGCTGGAGCGGTAATTCCGGCTGCTGCACGTTCTTTAGCTGCTAATAATTCAGTTAACCAGCTAGCCGTTTGTAAACCCTCACCTACTTCCATTAAAGCACCAGCAATATTGCGTACCATGTGATGTAAAAACGCATTGCCTTGAATATCAATAATAATTAACTGGCCACGGCGGTAAACACGAATAAAGTGCAAATGCCGCCAGGGAGTTGAGGATTGGCAGCGCACTGAACGAAAAGCTGAGAAATCTTTTTCACCCACTAACCTTTGTGCTGCTTGATGCATTTTTTCAGCATCTAAGGGCTTTTTATGCCAAGTCAGTTGATCGTGCATCTGCGCAAAAGGTACGCTGGAATTAAAAATCACATAACGGTAACGCCTAGCCAAAGCAGAGTGGCGTGCATGAAAATCCTTAGCCACTGGTTTGGACCAGCGAATACGAATATCGGCAGGCAGGTTATTGTTAGTAGCTAATACCCACGCACGACTTGGGCGGGCTGCTGATGTATCGAAGTGAACCACCTGACAACAGGCATGAACTTGGGCATCAGTTCTACCTGCACAGTGAATCCTAATGGGCTCTAAAGCAATTTTTGCTAAGGCTTTTTCTACTAGGGGCTGAATACTTGGCACACCTGCCTGTTGAGTTTGCCAACCACGGTAGTTACTGCCTAAATACTCTACACCCAAGGCTAATCGCCCGGGTGTAGCATCATCTATAGGAAATAAATCGAAGGGATCAGACAAAGCCATTTTAGTTAGACAAGGTCTCTAACATTTGCTGAGCTGTTGCCCTTAAGTCTGCATCCCCTTCTTTAGCTATCTTTTCCAACAGCTCTCTAGCACCTTCTTGGTCACCCATTTCTATATAGGCTGTTGCAAGGTCTAATTGGGTAGACATACTGTCTTCAACACCATCTAAATCTTGATCTCCCAAATCACCTAAATCATCTAAATTGCCTAAATCATCAAGCTCACTAAGGTCACCAAAGTCGTCTAGGTCACTTAAATCATCGGTCACAGCGGGTTTAGTCTCAGTAAAAGCTTCTAGCTCTGAAAAATTCTCATTTAATGCTGCCAGCTCTTCATCAACACCAGGTGCCTGCTGAGGATCTGACTGTTCAGTTGCGGGCACTTCACCCTCTGGCTCATTATTTAAACTCAAGCTATCTAGAGCTTGCATAAAGTCATCGGCATCAGACTTATAGTCTACTGGCTCAAAATCTGCTGCAAGATCATTCTGATCTGCTAGTTCTTTTTCATCTAAGGGCTTTTCTAAATCTAGTTCTAGCTCCAAGTTTTCTATGTCTGTTTCATCTAGCTCATCAAAATCTAGGTCTTCTTCTGCTGGCTCGCTTGGGCTAGCTTTAACTGGCTCTTTACTAGCAATTAAACCGTCTAAATCTGCCTCTAGAGAATCTATATCAGCTAAATCGTCAGTAGAGTCATCAACAACACCCTCAGCTTCAGCAATAAAACTAGTGTCTGCTGCCGGAGAAGCTTCTTCGGCAACTTCTTCCTCTTCCTCACCTGGGAAAATTAAATCTAAATCGTCTAGCTCATCTAAATCCATTTCACCCAGATCTAGCTCACCTAAGTCATCTTCTGCAACCTCTGTTTCTGCTGAGTCAACCGAAGTGCTGGCAGGTGTAAATAGAGAAGCCAACTCTTCTGCTCGTGCTAAACCTGCAGCAGATGCAGAGTTAGCAGCTAATTGCTGTTGCTGCTGACGAAAAGTTTCTTCATCGTTTAACTCAACCAAAACTTCTAAAAGCTTGATGCGTAAATCTTCACGCTGAGGTTCTTTTTCTATGGCTGACTGTAAGAAGCCGGCTGCCTGCTCTAAACGACCGTAGGCTATAAACGTTTCTGCCTCTTCTAGTGGGTCTTTAGGTTTTTCTTGTTCTGTAACAGCTGCAGCAGGTGAAGCTGAAGCCGCTGTTTCTAAATTACTATCTAAGCTATCTAGGTCATCTAAACTGAGGTCGCCCGTTAACTCCTCATCAAAATCAAGGGGCTCCAATTCTTCAAGCCCTTCTAGGGGCTGAGCATTAAGGTCTAAATCAAAGTCTTTTGAGCTAGCTTGATCTTCAGCAAAAGCAGAAGTTAAACCCGCTGTAGCATCAGTTTTTTGTTGATTGGCTTTTTTAAGCTTTTTGCGAGCAGATAGCAGTGCAAAAAATAAAATTAACAAAAGAACCAGTGAGCCTGCTAAAGCACCGTAAAGCTCAGGCTGACGCTTAATTTGACTGGCTAAATCTTGTGGTTCTGGTGCTTTGGGTAGAATTGTACGGCTAGCCCCTGGCTGGGCTTGCTCTAAAGCTAGCTGCTCTTCCATGTCAGCTAACTGTTTATCTTTCAACTGAATAAGCTGTTGCAGGGTACTAACTTGCTGTTGCATGTCAGAAATACGTTCTGCTAGCTCATCTTTTTCTCGCTCAGCAATTTCTAAATTTTCTTCGCTGCTAGCAAGATTATTTTCTAGATCATTAATACGCTCTTCTTGAGCCTTACTAACCTTTCTTGCACTGAGGGTTAGGTCTTGTTGATTAGGCTGGCTAGTGGTTTCAGTAGTAGCTGGGCTAACTTCTGGTGGTTGAACTGGTGGTTTAGGTTTAGCAACGGGTTGGGGCTTAGCTACTGGCTTAGGCTGTGCAACTGGCTTCGTTTTAGCTGGAGCCGCACGACCAGCAACCCAAGCTTGGTTTTGGCGCCTTACTTCTCGCTCAGCTTGCATAGCAGTACGCTTAGTCATAGCACTATTAGAAGGAATAACTAAACGCACACCCATTTCCATTTCATTAATGTTGCCTGTTGGAAAAGCTGCGGGGTTGGCATCACGTATGGCCAGCATAGCCTGTTTAATAGTGACTCTATTACTAGGGCGAGTAGTGCGAGCAATACTCCATAGGGTATCTCTAGGCCCAACTTGAATTGTACGCTGACGATTAGGAGAGTTAGAAGTAGACGCGTAAGCAGTGCGTAACTCTTCATTACTCAGTGCCACCGACCAAGAAATGGATGGTACTGCTACAACAACAGCTGTTAAACCTGCTAGCAACCAAGATCTTACTCCGCTCAACTTACTCTCCATACCCAGCCTCATAGCTTGCCTAATTTTAATTAATAAGCGTTTTTAACAGTTTTTACACACTTTGTCATCGCTGATTTACAAAAACGGCAGCCTTGGCTGCCGTTTTTTACATTATGAGCGCTCTAAAAGTATGCGTAACATTCTACGCAAGGGCTCTGCAGCACCCCATAGCAGCTGGTCCCCTACAGAAAATGCTGATAGGTATTCTGAACCCATATTCATTTTCCTTAAGCGGCCCACAGGAACCGACAAGGTGCCTGTTACAGCGGTCGGACCAAGTTCATGAATGGATGCTTCACGCTCATTAGGTATGACCTTAACCCAATCGTTGTGTGCATCTAACAAGTCATGAATTTCATCTAGAGGTACATCTTGCTTCAACTTAATGGTGAAGGCTTGGCTATGGCAGCGCATAGCACCTACACGCACGCATAAGCCATCAATAGGAATGGGGTTATTGCTTAAGCCCAACACTTTATTGGTTTCAGCATAGCCTTTCCACTCTTCACGGCTTTGCTTGTTATCTAGCTGTGAATCGATATAAGGAATTAAACTACCTGCTAAAGGCACTCCAAACTTATCGGTTGGGAAGTCTTTAGAACGCATGGCAGCGGCTACTTTTCGGTCTATGTCTAAAATAGCTGAGGCTGGATCAGCCAATTCAGTGGCTACCGTATCGCGCAAGCCACCCATTTGGTTGAGCAGTTCACGCATGTGCTGTGCGCCTGAGCCAGAAGCCGCTTGATAAGTCATGGAGGTCATCCATTCAATTAAGCCTTTATCAAACAAACCACCTAAGCTCATCAGCATTAAGCTAACTGTACAGTTACCACCAATAAAAGCTTTCATGCCTTTTTGTAGGCCAGAATCAATGACCTTACGGTTCACTGGGTCTAACACTACAATGCTGTCATCATCCATACGTAAGCTAGAAGCAGCATCTATCCAGTAACCTTGCCAACCTGCTGCGCGCAGTGGGCCATACACTTCCGTGGTGTAGTCACCACCTTGACAAGTTAGAATCACATCCAACTTTTTAAGTGCGTCTAAGTCTGTGGCACTTTGTAATGGCTGACCATCAGGACCCGCTTGACCTGCCTGAGAAGTAGTAAAATAAACCGCTTCAAACAAATCAAAATCATTTTCTTCCTGCATCCGTTGCATTAATACCGAACCGACCATTCCGCGCCAGCCAACTAAACCTACTGTGAGTTTACTCATAGTATCCTCTTATTTAAGTGCTTCTTATTTCAATCTTGCTTACTTAAGTGCTTTCAGCGCTTTAACAACTGCAGCACCCATTTCAACTGTGCCTACTTGTGTCCGACCAGCTGACAAGATGTCAGCAGTGCGCAAGCCTTCATCAAGCACATGACTAACTGCCTGTTCAATTTTACCTGCTACGCCTGCATTATCAAAAGAATAGCGTAACATCATGGCCACCGATAAAATACACGCCAAAGGATTGGCCAGGTTTTTACCTGCAATATCCGGTGCTGAACCATGGCAAGGCTCGTACATACCTTTGGCGTTTTCATCTAAAGACGCTGAAGGCAACATACCGATTGAACCAGTAAGCATGGCCGCTGCATCCGACAAAATATCACCAAACATATTACCAGTGACCATCACATCAAACTGCTTAGGCGCACGCACTAGCTGCATGGCTGCGTTATCAACATACATGTGCGACAACTCTACATCTGGGTAGTCTTTAGCCACTTCTTCCATCACATCTCGCCACAACATAGTCACTTCAAGCACGTTAGCTTTATCTACCGAACACAAACGCTTATTACGCTTGCGTGCCATTTCAAAAGCCACTTTAGCAATACGACGAATTTCGCTTTCAGAATAAACGTAAGTATTAAAACCTTCTTTTTCGCCATTATCTAAGGTACGAATACCGCGTGGTTGGCCAAAATAAATACCACCAGTCAACTCACGTACTATCATAATATCTAAGCCAGAAACCACCTCAGGTTTAAGGCTAGAAGCATCGGCTAGCTGAGGGTATAAAAGTGCTGGGCGCAAATTGCCAAACAGTGCTAACTCTTTACGAATACCTAGCAGACCACGCTCTGGGCGCAAGCTAATATCTTCTAATTTGTCCCACTTAGGACCACCTACTGCGCCTAATACAATTGCATCAGCTGCTTGAGCTTTAGCCAAAGTCTCTGGTGGCAAAGGGTGACCTGCCGCTTCGTAACCAGCACCACCTACAGGCGCTTCTTCCCAGCTAATATCCACACCAAACTCATCACGACAAACTTCCATCACTTTTACTGCTTGAGCGGTAATTTCTGGACCAATACCGTCACCGGGTAACACAAGAATATGTTTAGTCATTATAAAATCTCTATTAACAATAAGTTAGGTAGCAATTTAGGTTAGGCGAAAATCCACGGCGTTACTTTAGCGCGTGCTTCTTCATAAGCTTTAATGTCGGCTGCATCTTTCAGGGTTAGGCCAATATCATCTAAACCTTCAATTAAACAATGCTTACGGAAGGGATCCATTTCAAAGCTAAGCACTTCACCGCTAGGCGTAGTCACTGTTTGGGCAGGTAAATCTACTAGCAGCTTATAGCCTTCTGTAGCCTCTACTTCTTTAAATAAACGCTCAACGGTTGCTTCATCTAGCTGAATTAACAACAAGCCATTTTTGGGCGCGTTGTTAAAAAAGATGTCGGCAAAGCTAGGCGCAATAATGGCACGAAAGCCGTAATCAACCAAAGCCCAAGGTGCGTGTTCACGTGAAGAACCACACCCAAAGTTAGCCCGTGACAACAACACTTCACTATTTTTATAGCGTGGCTGGTTGAGTACAAAGTCTTTATTCAAGGGGCGATTCGTTGCATCTTGACCAGGAAAACCTTCATCTAAATAACGCAGTTCATCAAACAGATTAGGACCAAAACCCGTGCGCTTTATGGATTTTAAAAACTGCTTAGGAATAATTAGGTCAGTATCGACGTTGGCTCTATCTAAAGGTGCCACCAAGCCATTTAATTGGGTAAATTTTTGCATTTTTTAACTCCACTCACGAACGTCAACAAAGTGACCAGCAATTGCCGCTGCGGCTGCCATAGCTGGGCTAACTAGGTGTGTACGCCCACCATAACCTTGGCGACCTTCAAAGTTACGGTTAGAGGTAGAAGCGCAATGCTCACCCTGACCTAACTTATCGGCATTCATCGCCAAACACATAGAACAACCGGGTTCACGCCATTCAAAACCGGCTTCAATAAAGATTTTATCTAACCCTTCTTCTTCAGCTTGCTTTTTTACTAAACCTGAACCCGGCACCACCAAAGCCTGCATTAAAGTAGAGGCAACTTTACGGCCTTTGGCGACTTCTGCCGCAGCACGTAAATCTTCAATGCGTGAGTTAGTGCAAGAACCAATAAATACACGGTCTAACTTAATATCAGTAATCGCTTGGTTAGCTTGTAAACCCATATAGTTTAAAGCTGATTCCCAGCTTTTGCGCTGGTTTTCATCAGCAGCTTTAGCTGGGTCGGGTACAAGACTATTCACTGAGCCCACCATTTCTGGCGAAGTACCCCAGCTAACCTGTGGCTCAATTTTGGCAGCATCTAACTTAACCACTTTATCGAACTTAGCATCAGCATCGGAATGCAGTGTTTTCCACCAAGTCACTGCCTGCTCCCATTCTTTACCCTTGGGTGCAAAAGGACGACCTTCAACGTAATCTAGGGTCGTTTGGTCGCAAGCCACCAAACCTACACGTGCGCCAGCTTCAATTGCCATATTACAAATGGTCATACGACCTTCCATAGAAAGCTCACTAATGGCTGAGCCAGCAAACTCCATGGCATAACCGGTACCACCGGCGGTACCAATTTCACCAATAACTGCCAGTACGATATCTTTAGCAGTTACGCCTTTTTGTAACTTGCCATCCACCTGAATCAGCAGGTTTTTCATTTTGCGCTGAATTAAACACTGGGTTGCTAAAACGTGCTCAACTTCAGAAGTACCTACCCCGTGGGCTAAGGCAGCAAAAGCCCCATGCGTTGCCGTGTGCGAATCACCACACACTAAAGTCATACCCGGTAGCGTTGCGCCCTGCTCTGGGCCAACCACATGAACAATACCTTGGCGTATATCGTTAATTTTAAATTCAGTAATGCCAAAGGCTTCACAGTTGTCGTCTAGGGTTTGCACTTGAATACGTGAAATTTCATCTTCAATACCGCTAACACCCTGGGCACGCTCTTTAACAGTCGTTGGCACGTTATGGTCTGGCGTAGCTAGGTTGGCCGATAAACGCCAAGGTTTACGACCCGCCAAGCGCAAGCCTTCAAAGGCTTGGGGTGAAGTCACTTCATGCAATAAATGACGATCAATATAAATCAGCGCCGTACCATCATCGCGCTGTTTAACTAGGTGGGCATCCCACAGTTTATCGTATAGGGTTTGAGCCATTTCTTTTTCTCCTCAATTTTTAGTCTTTAATCAGACTTGCACTCATAATAATACCTAGGCTTTAATAAAACCAATTCATAGCATTCATATTAAACATAACTTTTTGGAATGCTGGCTAATTGAAATACTCTTTTTAGGGGGGAGCTAGCCAAGATGGACATTCAATCCTTGCAGGCTTTTGTCGCGGTGGCCGAACTTAGCTCTTTTTCGCTTGCTGCTATTGAAATGCACCTAACTCAACCAGCAATTAGTAAACGCATTGCCAGTTTAGAAGAGCAGCTGAACCAAAAGCTGTTTGATAGAATTGGGCGCAATATCAAATTAACCCAAGCAGGTAATGCCCTCTTACCCAGAGCTAGGCATTTGTTGGCGGATTTAAAAGATACGCGCCGCATGCTAGCCAATTTAAGCGGTGAAATTCAGGGCTCGTTAACCCTGGCAACCAGCCACCATATTGGCTTGCACCGTTTACCACCCTTATTAAAAACCTTCACTCAGCAATATCCGCAAGTAAAATTGGATATGCGTTTTCAAGATTCTGAGCAGGCCTATGCGGGTGTTTTAACGGGCGATTTAGAATTGGCAATTGTAACCCTGGCACCCCAACCCGACCCTGCTTTGGTGGTGGTGCCTGTGTGGCAAGATCAACTTAGGTTTGTGGTGGCAAAAGATCACCCGCTTAGTAAATTGAATAACCTAAAACTAGCGGATTTAACCCAACACGATGCGGTTTTGCCAGGCCAACAGACCTTTACACGAGGAATAGTGACCAAAGTATTCAAAGAACAAGGCTTGGAGTTAAACGTCACCCTTTCAACCAATTATATGGAAACCATCAAAATGATGGTGTCGATAGGCTTAGGTTGGAGTTTGTTACCTGAAACTTTAATAGATGAAAGCTTAGTGGTACTAAAACTAGATCATCAGCCAATAACCCGTCCGCTGGGTTTTTTGCATCACCGTGAGCGCACGCTTTCAAACGCAGCGCATCAAATGATTCAGTTGTTAAGACTTTGCTAGCAGCTTAACCAACTCGTCTTCAGGCAAAGGTTTGTAATATAAAAAGCCTTGCGCTAACTGACAGCCCATAGCCAATAGCTGCCTAGCCTGAGCTTCTTCTTCAACACCTTCGGCTACTAAGTCTAACTTTAGGTTGTGCGCCAGCTGAACAATAGTTTGTACTATGCTGAGGCTGGTATCATCATTACCCATATCCATAACAAAAGATCGGTCAATTTTTAAGGTTGAAAGGGGTAATTTACGCAGGTAAGACAAACTAGAATAACCCGTACCAAAGTCATCTAAAGCAATACGAAAGCCTTTTTCTTGCAAACTACTCAGCGTAGCTAAAGCACACAACTCATTAGCCATTAAACCCGTTTCAGTAATTTCTAATTCAAAGTTATCTAAGCTTAACTGATGGTTTTTAATGACTGATTCTAACCAACTAGGAAAATCTTCTTGTTCTAACTGCTGTACAGCAATATTAATAGCAACTCTAGGTATCGCTAAACCAGCATCGCGCCAACGTACCATAGCTCTACAGGCTTCCTCTATAACCCAAGCCCCTATTTCAACAATTAACCCCGACTCTTCTGCTAAAGGAATAAATACCGCTGGGGATAATGGCCCTAACTCAGGGTGCTGCCAACGAATTAAGGCTTCAACACCATAAAGCTGTTGGTCAACCAGCTGTACTTTAGGCTGAAAATGCAAGCTTAAACCTTCGCCACTAATAGCCGTGCGCAGCGCTTGCTCTAGCTTAAGTAACTGACGGGCATTTTCACTCATTTTATGATCAAAAAAACGGAAGGTATCGCGCCCAGAATTCTTAGCTTCACTTAAGGCTGTTTGAGTGTTAGTTAACAAGGTATCCGCATCAAACCCATCGGTAGGAAAAAAGCCTACGCCTATCGAAGGACTTAAAGTGACTTCTTTATCATCAATTGTTACTGGCTGCTGTAACTTCTTTTTAATGTCATAAGCAAGCTGGGTAATATCATGGGTTGACTCATAGTCTTCAATTAACACAGCAAACTCATCGGCCCCAACTCTTACCAAGGTGTCTGCATCACCCACTAAAGCTTGGAGCTTTTTACTTTGTTCACTAATCAGCCGATCACACCAGTTGTGCCCTAAAGTTTCGTTAATAATTTGAATACGACCTAAATCAAAAAGTATTAAAGCTAATTCTTCTTGCTGGCTTTTGGCATGACGTACGGCTTGATGTAAACGCTCATTTAACTGGTGACGATTACCTAAACCAGTTAAAGGATCGTGATGGGCTAAATGCTGAATTTGGGCTTCTTTAGCGCGTAACTCACTTAAATCATGAGTAATCGAAATGTAGTTTTCTATTTCGCCCTGCTCATTACGTACACAGTTAATGGACAGCCATTGCAAATAAACACTGCCATCTTTACGACGATTCCACACCTCACCCTGCCAACGATCATATTTCGCAATACTCGCCCACATAGCCTTATAAAAAGCTGCATCATGGTGATTTGATTGTAAAATTTTAGGGGTTAAACCTAAAATTTCTTCAGCTTGATAACCCGTAATTTCAGTGAAAGCAGAGTTCACCTGCAATATTCTAGCGCGACCGTCGGTCACCATGATGCCTTCAATGGTGGATTCAAACACTCGCATCGCCAAACGCTGCTGAGATTCAAACTCTCTTCTACGGCGCAGGTCTCTGGCTATACCAGTAATCCATAAAACCTTGCCCTCTTTGCTTGTATGAGGGATGACCGTTAAATGGCTTGGAAAACACTCGCCCATTAAATCACAAAACTCTAACTCGCCTTCCCAGGCTTCGCTGGCAGCTATAACCTGAGGAAAAATCTGCTGATCTAACTGTTGATAGACATCGTTAGAATGCAAATCACGCACATAAATTCTTTCTAAATCTAAGTTTAGTGCTGCAGGAATACCTAGCATCCGACGACCAGCAAGATTGATATACATTAGACGCTGATCTAAGGATACAGTGATAATCATCTCATTGGCGGCTTCTAAAATTGCTTGCTGACGACTTAAAGTTTCAAGGCTCAAGGTATTTCCTATTTTGGTTAATGTAATTTTCAATAGCGACCTTGCTGTCAACGCTAGATTAGAACCAGAAAGTAAAAATAACAACAGTAAAACTAAGGCTTTACTACTTTTATAATTGGCAATGACGGTCTAGTCATTAAATTTAGCTTTACGTTAACGTCAACTTACCCTAAAGTTCGTTAACTATAGAAATAAGTCTTCAAACAAAAAAACAGCAGAGGGATACACCATGCAATCCATTTTTAAAGATATGAACTTCGGCTTGGACGATGACCTGAATATGCTGCGCGAATCTATCAATGCTTTCGCTGCTGCTGAAATCGCACCTCGTGCTGCTGAAATTGACAGTAGCAATGAATTTCCTATGGATCTATGGAAAAAATTTGGTGATATGGGTTTGTTAGGTATTACCGTTCCTGAAGAATTTGGCGGTTCTGGCATGGGTTATTTAGCTCATTCTATCGCTGTTGAAGAAATTTCCCGCGCATCAGCTTCGGTTGGTCTATCTTATGGAGCGCATTCCAACCTTTGTGTAAACCAAATTAAACTCAATGGTACTCAAGCACAAAAAGAAAAATACCTACCTAAACTTTGTTCGGGTGAACACATAGGCGCATTAGCCATGTCTGAGCCTAATGCGGGTTCAGACGTAGTGAGCATGAAGTTACGCGCTGACAAAAAAGGCGATAAATACGTGCTTAATGGTAACAAAATGTGGATCACTAATGGCCCTGATGCACATACTTTTGTTATCTACGCTAAAACCGACACCTCTGCTGGTTCTAAAGGCATTACCGCTTTTATTGTAGAAGGTGATTCACCCGGTTTTTCACGTCACCAGAAATTAGACAAGCTAGGTATGCGTGGTTCAAATACTTGTGAGTTGGTTTTCCAAGACTGTGAAGTACCTGCAGAAAACGTATTAGGTGCAGAGGGCAAAGGTGTTCGCGTTCTTATGAGCGGTCTAGATTACGAGCGTACCGTACTAGCAGCTGGCCCTATTGGTATTATGCAAGCAGCCATGGATATCGTTGTTCCTTATATTCATGAGCGTAAGCAGTTTGACCAACCCATAGGGGAATTCCAGTTGGTTCAAGGAAAAATTGCTGATATGTACTCCACCATGACAGCTTGCCGTGCTTACCTCTATGCAGTAGCCGCAGGTTGCGACCGTGGTGAAGTTAGCCGTAAAGATGCTGCTGGTGTCATTCTTTACTGTGCTGAAAAAGCGACGCAAGTTTCTTTGGATGCTATCCAACTACTAGGCGGCAATGGCTACACCAACGAATATGCAACAGGCCGTTTATTGCGTGATGCCAAGCTATATGAAATTGGTGCAGGCACGAGTGAAGTACGCCGTATGCTAATTGGACGTGAGATTTTTAACGAGTCTCGCTAGCTTCTAACGAACTGCTCTAGCCTAGGTATTGTTTATCGGGTCGTTGTGAATACGTCCCTGTAAACTCAACTGCAACATCCATGTTGCAGAAGCCCGATAAACAACAACCTAGGCCGCAGCTCATGTAAGTTGCTGGCGATACTGACAAGACTGCTTACCAAAGAGTACAGCCTGCTAATGAGTCAGGCTTCTGCTGCAGGACGCAGCAGCAGAGCTTACAGGGAAGTACTTGTAGCGTCCTGACGAACAGCAGCTGTACTCTGGAATGCCACTTAAGGCGTACTTATTGCGCCCCGAAAAACAACAACCGACGCCATAAAGCACCTACTTAATACGCGAATAAAGCACCAGCTGAAACTATTACAAAAAAGGATCACTGAAATGACCGTGATTAAAACGCAGATAAATACCCGATCGCCGCAGTTTGCAGAAAATGATGCAGCCATGCGCGAAGTTATTAAAGACCTGCACACCAAACTAGACGAAGTAAAACAAGGCGGTGGCGCTAAAGCCCAAGAACGCCATTTAAGTCGCGGTAAACTTCTACCTCGCGAACGTATTGAACGCCTACTCGACCAAGGCGCACCTTTTTTAGAATTCTCACAACTTGCCGCCCTTGATGTTTACGATGATTTTGTACCCAGCGCTGGCATTATTACCGGCATTGGCCGTGTTTCTGGTGTGGAATGCATTATTGTTGCCAACGATGCCACCACCAAAGGCGGTACTTATTATCCGCTCACGGTTAAAAAGCACTTGCGAGCGCAAGAAATTGCCCGTAAAAACCGCCTTCCTTGTATTTACCTAGTCGATTCCGGCGGTGCTAACCTACCCAACCAAGATGAAGTTTTCCCCGACAGAGATCACTTTGGCCGCATTTTCTACAACCAAGCCACTATGTCTAGCGAAGGGATTCCCCAAATTGCTTCGGTTATGGGCTCTTGTACTGCCGGTGGTGCTTATGTACCTGCCATGGCCGATGAATCCATTATTGTTAAAGAACAAGGTACTATTTTCCTAGCAGGCCCACCCTTAGTTAAAGCTGCCACAGGTGAAGTGGTCACGGCTGAAGACCTAGGCGGTGCCGATGTTCACGCACGTATTTCTGGTGTGGTTGACCACTACGCACTCAGCGATGAACATGCCCTACAACTGGTTCGCCGTTCGGTTAGTCGCTTGAACTGGAAAAAACTAGGTGAACTCGACATTCAACCTTCACGCCCACCGCTTTATGACCCAGAAGAAATCTACGGCATTGTGGGTACTGATTTACGCAAACCCTACGATGTGCGTGAAGTAATTGCCCGTGTGGTCGATGGTTCAGAATTTGATGAATTTAAACGCTGGTATGGTGAAACCCTAGTCACTGGCTTTGCCCGTATTCACGGCTACCCAGTCGGCATACTAGCCAACAATGGCGTGCTTTTTTCAGAGTCCGCTCAAAAAGGCGCTCACTTTGTTGAACTTTGCGCCCAGCGTGGCATTCCTCTTGTGTTCCTACAAAACATCACCGGCTTTATGGTGGGTTCGCGTTACGAGCATGAAGGTATCGCCAAGCACGGTGCCAAAATGGTCACCGCTGTTGCCTGCGCCCAAGTGCCTAAATTCACCATTTTAATTGGTGGTAGTTTTGGTGCCGGTAACTACGGTATGTGTGGCCGTGCTTATGATCCTAACTTTATGTGGATGTGGCCTAACGCTCGTATTTCTGTCATGGGTGGCGAACAAGCTGCCAACGTACTGGCGCAAGTTAAACGTGAACAGCACGAGCGTAATGGTACAGAATGGTCTGAAGCAGAAGAAGAAGCTTTCAAAAAGCCCACCCGTGAAATGTACGAGCACCAAGGCCACCCCTACTTTGCCAGCGCACGTTTATGGGATGACGGTATTCTTGACCCAGTTCAAACCCGTGACACCTTGGGTTTAGCCATTTCCGCTTCATTAAATGCCGCCAACAAGCCGACACGTTTTGGCGTGTTCCGCATGTAAGTGCTGCTTAAGGAGAAGAAAATGACGACCACTCAAACCGTTCTGCTAACAATCGACGAGCGTGGTGTGGCTTACTTAACGCTTAACCGCCCAGACGTTCACAATGCTTTTGATGACCACTTAATAGCAGAAATACTCAACAAGCTAGCCGCAGTGCGAGAAGCAAAAGCTCGAGTGTTAGTTTTTGGATCAGAAGGAAAAAGCTTTTCAGCTGGTGCCGATTTAGGCTGGATGAGACGTATGGCCAGTTACAGCCAAGCCGAAAACAAACAAGATGCCCAAGAACTGGCTAGGTTAATGCACGAACTCGACACCCTGCCCTGCCCAACCATCTGCCGTGTACAAGGTGCCGCCTATGGTGGTGCAGTGGGTTTAGCTGCTTGTTGTGATCTAGTGGTGGCTACTGCTAAAGCTCGCTTCTGCCTTTCAGAAGTAAAAATCGGTCTTTCGCCTGCGGTTATTAGCCCTTATGTGGTCAGAGCCTTAGGTGTGCGTGCCATGCGCCGCTATGCCTTAACCGCAGAAGTGATAAACGTGGACAAAGCCCAACAACTGGGCTTGGTGGATGAAGTGGTTGCCGAAGATTCCCTAGACAGCCAAATAGAACAGCTAATAACCACACTGCTAGCTAATAGTCCGCAAGCCGTGGCGCACACCAAGGCCTTGGTCAACTTTGTTGCCGACCGCCCAGCCGATGCAACCACCCAAGACTACACCACCGATTTAATTGCCAAAATTCGTGTATCCGAAGAAGGCCAAGAAGGACTCAGCGCCTTCTTTGAAAAACGAGCGCCTAATTGGCAGTAATTTAACCCCTTTGACTTGAAGAGGAACGCGCTATGTTCCGTAAGATCCTAATTGCCAACCGTGGCGAAATTGCTTGCCGCGTTATTCGTACCGCTCACCAAATGGGCATTCAGTGTGTTGCAGTTTATTCTGATGCAGATCGAGATTCCCTGCACGTAAAAATGGCCGATGAAGCCGTTTACCTAGGCGCTGCACCTGCACGTGACAGCTATCTAATGATTGATAAAGTCATCGCTGCTGCCAAGCAAACGGGTGCAGAAGCCATTCACCCAGGCTATGGTTTTTTAGCCGAAAACAGTGAATTTGTAAAAGCTTGTGATGCCGCAGACCTAGTATTTATTGGCCCACCCATTAAAGCCATAGAAGCCATGGGTTCTAAGTCTGCCGCAAAAATTATTATGGAAAATGCTGGTGTTCCGCTTGTACCTGGCTACCACGGCAAAGACCAATCGCCTGAACTGATTAAAGCTGAAGCAGAAAAAATTGGTTACCCCGTACTCCTAAAAGCCACTGCAGGTGGTGGTGGTAAAGGAATGCGTATTGTTGAAAAAGCCAGCGATTTTGATGAAGCCCTAGCCGCAGCTAAACGTGAAGCAATTAACGGTTTTGGTGATGACACCATGTTGGTTGAAAAATACCTCGTTAAGCCACGCCACGTTGAATTTCAAGTGTTCTGTGACTCGCAAGGCAGCGGTGTTTACCTCTTTGAACGTGACTGCTCAGTACAACGTCGCCACCAAAAGGTGATTGAAGAAGCGCCAGCACCGGGCATGAGCGAAGAACTCCGCGCCAAGATGGGTGATGCTGCACTTAAAGCCGCCCAAGCTATAGGTTATGTCAACGCTGGAACGGTTGAGTTTCTATTAGATGCCGATGACAGCTTCTTCTTTATGGAAATGAACACCCGCTTGCAGGTTGAACATCCGATTACCGAAATGATTACCGGTGAAGATTTGGTGGCTTGGCAGTTAAAAATTGCCGCTGGCTTACCTCTGCCTAAACAGCAAAAAGACTTAGCCATTCATGGCCATGCCTTTGAAGCACGCATTTATGCTGAAGACCCAGACCAAGACTTTCTGCCTGCCACAGGTACACTTAGCTACCTGCGAACTCCAGCTGAAAGCCGCCATGTGCGTGTCGACACGGGTGTATTGGAAGGCGATGAAGTCAGTATTTATTACGACCCCATGATAGCCAAACTCATTGTTTGGGATACTAACCGTGAAGCAGCCCTCAGCCGCATGGCACAAGCCTTGGGTGAATACCGCATTGCTGGGGTTAAAACCAATACCCAATTTTTAAAGCGTTTAGCAGAAGCTGCACCCTTCCAAAACTTTGATGTTGATACCGGCTTTATTGAACGCAATGAAGACCTTCTCTTCACTAAAAAGGGCGGTAGCTACAGCCCTAACCTGCTCGCACTAGCGGCACTTTATGCCCTCTTAAAGCTAGACCAAGAACGCCAAGCTGAAGCCAAACATTCGATTGATCCTTATTCACCTTGGCATGGCTTTGGTGGCTGGCGATTGAACACCGATCCAGCGCTGAGCCTTCGTTTTGCTCTACCTGGAAAAGACGAGCCAGTCGACGTGCGAGTGGTTGCCAAAAGCAACAGCGCCAAAAACTTCTGGACTGTTTTTGTAGGTGAGCATAAGTTATTGGTTGAAGGCCGCCTAACAGACGACCGCCTAGATGCAGTGGTTAATGGTCATCACCGCAGCATTCATGTTGCTGACCTCAACAATGACCTAACCCTGTTTACCAACGACGAACACTTTAACTGCCAGTGGTTACGCCCAGATTTAGACAGCCACGAATTTGAAGAAGCCACCGCCAGCCTAACTGCACCTATGAACGGTTCAGTGGTAACGCTACTGGTTGAAGCTGGTGCAGCGGTTAAAAAAGGTGATTCACTAATTGTTATTGAAGCCATGAAAATGGAACACACCCTAAGTGCACCCGCTGACGGTAAAGTGGCTGAGTTTTTCTTTGCTGCTGGTGATTTAGTTTCGCAAGGTGCAGAACTGCTTAAATTTGATGCCGACGAAGAGTGATTGAACTAGGCAAGCTGGTCTACTTAAATGAGTAGCCAATATAAATGCTGAATAACGTCATCGAGGACGCTAGTACAAGGCAAAAACCTGTGATAACGCGCAGTTTACGTGTTTGTAAATGAGCATTTTGAGCAGGTTTTTAACACAGTAATAGCTACGCAGATAGTTATTAGGAGATAACAAATGGCTTTTCCAGATTTTGTAAGATTAGTTGAGGTTGGCGCTAGGGATGGCTTACAAAACGAAGCCAACCCAGTCAGCACCGCTATTAAGCTAGAATTGATCGACCGCCTAGGCGACGCTGGTGTTAGCTACATAGAAGCCGCTAGCTTTGTATCACCTAAATGGGTGCCACAAATGGGCGATGCGCGTGAAGTCATGACTGGCATTCAGCGCCGCTCAGGCGTTACCTACGCAGCGCTAACACCTAACTTAAAAGGTTTAGAAAGTGCTTTAGAGTGCGGTGTTAAAGAAGTCGCCGTATTTGGTGCAGCCTCAGAAAGCTTCACCCAAAAAAATATTAACTGCAGCATTGCTGAATCACTCGAACGCTTTGCACCCGTTATAGAACTGGCACAAAAATCTGGCATTCCCGTGCGGGGTTATGTTTCAACAGTGATGGGCTGCCCTTACGAAGGTGAAATCGCACCCGCCAAAGTTGCCGAAGTGAGTAAAACCCTGTTTGAAATGGGCTGCTACGAAATCTCTTTAGGCGATACCGTGGGTGTAGGCACACCGCTAAAAGCCAAACGTATGTTAGAAGCAGTTAGCCAGCACATTCCTATGAGTAAACTGGCCGCCCACTTTCACGACACCTACGGCCAAGCTCTAGCCAACCTCTACGCAGTATTAGAAGAAGGCATAGCAGTTATTGACAGCTCGGTTGCAGGCTTAGGCGGATGCCCCTACGCTAAAGGTGCAGCCGGCAACGTAGCCAGTGAAGATGTGATTTATCTGCTAAATGGACTGGGCATAAAAAGCGGTATAAATCTAGAAAAACTTGCCGCAACGGGTGATTGGATAACCCGCAGTATCAACCGCCCCAACCGCTCAAAAGTAGGTATAGCCATGATGGCTGGGTAACTACACCAGCTCTCCCGCTCATCCAAAGCTACCTAGCACTAGAGCATATAAACCTAGTGTTGGTAGCTTTAAATATAACAAAATCAGGCAATAAAAATATTGACAACTTAAATAACATAGCTTTTTAGTCATTACTTAATAAAGTACTAGCTTTATCATAAATCATATCGAGGGCAATTTAACTGAACAAGCTACTAATTACTTCTTCTTCATTTACAGGCTCTGGACTTATTACCGCTTCTTTTAGTAAATGTTTTCTATCAAGTAATAAAGCTAGATGTTCATCGAATGAGGGTTTTGTTGCATGCAAACTGAAGGGATAATAAATATGTACATTTTTAGTCTGACCAATTCTATAAACCCTATCTGTTGCTTGAGCTTCTTTTGCTGGATTCCAGTGACGCTCTAAGTGAACAACGTGGTTAGCACCAACTATAGTTAATCCAACACCAGCAGCAATAGGTGACATAATAATAATATTGAAACCTTCTTTTTTTTCAAACTTTTGAATTATTCCTTTGCGTGTCATTGAGTCATTTTTTTTATCAGCAACTGCTTTAGTATCACCATTAACAATATCAATGTTTAGCTTATAAATTTCATCTAGTGCCTGCTTAAGAAGTAACTGCATTTTCTTATTAATTAAAAATACAATCACCTTTTCTTGCTTAGTCTTGATGATTTCTAAAATACTATTTAGTGCCAATAGCTTTGCTGAAGCATCCATAAATGCTTTAGCATTACCAACAACTCCTTCAGAGTTAAAACTAGCCCCATTTAAATTGGGGTGAAGTGTTATATTACGGAGAGCAGCTAGGGTTGTTAGTGCAGAATTTTTACTATCATCTGCATCTAAACCTTGCTGATAATTTTTCAACGTTTGATCGTAAACTTTTAACTGCTCACCTTTCATTGTTAAACCTATGGAAGGCATTAGCTCAATGTTACTAGCTGACTCTTGAAGCAGCTTACCTATATAAAATTTTTTTCTAGGTAAACCAGTTAGTTCTTCTTCTTTGGTTCTTCTTAACATGAAATTACCGGTAGCTTGGTGAAGTCTTGCACCAACTTCTAGCCGAATATCATGCCTCTCTTCTGGGATCGCGTTAACAATAGGTGAAACCCAGTTTTCTCTAAAAACCTTCCAATCACCCAATAAGTCAGGTTGGGCGGTATCTAATAGACACCAATAATCAGCTAAGCTATTCTCGACAGGAGTACCCGTTACTAGCATTTTAAAATCTGCTTTTAGCGCCTTGGCAGCACGCGTTTGTATAGTATTAGGGTTTTTAATGTTTTGAGCTTCATCAAAAAACACTAAACCCCAATCAACTTTACATAAAGAAAACTGGTAAGAACGTAAAGTGTCATAAGAAGTTAGCACAAGGCGTTTTGGTAAATCTAAACGATCAATACCCGCATTTGAACCTATTTTTAATGCGTATTTAATTTTTCCATCAAAGTCTTCGTTATTCGCTAATGTCTCTTGTAATTGTGCCGATTCGCGCTGCACACCTTCCACACGAAAATCTTTTAAATCCTTACCTGGCTGTAAGATTTTTATATCTAAGAAAGGTGAATTAATAAAGGTATGCGCCACCTCGTCTTTCCAGTTTTCTAGAAGACTTAAAGGTGCCACAACTAAAATAGGCTTGCAGGTTTTATTTAAACTTGATAGTAAACGGTAATATTCAGCAATCGCGATAAGTGACATGTAGGTTTTACCTAGCCCCATATCATCTGCCAGTAGTGCACCCTGAATTTTTTCGTTTGTAATTCCAACAGGATTTATGGCTTTAGTAATTAAGTCTACCGCCCATTCGACACCCAACTCTTGATGCTTGAAGGGCTTTCTTTGAGTAATTGACCAGTTAACTGTATGAACGTTATTTTTAATAGTTTTTGCTGATTCTAAAAGACGCTGATTATTTTCTTGTGACTCTTCTAACAGAAGGGTTAAATGCTTAGGTTTGCCAAAACCAGCAACATTACTTACTTTTTGTTCCGAAAAGCCAGCACTTTCATTAGACTCAAAGCTATTGTGGAGGCTTTCTATCTGCTCTTGTATAGCTATTGAATCAGATACATCAATAACCTGGTCATCGAAACTAACTAACTTGCTATTAGTTGCTTCTGCTGCATCAAACTGTTTTTCAAAACGCTCTAAGTCTTCAGGACATTTTATTACTGATGCAAGATTCCTAATAACTTTTGATGCATCAAACCCATAGCTTAAATCATCACTAAACCACTGATTTTTTTCAGTATCTAGTTCACCAAACGATAAGTGTATTAACTCACCTATTCCAGTAACTCTTGCAGAAAAACCAACATCCAAATCAATTAAAGAGGCATCTAAAAAAGCACTTGGGCTTTCGATAAATTTTTTAACTTGCTCTTTAGGAATGTGCTTATTTTTGAAAACTTCATCTATCGCTTTACGTTTATTTTTATCTAAAAGGACAATAGTATTTTCAACTCTTAGCACACCTTTGTCTTCAGAGCTTAAAACTTGCCCCCAGCGAGACTCAAGTTGATCATTAGTCAAAGAAGCAATAGTTGGTCGTAGCGATAAACTACCATCAAGATTCTGTGATGCCAGCACCCCAATACTTTCAGGTGCATTAACTTTAAGGTTTTCAAAATGTCTCAAATCAACTTCCATGCCAGAGTTTTTTGCTACTTGTAATTTAGCGATAAGTTGTAAGTTTTCACTTTCACCCCGCTCTTCTGGAATAAGGCTCTTATGCGCTTGCCAAGCGTCTAAACCAAATAACTGCCCTGTATTCAATCGTGCAAATTTCTGACCAGGCAATTGAATGTAAGGACCATTTATAGTAACCGGTAGCTCGCCATAACTAGTATGTTTTATAAAGATCTCTACACTAAACCCTCTACCTGTGGTAACACCTTTAACCTGTAACTGGAAGTCGGCAACTAATCTAGGAGCGATACCTAACACTTCAGCGAGTGCAATATCTTCTTCCTCGGAATCAGCTAACAAGGAACAGACAACCTCTTTGGGTAGATGAAAACCATTAGGTAGCTGTGTAGCTAAGTTCTGTTCAGCTAGCATTTTAAGCAAGGTATGTTGAATAGAAGATTTAGCACCTTGCTCAAATTCTGAAAAAAGAGCTTTTTCAACACTAAATAAAAGCCCTGTCGAGTTAGCAACAGCTTGATACAGAGCTAACTCTTCTAGGGTTTCATTGCTAAGCAATTTTTTTATTGTATCAATTAAACTCATTTAACTATCTCAACATCTTTAATTAAATTTACTTTTTTTAAGGTAGGGCTGACCATACCGCTCTAAATATTTTGGGTAATCTACTTTACTCATAATATCTTCAAGCTCTACTTTTCGACCATTTGTATAAAGAAAGTCAATCACATTATTAAGCCAGTTATTATTATGAGTAACACCCACATAAGGCCAGTTAGGAAATTTAGTTAAATAACTTTTTATAACACTACTAGTTAAATCGCTATATTCCAAGCTAAAGTTGGGGGAATAAGAGTCAAATATATTTGTTGGTTTGGCTAAATAGACCCATATTTTAAAATTATGCGATCCTTCAACTATATAAAAATTAGAACAATCCAAATAGATTACTGCCTTGTCTTTTAGACCACCTGTCAAGAGAATGTGGTTTATTTGATAGTCTTTATCAAGTGCTTTTTTTACATACCCTGCAGCTTCAGTACCTAACATCAACCTAGCATTACGTACTAAACCCTGCTCAAACAAACCTTCCAAAAACTTTTTGCGTGCTGGAAACATACGCAGCAAGTCTTTATCTCCAGCAAGTTTCCCGTACTCATCAACAGCTTTCAAGAAAAGTTTAAGATCCTCTTTAGCTAACCAGCCACGAACTTTAGCAATCTTTTCTTGGCCAATTGGCAGCCACCACTTACGGTAATTTGTTGCAGTATTTGCTACTCTTGGATCACCTGCTATTTCAATAATTGTTTCTAACCAATCATCCGTGGGTGTTCCTTTAACTTTATCTATTAGTAACTCTATAGCTAGATGACCTAATAGTTTTTTTCCTTCATACATTGCATTCGCAACATCTTTTTTCCTAATCTCCATAAGAACATCATCCCACCGTCCTTCTTTTAACTTTCTTATTCTTTGAATACTTGGATTCAACTTGCTAGTGCAACAGCCTGTAATTCTTCAAACAATACTTCATTTGGTGTTTTCATTCCAAGTGTTTTCCTAGGTCGGTTATTTAAACGATGCATAATGAATTCAAAATGCTCATCATCTAAGTGCTTAAAGCATGAACCTTTGGGGCAGTATTGACGTATTAAGCCATTTGTATTTTCATTCAATCCACGTTGCCAAGAAGCATAAGGGTCTGCAAAGTAAAAGTCACAATTCAGTGCTTTTGCAATGGCTTGATGCTCAGCAAACTCTTTACCATTATCTGCCGTTAGAGTATGTACTAAACCAACAGAAGCAAAGGGTGTTAACAACTCGATAATCGCATT
>NZ_JMLW01000020.1 GCF_000686905.1 Marinospirillum insulare DSM 21763
GTTGCTCTCTGGTGAGCTGTGTGTAGTGTCTCATGTTTGCTTCTCATTCTTGGTCGATTGAAAAGCATAAGATGCTACAGCAGCTTGCCATCCAATCCTAGTTTAATGAGTTGCACTTGAGAGTTGAATCCAGGAACTATAATATTAAACTGGTTAGCAAATAATTAAAGTGCTGGACACCTAATGTACCAAGCCTAATTGAGTAATAAATATATATGAAGGATGCTGCGTTTAACTTTGAATGGCGGCTAATTTTTGCGTGATGGAGTGCGAGCGAATGAAAAAGTTGCGACTACTTTTAATTGTCGGAGTCGTAGGGTTGATTCTGGCATTTGTTTTAGGGCAATTACTGCCTAACTTCCGTACCACGACTAGTGGGTTGCAGGTCGATATTAATGATCCTGCATTAATCAAAAAAGGTGAATATATAGCACGTACAGGTGACTGTGTGGCTTGCCATACTACGCTTGGCGGCGAAGATTATGCCGGCGGTTTACCTATGCTTACTCCTCTGGGAGCAGTTTATTCAACCAACATTACTCCAGATAAAGAAACCGGTATTGGTAATTATACTTTTGACGATTTCAACAATGCTACTAAGCATGGTGTTCGTAGGGATAACAGTGCACTCTACCCAGCTATGCCTTATCCGTCTTACCAAATTATGCCCGATGAAGACGTAGCGGCTATGTACGCTTTCTTTATGTCGGGTGTTAAAGCGGTTAAGCAAGAGAATAAGCCTAGCGAATTACCTCCTATTTTAAATTGGCGTTGGCCTTTAGCTTACTGGCAGGCAATTTTTGCTCCAGAGCGTGAATTCATTCCTGAAACTAAAGATGCCGTGTTAGCGCGTGGTCAGTATTTAGTTGAAGGCCCAGGCCACTGTGGTTCTTGCCACACTGAGCGTGGTATTGGTTTCCAAGAGCTAACTTTAACTAACGCTTCTGATGCGTTTTTAAGTGGCGCTGTTATTGATGGCTGGCGCGCAAAAAGCTTACGCGGCGAGCATCGTGGTTTAGGTACTTGGACTACTGAAGAGCTAGTCGATTTCTTCAAAACTGGCCGTACCGATATTACAGCTGCCTTTGGTGCCATGGCTGAAGTGGTTGAGCACAGTACTCAATATATGACTGATGCTGACCTTTATGCCATGTCTGCTTATTTGAAAACTCTAACCCCAGCACCGGGTGAAGAAGTTACTCTTCCTGTAAAAGAAGACGTAACCACCCAAAAGTTGCTAGATGGTGTTTACGATTCGCGTGGCGCCATTTTATACGTTGAATACTGTACGGTTTGTCACCGTGCCGATGGTAAGGGCGTACCACGCATCTTCCCAGCCTTAGATGGCAACAGTGCGGTTTATTCAAATGATGCTGACTCGGTTTTGCAAATCACCCTAAGCGGTGGCCGTATGCCGAATACACCTTATGATCGTATGGCTTTCACCATGCCTGAGTTTATTAACTTAAGTGATGCTGATATAGCTGAAGTGGTTAACTATATTCGTAATAGCTGGACCAATCAGGCCAGTGAAATTGATGTAGATGATGTTGTTGCTATGCGCCACTTTCTGTCTAAAAAACCAAAAACAGGTACGGATATAGCGCCTGACTTAAGCATTGATGCTGCACCAAAAGGAGCTGGCAAATGAATAATCGAATGATGATGAATCTGCTTGTTATGGCATTTTTTGTTGTGGGCGTTGGTGGCTGTTCTAAGCCTGAACCTGTTGAGCATAATGCAACTGAGTTCAAGCTAGTCACAACGGACGATGCTAACGAAGATATTGGCACTTACTATTTGCCACAAGATACGTCTATTTTAGATGAGCCGAATGCTGATGAGATTTTCTACGGTAAGCGTTTGTTGAATGAAACTAAACGTCTACTGCCTGATCATGTTGGTGCGGCAATGAACTGTAATAGTTGCCATATTTCGCAGGGTAAAATTCCGCTAGGTGACCCCTACATCAATAGTTTTATAACTTACCCGCGTGTTATGCCACGCTCGAATACTATGGTCGATTTAGAAGGCCGCATTAATGGTTGTTTTCAGCGTTCTATGAATGGCAAGCCTTTGCCGCGTGAATCAGCTGAAATGAAGGCGATGATTGCCTACATGGAATGGCTAGCACAAAACACGCCAGATAATGCCAAGGTTGATATCAGTAATGCCGGTAAAGTTGATACTTCTTTAGTAGGCGATCCTGTAAGAGGTGAAAAAATTTACTACGTCCAATGTGCAACTTGCCATGGTGATAACGGCGAAGGTATTAAAGACAGCCGTGGCGATATTGTTTTCCCACCTTTATGGGGCGATGAATCCTTTAATATTGGTGCCGGTATGGCACGTACTTACAAAGCAGCCTCTTTTGTGAAGTACAATATGCCCATGGGGATTCAAACCAAAGGTTTGTGGGGTCACGGTAACGTGCTAAGTGATCAAGATGCGGTTGACGTATCGGAATACTTTACTCATAAGCCACGTCCAGATTTTCCTGGTAAGGTTAATGACTGGCCCACAGGTAAAAAACCAAAAGATTCTCGTTACTAGGTATTGCTTGAATTTACCTAAGTAGTAGAACTCTAAAAGCCTCAAGTGCCTAACTAGCCTTGAGGCTTTTTTGTTTTTAATTTTTGTAGAAGATAGCCAAAACACTTGGCTTGGTTTAGTCTCTAGGTAGGCAAAGTTACTGGGGAAGTGTTTGAATGCAAAAGAAAAATATTATTTCTGATCGTTTAACCGGCTTAGTGCTTAAACGAGCTTTAGATGCTGCTAGCTCTCAAACGGGTGTAAAGCTTCAGGCTTTAGTGAATGATAAACAAGTGGCAGATGTTGAGCCAATAGTTATTGCCAGCTTGTTGGTTGATCGTGAAAAAAATCATTTAAAAATTCAGTTGCGAGGCGTTAGCCAAGAGATTAATGCTTGGGCACGTTGGACATTATTTCGACTATTAACTAAGCACCGTAACTTATTGCATGAAAGTAATAGTTTGGAAGTTTTACACACAGAAATAAAAGACGATAAGTTAACACTAACTTTAGAAATGCCTAACCAACTTGTTAAGGTTTTTAATCGTGAATTTTTCCGTATTTCTCTTGGTCAGCATTTAGTTCTGCCAGTAACCCTACACCTAGATAACTTAACAGTTGAAGGCAGGTTAGTTGATTTCTCTGCTGGCGGTTGCCGTGTTGCTTTGTCGCCGCAGTTAGCTTTGTATTTAATTCAACCGGTTAACGCACCTTTACGTTCAACTATTACTTTTCCTAATGGTCAAACACTAACAACTAGTTTTGAAATGACTTATTTGCAGCCTCAAGAAAATTTTACTCACGCTTTGGTGGGTTGCCATTTTATTCATGAGTCTTTAGATGATGAAAAACTGTTTGTGCATCGTACTTTTGAAATTGAACGCGAAGTTGCAAGGTTAAGCAATGTGCAGCGCACGGTTAAGCACCAGTCACCTCTTTTTATAGCTAAGGATAAAAAAGCATATAAAAACATTGGTTTAGAAAAGAACCTTTCGCCAATAGCTGCTTTGTTAATGCCGCAAGGTTATGCGATAAAAATTCAAACTTGGGCAGATCAGCTTGCTTTGCAAGCCTTAATGTTAGCCATGAATCAAAAGCTGAAGCCTAATAAACTTAAACCTTTAGCTATTGAGCTTATTGAAGCATTAGAAAAGGATGAGAATGCTTTTAGGTTGGCGTTACACCAAGCCAATACAGCCAGTATTAACCCCGTTATTTTGCATACCTTACGTGTTATTAGCCATTGTTTTCCTTTGGTCTTTAAAATTGGTATTCGTCGCGGTATGGAATTAGCAGTGATGATGTCTTTATTACTGCATGATTTAGGTAAATTATCGGTGAGTAGGCAGCCGTGTTTTAACCCCTTAAAGCTAATGCCAGAAAAACTAAGGTTAATGAAACAGCACCAAATACAGTTGCTTAGAGCAGCTAGTGCTTTACGTTGGATTCCCCCTTCTATCGGTGAATCGTTAATGGTGAATGCTAATGAGCGTTTAGATGGGTCTGGTTATCCACGAGGGTTGCAGCAAGATAAACTCGATGCTTTATCGCGCTTAGTAGCGGTATGTAAGGTGTTAGATTGCTTGGTGCACGGCTATAACGACCCTGCCATGCGCTGGCGCGATGCCTATAAATGGGTTCATAGGCACAAGCATTGGTTTGATATGCCGATGTTGAAGCATTTTATTAGGCTGTATGGTTTACGACCCTTGTGCAGCCGTGTGGTTTATAGTGGTGGTTTTGTTGCGAGTGTGACTCAGGTAGGTAAGCAGGGTGAGATTCTTGAGGTGGTGTTGCTTAAATCAAATAAGCACCCTGCTGCAAGTATTGGTAGACGCGTTAATACGCCGGAAGAATTTGCTAAATTAGGTAAAATAAAAGGTACTTTAGGGCCTGTTTAATTTAGCGTTCTAAAGGTTCTATGGGTTGAAAAATACCTGTTTTACTCATGTTTCTAACCAGTTCAAAACGTTCTAGCGCTATCACTGGATCAACTTCTTTTAGGTTATGGAAGTTGATTTCAGCAAAGACTGGGCGTTTAACCCTAGCGGCAAAAAGGTAGTCATCTTGAATATTGCCCGTGGCTGGGTTTAGGCGCTGGCTGTAGCCAGAGATAACCAGTTCTTCTAGGCTAGGTAGGGTATGAAAAGCCGTACCTATAATGCGTAGCACTACGCTATGCACATGACGCGCATAGTCACGGCGTATTTGTGTGGCACTTTTATCGGTAATGACCAACCTTAAATCTCGCACTCCCATACGCGCTTCTTGGGTTGGCAGCATTTCTATTTCTGGTAGGTCTACGTCTAGCAGAAGTTTTTTGCTTTCCTTGTCTAGCTCAAAGTCGATCAAGGTTTCTCTTGCCCAATCGAGTGCGTTTAACTCAGCTTTTAATACTTCAGTCATAACCTGAGTATCTGTTTCAAGACGGTCTGCAAAGGTGTCTGCTAGTTTTCTTTGCTCAGTATCATGCACTTGCTTACGTTCACGCCAAGCGGTTAGCTCTGCTTGGTAGGCTGCTCGAGGTTCGGCTTGCTCAGCTTCTAAACGAAACTTTTCTGCTTCCCAAGCTTGGTAAGCTTTTTGCCAAGCATTAACTTGGGCTTGCCACTCATTTAGTATTTTAGCTTTACGCCCAGGAATAATTTTATCTTTCCAGCTGATGTCTGGCGCACTCGGTTTTACTGGTGCTTTAGGGGCTGCTGCAAACTTTGGTTGCTCAGGATGAGCTTCAGGAAAAGGCTCTATCTGGTGGCGAAGTGAAGTGGTATCGGGCGTTAAAATATCTAGGTGAGGATTTACCAGTAGGTCATGGTCACCATTAATATTTTCCATTTGCTTTTCTAGCCATTCTTGAATTTCGGCATTGAAGTTAAGCAGGAGTTTACGCCTTTCTTCACTTGCTAAAGGTGTGCCATTGGCGGTACTTAAAAGTAGGTTGCCTTTCTCGTCTAAGTCTAAAGTAAGTTCGGCTAGGTCAGGGTTGTTTTCTAAAGCGACTGTTTGTCTTTCTAGGCGGTTTTGGCGTTTTTCTTCTTGCTCGCCACGCTTACGTTGGTTAACGCTTCTGTCTAAGCGAGTTCGATAAGAAAGGCCTGTACCCGGCAAACCTAAGTTGCCATGCACACCTTGATTACCAGCCGTTACGGTTGCGCCTCTTACGCCTGCAGATACGCTAACACCACGCTTACCAATATTTAAACGAATACCCGGCGCAATGCGGATGCTATTGCGAAAACGAAATGCCATTTAAAAACTCCAACTGATACTAGGCGATAAAGCTAGCTAGTATAACTGCTTCCAAAAAAGTTTGTTGTCAGCGTAAAAGCTAGTTGATTTATTGGCTAGCAAGTAAGTCTTGTAGATGAATATGCCTATTACATTCAGGAAGAGCTTTTAAATCATGGGCTAAGAGCAGCGCAGTACGATTTTTTAACCAAGCCTCTAGCCTAGGGCGAATGGTCGCTTGGGTGGCTAGGTCTAGGCTACTAAAGGGTTCATCTAAAATAACTAGGGCAGGATCTTTTAGAATGACTCTGGCTAAGGCTAAGCGTCTTGCTTGGCCACCTGATAGCTGACGACCGGTTTCGCCTACCCAAGTATTTAGCTGTTCTGGAAAAGCCGCTACTTCATCTTGTAAATCGACTAGTTCTAAAACAGCCCAAAGCTCGTCATCAGTGGCATCAGCTTTTGCTAGGCGAAGATTTTCTGCTATTGAGGTGGCGAATAAATCTGACTGCTGGGTTAGGTAGCCAATTTGTGCTTGCCAGTCGGTTAAACTTAAATCCTTTAAATTCAGCTGTTTGCCATCTGCTTCTACTAGCATTGCACCGGCTTGTGGGTCGCTTAATCGCGCCGCTAATCTTGCCAAGGTGCTTTTACCTAAACCTGATTCACCCAATAAAGCGAGCTTTTCACCAGGTTTAAGTTGTAGGTTTATATGCGTAAACACCTGCTGGCTACCCAGTTTTACACTGACGCCTTGCCAAAGCAGGGTGGAATGGAGTGGAAAGTTTGTTGGTAAGGCTTGGGGGTTGTTAGAGCTTAGTAAATGGCTTTGTAAATTTTCGGTTTTATTCAAGCGTTGGGCTGCGGCAAGGGTTGATCCCCAGCTAGCAAAAGCAGTAGGCAGGTTAACAAATACTTCTTGCATGGCCATAAGAGCTAAGGGAATAAGCACCAGCATAGGGCCACTTAACCAGCCTTGTTGGTAGGCTTGGGCTGCTAAAAGTAAGCAAGCTGCTACGGTTAGTTGCAGTAAAAGGGTTTGTAGCCCAGCACCCCAGGCAGTCACTTGTTGAAGACGCTGTTGGTCACGCATTTCTACTTCTTGAGCAGCAATAAGCTGTTGTTGATATTTGCTAAGGCTATGGCTAGCTTGCAGTTCACCTAAGCCTTCAACCTGTTCAACCAGCAAGCTACGCTGAGCCTCTTGCTGACTGACTAAGCGATAACTAACGGCTTTACCAGCTTGTGCCATTCCCCAAGTACTAACTGCTAGGGTCAGCAAGAGCATTAAGGCTGCTAAGCCAGCCAGTTGTAAATGAAAAAAAGCTAAGAAAACAATGACAAAAATAAGTGTTACCAAGGCAACCAAGGGTGGAGCTAATAGTCTTAGGTACAGATTATCTAGGGTATCAACATCAGTGATTAAGCGATTAACCCATTGGGAGGCACGAAACTTAGCGGCTGTTTGATCATCTAGCAGGGTTAGGTTTTTAAACAAGCGAACCCGCAAACGGGCTAAAAGCTGTAAAACCGTGTCGTGGTTGTAAACCCTTTCTGTATAACGAGCAACCGTACGCGTGAGTGCAAAAAACCTAATGCCTCCACCTGGGCTATAAATATCTAAGTTAATCGCTATGCCAGCGGCCCAAGCAAGGGCTGTAACCCCTGTTGCAGTAATAAACCAGCCTGACAAGGCTAATAACCCTATAGCCGATAAATAGGTAATAAATATCAGTAAAGCACCTACCAGCAGGCGCTTTTTATCTTGCAACATTAGGTCTAGCCAAGGCTTAAGTGGATGCATGGGTTGCTCCTGAGGCCAGTTGTATCTGTTGATCGGCTAGTGCGATTAGTTCAGGTTCATGGCTGGCAATAATTAACGTACAGCCTTGTTCTTTTAACTGCTTAAGTGTGGCGTAAATTTGTTGCCGACTAATGGCATCTAAGCTGGCTGTAGGTTCATCTAATAACACTAGCTTTGAAGGTGTTAGTAGTGCCCTTGCTAAGGCTAAACGCTGGGCTTGCCCACCCGAAAGACTTTTGCCCCTTTCTAGTAATAGGGTGTTTAAACCGTCTTTTTGTTGGGCTAATAAAGGCGTTAAGCCAACAGCATCTATTGCCCTTAACATGGCTGCTTCACTTGCATTAGGCGCGGCTAAGCGTAAGTTTTCTGCCCAGCTAGCGTTAATAATAAAGGCTTGCTGGTGCATCCAAATTAAGGGTTCGCTACCCGGGTTTTTCCCCTTAACTAATAGCTGGCCACTGGTCGGTTGCATAAACCCTGCAATTAAATGCAGCAAGGAGGATTTTCCGCTGCCAGTACGTCCAGTCAATAAAAGCAACTCGCCTTGATTCAGTGTAAAACTAAGGGGTGCTAATACCTGACCACGGCCTGGGTAGCTAAGGGTTAAGTCTTTGGCTTGTATAGCTAGCGGGTGAGTGGGCTGAGGGTTATTGTCTAAAGGTAGGCTATTTGTTTGGGCGGGTGTTTCTAATAAATCCACCAAGCTATCTGCGGCACCTAAAGCTGAGGCTCTATCGTGATAAAACTGGGCTAAAACTCTCAAGGGTTGGAAGTATTCTGGTGCCATTAATAAAATTAACAAACCGCTGAATAGGGTTAGTTGAGCTGTTGGCCCCCAGGTTAGATAACCCAATAAACCAAAGCCTATGTACATGGCTACAGCAGCAATGGCTACTGAAGAAAAAAACTCTAAAACAGCAGAAGATAAAAATGCCAGCTTTAAAGTACGCATATTAATGCGGCGGTATTCGTCGGCTGCATAGGCAACATCTTGGGTTGCTTGTTGGCTTAAACCAAAAAGCTGTAGGCTGGTTAGGCCACGCACTCTATCTAAAAACTGGCCAGAAACACGCTTTAAAAGTACAAAGTGTTGTTGGTTAAGGCGCTCTGCACCCATGCCTACTAAGGCCATAAATACAGGAATAAGTGGTGCAGAGATTAATAAAAACATACCAGCTACCCAATCAAGGTAGAAGGTGAGGATTAGAATAAATAAGGGTGAGACCACTGACAGGGTCATTTGTGGTAAATAGCGGGCAAAATAGTTTTGTAGTGCATCCACTTGTTCTAACCACTGGCTGGAAATACCCGCAGCAGATTCATTGGTTAAATGCACTGGGCCTAATAAGGCGAGTTGTTCTAGTAGTTGCTGACGTACTTTTAAACGAATACGGTTAGCGGCTGCTTGTCCGGTTAAATCTTGAACAACCTGCAAACCTGATCTAATCACTAACAAAAGAAGTAAACAAAAAAAGCCTGTCACCAGTTGGGTTAAAGGCTGTTGGTTAACAATCACTTCATTAATCAGCCAAGCCATTAAGGCCAGTTGCGCCATAAGGGTTAAGGTTAGCGTTAAACCAACCAGGCGGGTCGCTAATAAAGCTTTACTTTCTGTTGCAGCAAGTTGGCGCAACCAGTCGCGGTTGCGCCTTGCATTTTGTGGCTTAGTGATAGCCTTCACCTGCTTTCACTTTGCCTCGGAATACCCAGTAACTCCATGCGCTATACATCAACACAAAAGGAATTACAAAAAGCAAACCTAGCAATAAGAAGAGCTGTGATTCATGGGCAGAGGCCGCATCCCAGAAGGTGTAGTTAGGCGGTACAACATAAGGCCATTTGCTAAACACTAAAGCAACAAAGGTTGAGACAAATAAACCTAGGGTTGCTACAAATGGATAGCCTTCTTGGCGCTTTTTAACTGCACGGTAAATCCACCCAGCAAAGAATAAGGTGATCAGTGGCAATACCCAAAGCAGGGTAACTCCTGAGAACCAACGATCTTTAAGGAAGTCGTCAATCATTGGTGACCAGATACCGACAATGCCAAAGATAACCAAAACAGCCACTAATAAGCGTGGAGTAATTTTATAAGCCCAGTCTTGAATATAACCTTCAGACTTAAGAATTAACCAAGTGCTACCTAAGAGCGCATAGCCTACTACTAAGCCAATACCTGTGAATACGGTGAAAGGTGTTAACCAGTCTAATGCGCCGCCTACATAGCGAAAGTTTTCAGTTTCGAAACCCTGAATATAAGTACCGACTACCGCACCTTGAGCAAAAGTAGCGATAAACGAACCACCAGCAAAAGCCCAGTTCCATAAGTAGCGTGATTTATTGGCTTTAAAACGAAACTCAAAAGCTACGCCACGGAAAATAAGTGCCGCCAGCATTAGGAACACACCTATGTATAAAGCAGGCAAAAAGACCGTGTAAACCAGTGGAAAGGCTGCTAACAGGCCAGCACCGCCTAAAACCAACCAGGTTTCGTTAGCATCCCAAACAGGCGCGACTGAGTTCATCATTACATCACGAGCTTGTTCATCAGGTGCAAAGGGGTAAAGAATACCTTGGCCTAGGTCGAAGCCGTCCAAAATAACGTACATAACTAAGCCAAAACCAATTATGCCAACCCAAATAAGGGTTAGGTCAAAGACTGGAGCATTCATGCTTTATCTCCTTGCTCTAAAGGTACATGCGCTGCAGAAAGTGGACGTTTAGCATGGTCAGACTCTACTTCTTTGTCGTCATCCGTTGCTTCTATTCCTGCTTGGAAAACACGCATTAGGTAGTAAACACCTGCACTGAAAATAACCGCATAAACCAGGATGTAACCAATTAGTGTAAAAAGTGCCATTCCACCGGTTAAAGAGGGTGTTAAGCCTTCAGCATGGGTCATTAGCCCATAAACCAACCAGGGGGCACGCCCAACTTCTGTAACAAACCAGCCTGCAACCACTGCAATAAAAGGCGATACGCTCATGGCCACTAAGCCTTTTAAAAACCAAGGTGAACTAGCAAAACGGCCACCAGCTCTAAGGAATAAACCTGCAAAGGCAAAACCTATCATAAGCACACCCAAGCCAACCATAATGCGGAAAGCCCAGAATACGATAAATACTGGGGGGCGCTCTTCTGCAGGAACGTCGAGTAAGCCTGGTAGTTCACCATCAAAATCGTGAGTTAGAATTAAACTCGCTAACTTAGGGATTTTAATTTCAAAGTGGTTCTTCTCATTTTCTTGGTCAGGAATAGCAAACAAGATTAAGGGTACACCCGTGCCACGCTCCCAGTTACCTTCCATAGCTGCAACCTTGGTTGGCTGATGCTCTAAAGTAGATAGGCCGTGGTAGTCACCAATAAGTAACTGAGAAGGGGCAATAATCAGTAGTAACCACAGGGTCATAGAAAGGGCTTTTTTATTGGCTTCAACTTCACGGCCTTTTAATAGGAACCAAGCACTCACGCCTGCTACTACAAAACCACCTGTTAAGAAAGAAGCAATGACCATGTGCCAAAAACGATAGAAGAAAGAGGCTGTAAATAAAGCTTCAGCCCAGCTTGCAACGTGGTAAAGCTCGCCACGCAGCTCTAAACCAGCGGGAGTTTGCATTAAGCTGTTGGCAGAAAGTATCCAGAAGGCAGAAATAAACGTACCTAAGGCAACCATACAAGCAGCAAATAAATGCAATCCTTTAGGGACTTTATTACGACCAAACAGCATAACCCCGAGGAAGCCTGCTTCTAAAAAGAAAGCCGTAATAACCTCGTAGCTAAGCACAGGGCCTAAGAAGTTTGCCGTAGCGTAAGAGAAGTTACTCCAGTTAGTACCAAACTGGAAAGACATCACAATACCCGACACTACACCCATACCAAAAACCACCGCAAACACTTGTGTCCAGAACTTGGCTAGACGTTCCCAAGCGGGGTTGTTGGTTTTAAAGAATAAGCCTTCAAGTAAGGCTATATAGGATGCTAAACCGATGGTGAACACCGGAAAAATAGCATGAAAAGACACTACAAAAGCGAATTGAATGCGCGACAGTAAAAGGGGGTCGAGCTCCATAGCCTGCTCCTAATCAATGAAGGAATTTGTAAATATATTGGCTTACATCAATTAGCATAGTCTCATGTTATAAAAAGACAACCAAGTGGCAGGCTGTCGCATCTTGATATTTATCTATTTCCAAACCTCTTTTAAAGGAGTGTCGGGTGAGTAGTGGTAGGCAATTTGAGCTTGAAAAAGCTCTGCGGTGGCTAGCGCATCGGTTAAAGCATCGTGGGGTTGGTAAGCAGGCAGGCCATAACGCTCACGGCAGGCGGCTAGTCGAATGGATGGGGGTTTGCGGCCTAACAGTTTAGCTAGCCAGCTGACAGGTTTTTGGCGATGAATACGTGCCTCTAGTTCCATGGTGTCTACCACTGGAAATTCGAGACCTTCATTTAGACGCGTTCTAACTGCTGCATCTAAAAAGCCCCTTTCTATACTTCGACAATGAACCAGTAGTATTTTTCCTGAGAAAAGCTCGAGCATTTCTGCCAGATGCACTTGTAAATCGGGGGCGGCGGCAATTTGTGAGTGGGTAATACCATGAATGACCATAGAAGCATCGCCGACTTGAGTGCGTGGATTAACAAACCAATGCTTGGCATCTTTGCAGCGAATACGCTCTAAGTTAAAGGGAAGTGCTCCAATACTTAAAATTCCGTTTTTTTTAGGGCAAAGACCAGTGGTTTCTATATCGACTGATAAAAAAGGTACTTGGCTTAAGGGTGTGTCTCCACTTATAACGCCAGCAGCATAGTAGTTTTTAAGCAGTGGGTTTTTAGCTTGTTTTTCTAGTCGAGCAAAAGTGAGTGGCCAGTCTTGTGTGGCTGTTTCACCCTGTTTGTTGGGGTCTAAATAAAACATCAGTTTACCCTTTAGGCTAACTTTTTTGCTTAGTGCATGGGGTAGCGAAACCTTAAAAACTTTTGTGCATGGCTAAGAATTTGAAAAGCATCTTTAAGGTTTTTTCTTTCAAAATGCGATAAGTCGTCTGGAGCCACATTGTTGTCGGCTTCTTCACCTAGGTCTGCTGCTTTAGCCTGATGACGAATTCTTACAATCGAAATAAGTTCTAAAGCATCACGCAGGTCTTGCCCACGACCTTTAGGCAGAATGTTAGCGGCAATAATGTCTTCTAAACGTTCAAAAGTGTTGTGTGCTTTGGAGCCTATGGCTAGGGCGTGAACGCGAATCAAGTCGGCAACAGGTGCAGTGCCACGGCGTTTCATATTAATGGAGTTATTGTGTTTGCCGTCGGTTTCCATCACAAAGCCTTTAAAAAAACCTAAAGGCGGTGTGCGGTTTAAAGCATTACGTGCCATGCAAGCTAAAAACCTGGGACTGCGCTTTGCTTGTCTTAAAATACGGTCGTTAAGTTGGTCTGCCCACTCTACCTTGCCCCAAACACCGTCTAGGTCAAAAAAAATAGAACTGTGCAGTAAAGATTCAGGTGTAGGTTTTTCTATCCAATCGGTAAAGTATTCTTGCCACACTTTATAAGGCTGCCGCCAACGTGGGTTGGTTGCCATAATATCGCCGGTACAGTAGGTGTAACCACAAGCAGCTAGCCCATCACTCACAAAAGTGGCTAGCTTTTTAAAGTATTCATCATGCAGCTCTGGATCAAAACTGTCATGTAAAATAAGCGCGTTGTCTTGGTCGGTGACTAAGGACTGTTCGTCTCTGGCCATAGAACCTAAGGCTAAAAAACAATAGGGGATGGGTGCTGGCCCTAATTCTATTTCTGCTAGCTCAAGCAACCGCTGTTTAAAACTACGGCCTATTACCGCCATGGCGCTGCCAATCATGTGGGAGTTAGCATCTTCATTGACCATACGAATAAAGCTGGCGCGCACATCGGGTGCTAAAGCAGCTAGGTCTTCTGGGGTAGTTTGTCGAAAAATACTACCCACTACAAACAAGCTGTTTTGTGATTCATAACGCATCACATCAGACACTGCTATTACACCAAATGGCTTGCCTTGTTTTATAACGGGTAGGTGGTGCACATTAAAGCGCAGCATTAGCAGCATGGCTTCAAACACCATTTGGTTATGTTCAATGGTGAATAATTCGCTGGTCATAAACTCGCTAACGGGCTGAGTGACATCTGCACCAGTAGCGAGTACACGAATACGTAAATCTTTATCGGTTAGAATACCTGCCAATTTAAGTGTGTTTGGTTCAGTGATTAACAAGCTAGAAACCCTTTGTTCCGTCATGTGCCTAGCAGCATCTTGAATAGTGGCATTTTTATCTAGGGTGATTAGATCACGCTTAATTAACCTACTAACACGTTCAGTCAGTAGTTCGTTAGCATCTTCGTGGCGGGATATGGCTTGGCGTAAACGGGTACGGTCTTCAATTTCGACTGCATCAGCAAAGGTTTCATTTTCTTCAAATAGCTGATTAAAAACCTCGGCTGGAATTAAGTAAACTAGGGTGTCTTCTAAGGCTTGGGCAGGGAAGCGAACTTTACCCTGGCGCAATAATCCAAATTGACCAAATAAGCCGCCTTCACTCAGGCGGTTATATAGGTCGCCATTACGACGAAACACTTCAACTGCACCGCTTCTTACTAGGTGAAGCGCATCAATTTCTTGTTCAAAAGCGAGTATTTGTGTACCTGCTTTGAAGTAGCTCACTTCAATTTGTGTCGCAACCCAACTCAGGGTTTCTTCTGGCAACTCATTAAAAGGTGGGTGCTGATTTAAAAAATTGAGAACTTCTATTTGTTCTATTTCCATAACCCACCCCACCTTTTAATTTGTAACTTAGGTTGCTTAAACTGCTTTAGGTTCGGTCATTAACCCTTTAACCAGTGCTACACAAGACATGAGTAATACTAGGGTAAAAGGAAAGCCTGCAGATACCGCCATGGCTTGTAAGGCGACTAAACCACCACCCAAAATAAGTGCAATGGCGATTAGCCCTTCAAAAGTACACCAGAAAACCCTTTGTGGTGTTGGTGCATTTACCTTGCCACCTGCGGCGATCGTATCTACCACTAAAGAGCCAGAGTCTGACGAAGTGACAAAGAAAATAACCACTAGAATAATGGCAATAAAAGACGTAATTTGCGCTAGGGGCAAGCTATCTAGCATTCCAAACAGCTGCAGTGGCAAGTCTAAATTAGCTACATCAGTATAACCTGCAAGGTATTGGCTAATACCCGTGCCACCAAAAACACTCATCCATAAAATGCAGGCAGTAGAAGGTATGAGTAATACTGAGATTAAAAATTCACGAACTGTGCGCCCACGCGAAACACGTGCAATAAACATACCCACAAAAGGTGACCAGGAAATCCACCAAGCCCAGTAGAAAGCTGTCCAGCCTTCTACAAAGTTTGAGTCTTCCCTACCTATAGGGTTAGCTAGCTGGGGTAGGTATTCTAGGTAGGCGACTAGATTAGAAAAGAAGCCGGTTATTAGTGCAAGGGTTGGCCCTACAAAAATCACAAAGAAGAGTAAAATAACGGCCAAGGTCATGTTTATTTCTGACAGACGTTTTACACCTGCTTCTAAACCAGCCATTACTGAGAAGAGGGCTATAGCTGTAATCCCCACAACTAATAAAATTTCAGTTGTAGTACCTTCAGGGATTCCAAATAAATAGTGTAAACCCGCTGCAGCTTGTGAAGCACCAAAACCTAGTGAAGTGGCTAGACCAAATAAAGTAGCTAAGACTGCAAGAATATCAATAAAATGCCCAGGCCAACCCCAAACGCGCTCACCTAATAATGGATAAAAAATAGAGCGGATGGTTAAAGGTAAGCCTTTATTAAAAGAAAATAGAGCCAAACCTAGGGCGAGTACTGCGTAAATTGCCCAAGGGTGAAGTCCCCAGTGAAAAATGGTTGAAGCCATGCCTAATCGCTGTGCTTCTACTTCATTGCCAACGGCACCTGCTAAGGGTGCCCAGTCGGTACGCACACCGTCTTCTATACTGGTTCCACCTAAGGCCGTGCTGAAGTGGGTTAAAGGTTCTGACACACCAAAGTACATAAGACCAATACCCATACCAGCAGCAAACAGCATGGAAAACCAACCTAGGTAACTAAAGTCTGGTGTTGCTTCTGTACCACCTAAGCGTACTTTACCTAAAGGTGAGAAAATAAGAAAAATACACAGTAAAACAAAGATGTTGGCGGCGCTAATAAAGAACCAATCTAAGCTAGAAGTTAACCAGTTTTTTATGCCACTAAATACTGGTTCTACTTGGGTTTGAAACATCAGGGTTAGTAATACAAAGGCAATAATGGTTAAGCCTGAAATTAAGAACACCCGGTTATGAATATCTAGTCCAAAAGGACCAATGTTCATTGCAATGTTGTCTTGACCAATTTGATAGTCGGTATCAATTGGATTTACTTCCCCATCCGGCTGCATGGGGTCTTTTTTATCAGTCATGAGTCCTGCCTTTTTTTGTGTATCTTAAAATCAACTTTAATTATGAGTAACTAAACCCCAGCTAGCAAGTCGGGTTAAAGAGTAAGCACACGAATGACCAATAAAAATAGAATGGCAGCACTAATAAGGTTAATCCATTGAGTCTGCGTTTTTAGCCAAGGTAAAACCTTGGAGTGTGATAAACCCAAGGCAACCAGCAAGTACCAAAGGGTGTCTATTATCCAAGCTGTTGTAGCAAGTAAAAAACCTATCGCATAACTTTGCCCTGGCTGAATAAATTGTGAAAAAAGTGCCGCCAACATAATAATGAGTTGTGGGTTAGTGAAAACAATTAAGAAACCATCACGACTAGCAACCTTAGCTGAAGGAATCACTTGATTTTCATCATCGGTTTTATTGTTAGTGCTAGTGCGTAACATTTGTATAGCTAGCCAAGCTAGGTAGGCTGCACCTAGATAAGTCATTGCTTGATAGGCGCTTGGGTATTGAGCGATTAAATGCCCTAGTCCCATGGCGACTGCAAGTGCATAAATACCTACACCAGCACCATGAGCCACGGCTGCAGCCATGCCATTGCGTCTTGAGCCTGACAGGGTATGACGCAGAATGACCGCTAAACTTGGACCAGGAGAAATAGCACCTAAAAAACAAAAAGCCGCTACGCTAAGCCAATCATTAAAAGTCATTAGTGGGTATCTTGGTTTGTTTTATTGGCATGCTGATAATAAAAATGGCCTTGTTTTTCTAAACGGCTAATAAGGCTGCGTAGAATACCTAATTCATGCTGGCTTGGGTGGGTGCGACGGAAAAAGTTTTGCAATTCTTTTAAAGCACGGTCTGAGGCACCATTTAAAAAACCACTGGCGGCTAGGGCTTTTTCTAGGTGGGCTTCAAAATCTTGAATAGCTTCTAAGGTGGGAAGCTGGCTTGTTTTTTTTCTGCTAGGTTTGCTGTTGAGATGCGTGCTGGTCAAGGTCGTTAGCTGCTTGGCATTAAAAATTTCATAACACAAAATTTGCACAGCCTGAGCAATGTTTAAAATGCTGTAGTTGGGGTTACCATCAATACTGACCTGGTGAGTGCAATAGTTCAGTTCATCATTATGTAAACCGCTACGCTCACGCCCAAATACTAGGGCTACTTCACCCTTTTGACTTTCAATTTGCAAAGCTTCTGCTGCTTGACGAGGGGTGAAGTTGGTTAAGGCTAACTGCCTTAAACGGGCACTGGCACCTATCACTAAAGCACAGTCTTTAACGGCTTCTTCTAGGCTGTTGCAAACAACCGCTTGGCTTAATAAGTCTTCAGCACCAGCGGCTAACTGGGTTGCTTCAGGGTGTGGAAAACTAGCAGGGTTTACTAAATAAAGCTGCGACAAGCCCATGGTTTTCATGGCGCGTGCCACTGAACCAATATTGCCTGGGTGGTAGGTTTCTACCAAAATAATGCGGATATTTGGAAACATAGTATTTTACTGATTTACCTGTGTTTAAAATTTAATCAAACCATAGCTAGAGGTATAGTTAAATAGGATTTCTACAGTCAGCTTGCTTTAAGCGTTTTTAGTGTGTTTTTGATTACACTTGTTGCGACTTGCTGCAATTGTGGTGAAGCGCTACAATCATAACTCCACATAAGGAGAAAATTATGTCTACCGCAAGCATCAGGCTCGACCAAGCACTTGTAGAAAAAGCATCCATCATGGCTAAGGCTTTTAGCAGAACAACACCTAAGCAAATTGAACATTGGGCAAAAATTGGAGAAATGATGGAGGATAATCCTGATCTTCCCTACGAGTTTGTTAAACAAGCCATTATTGCCCAAGCAGAAAAAGAAGCAGGTAAGCTTGAGGAATATACTTTTGGCTAGAGTAAGCCGCATTTTACAAATACCAAGCTTCAAAAAGGCCGTTAAGAAGCTACACGCAAATCAGAAAAGTGATCTGGATAATGCTATCAAAGCCATTATGAAAGATCCTTTTATAGGAGAGCTCAAAAAAGGAGACCTCTTATTTTTGCGCGTTTACAAGTTCAAGATGGTTAAGCAGCTTACTCTACTTGGCTATAGCTACCAAGATAGCGTTATGACACTCGAACTGATGGTGCTTGGTACCCATGAAAACTTTTACAGAGACATCAAAGCCTCATATTGATGCCTAGCCATAACTAGGCTGTAGAAAAACTCGGTTATCCGATTATGCATGTTTGACCTCAATGAACCACTTAGGCTGCATAGCATGAAAATCTGTTCGGATATTGGAAGGTAAGTAGCTGGCTGAATCCAGAACAAAAGGCTGATTATTCAATCGCTTGAACACAACCCAGTGCCAGAAGTTTTTGCCTTCTTCTTGGTGATGTTTGATAGACAATAACGCCAGATCCGGCAAGGTCTCCCAAGAGTTAAAGGGAACTTCATCCTTGGAAGTTTCAACCCCTGCGTTTAACAGCATACGTCGCACATGCTGGGTATCAGACCATAAGGATTTATCCGAGGCATGGATACCCATAGCATTAGCGACGGCTTTCATCTCTGAATAACTGTGGCCAAGAATGTTGGCAACAGAAGCAATTCCGCATCCAGTGGTTTCCTCTTGTACTACCGATTCAAGCACTGATCTCTCCTTAATGCATAACAGCTTATTAGTAGGCGGGCTGATTTTGCTGCTTGAATCCACCAATCCTGGGTCAATCTAAGACATTCAATATTAAAGCTTAAGTTAGAAATAACCAAAAACTAGCCCTTAGGTGTGTTGGGTGAATTTATTTTTGCTTGGCGTAGGGTTTCTTGCTGGGCTAAGCGCCAAGCGTAAACTTCTCGAAAAGCTAGCAGGCTTTTAACATAATCACGGGTTTCTGCGTAGGTGATCCGTTCTACCCAAAGAGGATCAACTTCCTTTCCTAGGCTAGTCAACCAAGCATTGGCTTTGCCTGGGCCTGCATTGTAGGCAGCCGCCGCTAACACAGGATTATTATTGTAACGCTTCATTAAACCGGCCAAATAATCTACGCCTATGGGTAGGTTGTATTCAGGTTTTAATAGGTCAGCTTTAGGTTGAATGGCAAGCTTTAGGCGCTGAGCAACTTGTTTACCTGTAGCTGGCATCACCTGCATTAAGCCTAAAGCACCCACTCTGGAACGTGCTTGAGCATTAAAAATGCTTTCTTTACGAATAAGAGCAAGCACCAAGGGAAGGTCTAAATTAGCCTGCTCTGCCAAGGGGCGTAAAGTGTCTAGGTGAGCTAGAGGAAAGCGTAGTTCTACTGCATCGTATAAACCTGCATTGTGTGCGGCTGAAACACTTAAGTGATATCGACCCCACTGATTGGCCAGCCAAGCAGCTTGAATTTGATCTTCAACCGGCGCTTTGCTCAAGGTGTAATGCCATTCTTGCCTTGCTTCTTCAGGGTGATTAGTAAAGAAAAGCTCTTCAGCACGTGCTATCCCTGGATTGTACCTAAGTTGGTTAACCAGGTTTGTATCTAGCGGTGTATCCAGTGCATTCATTTGGGGTTGTAAACCTAGCTGCTGAGCCGCTAAGAAACCATAGTAATTGCGTTTTTTGGCAAGGGGCTTTAGTAAAGCCTTGGCTGCCTGGGCTTGATTAGTTTGGTTAAGTGCATGAGCCTGCCAGTAGCGCCATTCATTTTTAGCTAATAGCTGTTGAGGAAAAGCATTAAAAGCACTAACCAACCTGGGCCAGTTAGCTTGGCGTAATAGGGTTCTAGCATAGGCTTGGTGGCCTTCTGGGCTTAACTGTTCAGCAGGAATGGCAGCAAAGGCCTGTAAAGTTTTTGAGTGGTTAGAATAACGCGCCGTGCGTATAGCTAGGTGTTCTTTTACCTGCCAAAGCGCTTTTTGGCTAATTTGTTGACGCTTATATAATTGCTTTGCTATTTGCTTGGTTTGTGTTGGTTGGCGGTTAGCGAGTTGTTTAAGTAGGTGGGTTAACACTTCATTTTTAATGGCCGAGTCTGCATTAAAACCAACTCGTCTAGTGGTTAACGCGCGTAGTTTGCTTGCCGGGTTAGACCTAGCCTCTAACCACAAAGCTAGCCATTTTTGATCAGCTTTACTTAACTTTCTTTGTAATAACCTTGCCGCAATTGGTTGATTTTTGTGCATTAAGGTTAAAGCTGCTTGCTGGTAATCTTTAGTAGAGAGTAGCCCTAGTTGGTCTAGCTGATGAGTTAGTTGCTGGCAGTTGTTGGGTAAAGGCTGGTTGCTGCGCCAGTAGTCGGTGGCTTTGTCCATCCACTGTAGGCTAATACCTATAACTTTGGCTTCTGCAGTGAGCTGGTAGCAACTTAGTCTTGAGTTAAGCGGGTTAGGGTTACTGTTGGTTTCAATTAAAAAGCTAGACCAGTCTTTTGTTTTACCTAGCTCTTCTAGCCACTCAGCTTGTAGCTTTTGTTGAAAAGCAGTATTGGGGTGAGCAGCTAAAAAATTGCTTAGCTCTTGTTTATCAATTACGCCATAAGCGAGTTGATTACGGAAAAGTTGCTGCTGCAAATAAGGTGCTAAGGGATAATTTTTTAGCTTTTTTAGGGTGGTTGAAATATCAATTAACTCACCACGGCGCAACTGCTGATAGCTGTCTGAAAAGACTTGCCGAGCTTTTAAATCGGGTTGCTTAACAGGCAGTTGGCGGCTAAAAAAAGCCGAAGTGGATGAGGTTGCTGGCAAAACAGCTAGCAACAAAAGTAATAGTGGCAGGGTTTTATTCCATTTAGACATGAGCAGCTTCCCTAGTAAACGTATAAGACAAAGCTTATCTGTCTTAAGTGCTTGCGTCTAGTCAGTGAAATCACACAAAAAAGAAGCTGAAAGGTTTAGCTTTTAGCTTCTTAGTAGTGCGTAACAGGCTGCTTAAACTTGGTTATTAAACCAGCTCAATGGCGACTGCAGTTGCTTCACCGCCACCAATACATAGGCTGGCGATACCACGTTTTTTACCTTCTTGTGCTAGGGCATACATGAGGGTTACCAAAATACGCGAACCCGTTGAACCTATGGGGTGACCTTGAGCACAAGCACCACCATAAATATTGGTTTTTTCGTGAGGGATTTTTAAACCATCCATCGCTAGCATGGTTACTACCGCAAAGGCTTCGTTAATTTCAAACAGGTCAACATCATCAAGCGACCAGTTAGCTTTAGCCAATACTTTTTCGATAGAGCCAATGGGCGCTAGGGTAAACTCTGCTGGAATACGCGAATTAGTAGCATGAGCCACAATGCGAGCTTTGGGGGTTAAGCCACGCTTTTTGGCTTCAGATTCACGCATAAGCACTAGCGCAGAACCACCATCAGAAATTGAGCTAGAGTTAGCTGCGGTTACTGTGCCATCTTTTTTAAAGGCAGGGCGCAGGCTAGGAATTTTTTCCACATTCGACTGGTGGGGCTGCTCATCATCGGTTACAACAACTTCACCTTTGCGAGTTTTAACGGTTACGGCTGCGGTTTCAGCTTTTAGCTTGCCTGCTTCTATGGCTTGTTTAGCACGTTCAACTGAAGCTATAGCAAAGGTGTCCATGGCTTCACGTGTATAGCCTTTATTGTCGGCAACATCTTGTGCAAATACGCCCATTAGCTTGCCCGTGGCTGCATCTTCTAAACCATCTAAAAACATATGGTCTTTAACTTCACCATGACCTAAGCGGTAGCCGCTTCTTGCTTTAGTAAGCACATGCGGAGCTTGTGACATGCTTTCCATACCACCAGCAACCATAATGTCGTTAGAGCCGGCTTTAATTAGGTCGTGAGCTAGCATCACGGCTTTCATACCTGAGCCACAGAGCTTATTAATAGTGGTGGCTCCCGTTTCAACAGGAATGCCTGCGCTCATCATGGCTTGCCTGGCTGGGCCTTGTTTTACACCAGCTGGTAATACACAACCCATAATCACTTCTTGTACGTCGGCAGGTTGAATGCCAGCACGCTTAATGGCTTCAGCTATGGCGACACCACCTAGCTCGGGTGCAGTTAAACTGGAAAGACTGCCCATCATTCCACCCATGGGGGTACGCGCACCTGAGACAATAACTATTGGATCTTGCATGAAAAAAACCTCGTTGTTGGCTGGTAATAAAATAAACCTAATGACTTATACCCAAGTTGCTTAAAGCTAAAAACTAGTTGCTTATAGAGTGCCGCTTGACCTCTGACTTGGCTAGGGGTAATTTGTGACCTTTAAGTCATAAAACCAAGCAAGCGCTAGTTAACCTACATGAAGTTAAACAAGAATTCTAAAAGACGCAAGGAGCTAGTAGCAATTGCTGCTCGGCTATTTTGTAATCAAGGCTATGAATCTACCACAGTTAGAATGCTAGCAGATGCGATGGGCATTAAGTCTGGTAGTTTGTTTCATCATTTTAATGATAAGCAAGAAATTCTTTACGCTGTGATTGAATCAGGCATGTTGCATGCAATGGAAATTGCACATCAAACTTTAGCTAAGGCAAAAACACCCAAAGATCGTCTTTATGCTTTAGCCAGGGCTCACCTATCTACACTTCTAGAAGACCGTGATGCACACGTTGTCGCCCTTTATGAATGGCGTAGCCTAACTCAAGAATCGCGTGATTTATTAGTAAAGCTGCGTGACGCTTATGAAACTAGCTGGCGCGAAGTGGTGAATGAGTGCCATGAAGTTGGGCTGATTAAAGGAGATCAAAGCTTGCAGCGCCATTTAGCTTTAGGTGCCTTAAACTGGACGGTACAGTGGTACCAACCTGATGGAAAGCTGAGCCCAGATGTGTTGGCTAAAGAATTGGTTGCCATGATTTTACGAGAAAAAGTTTAAGAATAAAAAAATGCTTGCTCAAATATAAAGGCTGAATTAGGCTAATCACAAAACCGAGCGCTTGCTCGTTTTATTTATTTAAGGTGGCTTAGGTCGCCTTTATTTACAGTGTAAGGTTGACGTTTACGTTAAGGTTATACGGGAACAATAAACTCAAGGTTTGGAGGTAACACCATGGCCAATTCAACAATGGCAAGTACACAAGATTACGTAGACTTTATGAAGTCTTTCCAAGTCAGTGATGTTGAGGCTGTATTGGAAGGCAGTTTGGAACAAGGTTTTAATGCCTATACCGAATGCTGTGGTCGACATGCCTTGGGTGATAAAGCCAATAAAGCTGCACTGGTTCATGAAAATTCAGCAGAACAGGTGGCCACCTATACATTTGCACAAATGCATGAAAAAAGTGGCAAGCTAGCCAATTTGTTAAAGCAGCAGGGTGTTAAAGCAGGGGATCGTGTGGCAGCCATGCTGCCTCGTAATGCAGACTTATTAACGCTTATTTTTGCGACCTGGCGTATAGGTGCAGTTTATCAGCCCCTTTTTACTGCTTTTGGTTACGAAGCTATTGAGTACCGCCTAAACCAAGCTAAAACTGTGTTGGTGTTTACCGATGAAGAAAACCGCGCCAAATTTGAGCCTGTTAAAAACTTACCCCCTCTAGTAATAATGGCTAGTGAAGCTGTTGCAGAAAAACGAGGTGATTTGCACTTTGATAGCCTTTTAGCTCCTCAAAGCAGTGAATGTGACGCCCTTGTTTTGGATGCAGATCAACCCTTCTTACAAATGTTTACTTCAGGTACGGTGGGTAAGCCTAAGGGCGTTGCTGTACCTTTGCGTGCGTTGGTTGGCTTCTACAATTATATGCGTTATGCAGTTGGTCTTGAAGATGATGATAACTTCTGGAATATGGCTGACCCAGGTTGGGCTTATGGTCTTTACTACGCAATTACTGGGCCGCTACTGCTTGGCTGTACTACTCACTTTAACGAAGCGGGCTTTACGGCTGAAAATACTCTAGCTTTTTTGAAGCGTCATAAAATTTCTAACCTAGCCTCAGCGCCTACCGCTTATCGCATGATGAAATCTAGCGGTGAGTTAGAAGGTAAGTCAGAGGAGCTTTTCTTGCGCAGGGCTAGCTCAGCAGGTGAACCCTTGAACACTGAAGTGGTGAACTGGGTAACTGAAAACCTTGGCTGTCGTGTAATGGATCACTATGGCCAAACAGAAACTGGCATGACCTGCTGCTGCCACCATACCTTAGAGCATAAAACGCCTGTTGGTTCTATGGGTATGCCTTTGCCTGGTTATCGCTTAGTTATTTTAGATGCAGAAAATAATGAAGTGTCTGCGGGGGAAACAGGCCAACTAGCTGTAGATATGGAAGCTTCACCCGCTTTCTTTTTTGCTGGCTACACCTGGCAAGAGAAAAAACCTTTCGATGGCAAGTATTATTTAACGGGTGATATGGTTGTTCAGCATGAAGATGGTACTTTCTGGTTTGATGGCCGTGATGACGACATTATTACCACAGCGGGTTACAAAGTTGGACCAACCGATGTTGAAAATACTGTACTAGAACACCCAGCGGTGGCTGAGTCCGCTGCTGTTGGTAAGCCAGATGAACTACGTGGCTACATTATTAAAGCTTTTGTAGTACTGCGTGATGGTTACGAAGCTAGTGATCAACTGGTTAAAGATATTCAAGGTTTAGTGCGTGAGCGCATGTCGGGTCATGCTTATCCCCGTGAAATTGAGTTTGTAGACGAGCTGCCTAAAACACCTAGCGGTAAAATTCAGCGCTTTATGTTACGTCAGCAAGCGGAAGAAGAAGCTAACTCCTAAGCTGTCCTAAAATGCCCTACCCACTTAACAGACAGGATTTAGCTTAACGAACTCTATTAAGCAGGTTAGGTGGGTAGTAGGTGGAGAAAAAGTTAGGTGAGTGATTTTTAATTATTAAATTATTAAGTGAAGAGAAAGCCGAAATGAACATTAAACAGCAAACTTTTTTAATTACCGGTGGAGCATCGGGTTTGGGTGCTACCACAGCAGAATACCTAGTTGAACGTGGTGCCCAGGTAGTTTTAGCCGATTTGAATGCCGAAGCTGGCGCAGCAATGGTAGCTAAACTAGGTGCAGATAAAGCAGCTTTTAGTCGTTGCGATGTAACCTCTGCCGAAGAAGTGCAGGCAGCAGTTGATTTGGCCGTTAGTAAATTTGGCGGTTTGTCGGGTGTGGTTAACTGTGCGGGCATAGTGGTGGTGCAAAAACTGCTAGACCGTGATTTAAACCCTGCCGATTTAGATGCCTTTGCTAAGGGTGTCAATATTAACCTAGTGGGTAGCTTTAACGTAGCACGTTTAGCTGCATCTGCTATGGCTAAACTACCTGCCCAAGAAGATGGTGAGCGTGGTGTAATTATTAACACGGCTTCTATTGCTGCCTTTGATGGTCAGGTAGGTCAGGCCAGTTATGCCTCTTCAAAAGGCGGTGTGGTGAGTTTAGCCTTGCCTTTGGCACGTGAGTTAGCACGTCATGGAATTCGAGTGATGACAATTGCTCCAGGCATTTGTGGTACACCCATGATGGATGGTATTCCAGACGAAGCACGTCAGCAATTAGAAGCTGGCGTGCCTTTCCCTAAACGCCTAGGTAAACCAGAAGAGTTTGCTTCTTTGGTTGCGCACATTATTGAAAATACCTACTTGAATGGTGAAGTAATCCGAATGGATGGTGCTATTCGTATGGTTTAAGGTGCTTATCAAAAAACCAGTTTAAAAATAAATGATCACAGGTAAATACTATGAATTTTGAGCTGACTGAAGAACAGGCAATGATTCAAGATGCTGCCAAGCAGTTTGCTGAAGGCGTGTTGGCACCCAAGGCTGCAGAGTTGGATGCAACCTCTAACCCAGAGATAATGAAAAGCCACCTAGCGCAATTAGCAGAACAAGGCTTTATGGGGGTTAATATTGCTGGTGAATACGGCGGTACTGAAGCAGGCACAATTGCTTTTTCTTTAGCTATTACTGAACTGGCGCGTGCTTGTGCTTCAACCGCTGTGGCTGTTTCTGTTAGCAATATGGTGGCTGAGCTCATTCAAGCCATAGGTAGTGAAGCACAAAAAAGCCATTATTTACCTAAGCTGTGTTCGGGTGAGTTTGCGGCCGGTAGCTTTTGCTTAACCGAAACAGAAGCTGGCTCTGATCCAGCTGCCATGAAAACCCGCGCTGTAAAAGAAGCTGATGCTTGGGTATTAAATGGCAGTAAAGTATGGATTTCTACTGCTGCTTTAGCGGGCGTTTATGTGGTTTGGGCTGTCACCAACCCAGACGCACCCAAGGGTAAGGGTATTTCTTGCTTCTTAGTCGATGGCGATAATCCAGGTGTTACTGTTGCCAAACCTGAAAATAAAATGGGTCAAAAGGGCTCGGGTACACATGAAGTGGTTTTTGAAGATTGCCGCATTCCTTTAGACGCAATTATTGGTGAAGAAAACCAAGGTTTTAAAATTGCTGTAACTGAATTATGCGGTGGGCGTATTGGCATTGCTTCACTTGCTCTAGGTGTTGCCAGTGCAGCCTTAGATTATGCGCGTGACTATGTGCAGGAACGTAAACAGTTTGGTAAGCCGCTGGCAGAATTCCAAGGTTTGCAGTGGATGTTAGTCGATAACTATACCGAAATGGAAGCTGCTCGTTTGCTTATTATGCAAGCAGCCTCACTTAAAGATGCTGGCAAACCCTTTGCGGTACAGGCATCTATGGCTAAGCTAATGGCGACCGAAAAAGGTAATAAGGCCTGCTACGATGCCTTGCAGCTTTTAGGTGCTAATGGTTATATGCAAGACTTCCCCTTAGAACGTTATGCAAGGGATATTCGTGTCACCAGCATTTATGAAGGCACTAGTGAAATTCAGAAAGTGATTATTGCTAGAAGCTTGTTTAGCAATTAAAAGCTGGCTTTTGATTCAGAAGCGTAAGCGTTGCCACCCAATGCAGACTGGTCTATTTGGTGGTAACTCTTATAAATACTTAAGGACGAGTAAACAGTATTTTATATGGATTCGTGTTTAAAAGCAGCGGGTGTTTTGGCCGTTGCTAGCAGATCAACGCTTATGGCGCCTTGCCGTTTTAGCTCATCGGCTGCCCAGTGAGCACTCGCTCCTGTTGTAATAACATCATCAAGTAATAAAACCTTCTTTCCTGCAATATCAGCTGATGCTTTAAATGCACCCCTAGGATTTAACCAACGAGCTTTTCGCCCTAAGTCTTGTTGGCTAGGAATGTCTTTAATTCTTTTTAGACCTCGCTTATAAAATGTTAGGCCGCTAAGTAAGGCTAAGCGTTTGGCTAACCAAGTGGGTGCATGGTAACCCCTTTGCTTAATGCGTGCTTTTTGACCGGGTATAACCACCAGGCAGTCGTAGTTTTTACTCTTGTTGCTTAAAGTATCCCTAAGCAAATCTAGCAACAGGTAACCTGCTGCTAGGTTCTGGGTGTATTTAAACTCCCAAATAAGTTGGCTAAAGGGAGGTAAATACAGCCAACTTGCTAGAGCCTGATTAAGTGCGACGGGTGCTTTATAACAGGCATTACAAATAAGCGGTTCTACTTGGGTAATTAAGGGTTCGGCACAAAACTGACAACAAATTAGGTTACTAGGTAACTGGCTCTTGCAGCAATGGCATAAGTCTCGCTCACCGATCAGTGGCTCTAGGCAAATTAGGCAAATGCCAGGTAACAACAGGCGGCTACGCCTATGCCAATAAAACAGCTTCCCCTGCATCTTGTTAACCTTGTTTTTAATTGAGGTTGACCTCATTGGTCTGCTCCTGCATTATTGCGTTAACTTATTTGATTTTGATGGTTTACAGGATTTAAGTAATGACTGAACAACGTTTTAACTGGACAAGCACTGAAATTGCAGCATTATTTGACCTACCTTTTAATGACTTATTGTTTCGCGCTCATACGGTGCATAGGCAGAACTTTGATGCTAACGATGTTCAGGTATCTACTTTACTGTCTATTAAAACGGGTAGCTGCCCAGAAGACTGTAAGTATTGCCCTCAGTCAGCGCATTACAACACAGGCTTATCGAAAGAGAAGTTGTTAGAGATCAACAAGGTATTAGAACAAGCCAAAGAAGCTAAAAAAGCCGGTGCTAGCCGTTTTTGTATGGGTGCTGCTTGGCGCTCACCCACGGAGCGGGACATGCCTGCAGTATTAGATATGGTGCGTGAGGTTAAGGCATTAGGGCTAGAGACTTGTATGACCCTAGGTATGTTAAAAACAGACCAAGCTGAAGCTTTAGCAAGTGCTGGTTTGGATTATTACAATCACAATTTAGATACTTCGGCTGAATTTTATGGCGAAATTATTACCACGCGTACCTATGACGATCGGCTTACAACTTTAGATAAGGTTCGCCAAGCAGGCATGAAAATTTGTACGGGTGGCATTTTAGGTATGGGTGAGCAGGTAAGCGACAGAGTAGGTTTGCTACAGCAATTAGCTTCTTTACAACCCCACCCTGAAAGTGTGCCGTTAAATATGTTGGTTAAAGTACCAGGTACACCCATGGAGGATTTAGAAGAGCTAGACCCCTTGGAGTTTATACGTGTGATAGCTGTGGCACGTATTTTAATGCCTACCTCCCGTGTGCGTTTATCGGCAGGGCGTGAAAAGTTAAGCAGTAGTGAACAGGCTATGGCTTTTTTTGCGGGTGCTAACTCTATTTTTTATGGCGACAAGTTGTTGACTACTGGTAATCCCGAAGCGCAGCAAGACCAAGCCTTGTTCCGTAAGCTGGGTATTAATGCACAACAACAAAGTGTACCGGTTAGTGAAGAAGTGCATGAAGCAGCTTTATTAGATACCCTAGCAGAAACGACTAGCCTTTATAAAAATGCGGCAAGCAGTGTTAAGCCTTGCGGGTTGGTGGTTTAGGGTAGTTGAAGCTGGTTTTTAACTTTCTTAAAAAAAGAGTTGACGAAACAAAACTTTGCTGTAGAATACGCTTCATTCCAATCAAGGACAGAGACAAATAAGTCTCTAACCTTCTGATAAGAATAAAGTTTTAAGCGGATGTGGTGGAATTGGTAGACACGCCAGATTTAGGTTCTGGTGCCGCAAGGTGTGAGAGTTCGAGTCTCTCCATCCGCACCAAGTTAATATGCTAAGGTGTTATTTTTGTTAGTATTTAACTTGAGAGATTAAAAGTTTACCCCCAGTTATACCCCCCCCTATTTTAAACCCAGTCTTTTATAAGTCTGGGTTTTTTGCGTTTTCCGCACTTAAACTTTAAGTTTTTTACCTTTCTTTTAGCAATAAAAAACCCCTGCCGAAACAGGGGTTGGTGTTTACTTCAAAAGCTAGGTTTACTTAGTTAACGTAAAAAGCTTCTTCTTCTAAATCCATGAGTACGTCTGCACCGGCTAGCACTTGCTGCTCTAGGGCGAGGGTGCGAGGTAGGATACGCTTGAGGAAGTGGTTACCTACTTTAATTTTGGCAGAGTAAAATCCTGAAGTGTCAGTTTCTACTTTACGTTGAGCAACACTCACCATACGTGCCCACATATAGCCATAAGTGACTAGGCCAAACAGGTTGAGGTAATCAACGGAAGCTGCACCAATTTCTGCTGGATTCTTTTCAGCTGCAGCAATTACGCTGGCAGTTAAAGATTCTAAACGCTTAAGTTCAGTTTCTAGCTTGCTGATCCATTCTTGCATATTGGGCTGATCGGCACAGCTTGCTAAGAACTCACGTACTTCTTGTGTGAAGACGTTTACAAACTCACCACGGTTAGAGAAAACTTTACGGCCCATTAGGTCTAACGCTTGAATACCGTTAGTACCTTCGTAAATTTGTGCGATACGCGCATCACGAACATACTGCTCAGCACCCCATTCAGTACAGTAGCCATTACCACCATAAATTTGCTGAGCTTCAACTGTGGCATCAAACCCACGGTCGGTGATAAAAGCTTTAGCAATAGGAGTCATGAGCGCCATCATATTGTCGCCATGCTTACGGATGGTTTCGTCTTCATGGAACTTGCTTAGGTCTAATTGCATACCAACATAAGAAGCAAAAGCACGGCTAGCTTCGTTGAATGCACGAACGTTCAGCGCCATACGGCGAACATCAGGGTGAACCAAAATTGGGTCAGCAGCTTTATCTGTATGGCGATCTTCTTTATTAGGCGCACGAGACTGGAGGCGCTCTTTAGAAAAGTCCATGGCGCTTTGGTAAGCGACTTCGCCAAGGCCTAAACCTTGAATACCTATGGATAGACGCTCGTAGTTCATCATGGTGAACATTGCCATTAGGCCACGGTTAGCCTCGCCAATCATGATGCCTTCGGCACCATCAAAGTTTAGTACGCAGGTAGCTGAGCCTTTAATACCCATTTTATGTTCAATAGAGCCAACATTTACGTTGTTAAACTCGCCTAGGCTGTTGTCGGCATTCACTTTAAATTTAGGTACCAAAAATAGTGAAATACCGCGTGAGCCTGCTGGCGCATCGGGTAGTTTTGCTAGTACTAGGTGAATAATGTTTTCGGCTAGGTCGTGGTCACCACCAGTGATCCAAAGTTTGCTACCTGTAATGGTATAAGTACCATCGTCTTTAGGTTCTGCTTTGGTGCTAATTAGGCCTAAGTCTGTACCTGCTTGGGTTTCAGTTAAGCACATGGTGCCTATCCACTGACCTGCGTATAGAGGGGGTAAAAACTGCTGCTTAATTTCATCACTGGCGTGGGCATCTAAAAGAATGGTTGCACCCGTGTTAAGTGATGGATAAAGGGTAAAGCCAGCATTAGCAGCGTAGAGCATTTCTTCAAATAATACGGTTAGCATTTTAGGCATGCCCATACCGTCATATTCTGGGTTACCGCCTAAACCTAACCAGCCACCTTCTGCCAGTGTATTCCATGCTTCTTTAAAGCCGGTTGGGGTGGTTACTTTGCCATCTTCGAACTTAACACCTTCCGCATCGCCACTTAGGTTAATGGGAAAAAGTTCGTTTTCTGCAATTTTTGCGCCGCCTTCTAAAATGGCGTTTACTGTGTCTAGGTCTATTCCTTCAGTTGCAGGCATAGAAGACCAAACTTTTTCTGCTTCAAAAACTTCGTTTAATACAAACTGCATATCACGAAGTGGAGCCTTGTACATTGCCATATTTTTAATACCTCAGTCCTAGTTTACAAAATTCTTGTGGTGCCGCTAGCTTACCTTAATTGCTGCATTGCACAAGGTTGCATAACGACTGGTTAGTTTTGATTTACCTCTAGCTAGATTAGCAGGTTAAAAATTCTAGGTTAAGGTTTTTTATAAAGGATTAATGATTAAAAAAAGGGGTGACCTAAGTCACCCCAAAGACCCTTCCCTTAGAGAAAATGATTAAACTTCAAACGCTAAACCAAAAGCTGCTTCATCCATAGCTAGCAGAGTGTCTGCACCAGATAGCATGGTAGCTGCATGAGTTTTGGTGCGGGGTAGCAAGCGCTGGAAGTAGAAGCGTGCAGTATCTAACTTAGCTTGATAGAAAGCTTGTTCACTAGTGCCTTCGGCCAGTTTTTTCTGAGCAATTTCTGCCATTTGTGCCCAGAGGTAAGCCAGAGTGACATAGCCTGAATACATTAGGTAATCGACTGAAGCGGCACCGACTTCTTCACGGTTTTTCATGGCTGCCATACCTATTTTCATGGTGAGGTCGCCCCATTCTTTATTTAGCTCGCTAAGTGGACTAATAAATTCATGCATGCTTTCTTGCTGGCTGGCCGCTTGGCAGTATTTATGAATTTGCTTAGTGAATTTGCGTAGGTGTTCGCCTTGGTTCATTAAGATTTTACGACCTAATAAATCCAGTGCTTGAATACCTGTGGTGCCTTCATAAAGTAGGGTAATACGTGAATCTCGTACAAACTGCTCCATCCCCCATTCTTGAATAAAACCATGCCCACCAAATACCTGTACACCTTCGTTGGTCGATTCAAAACCAACTTCAGTGAGGAAGGCTTTAACGATGGGGGTTAACAAGCCAAGGATATCATCAGCATCTTGCTTGCTATCTTCTGCACCCTTCTCAACTTTATCGACTAGTTGAGCGGTATAAAGAATAAGCGCACGACCACCTTCACTAAAGGCTTTTTGGGTGAGTAGCATACGACGCACATCTGGATGCACAATAATTGGGTCTGCGGCTTTTTCAGGTGCTTTAGTACCCGATAGTGCACGCATTTGTAAACGATCACGCGCATAAGCTAGCGCATTTTGGTAAGAAACTTCGATTAAGCCCTGACCTTGAATACCCACACCAATACGAGCGGCGTTCATCATGGTGAACATGGCAGCTAGGCCTTTGTTGGGCTGGCCAACTAGGTAACCTGTAGCATCATCAAAATTCATGACACAAGTAGAGTTACCGTGAATACCCATTTTGTGTTCTAAGGAACCACAAACGACACCGTTACGCTCACCAGCTTCACCTGAAGCATCGGGTAAAAATTTAGGTACTACAAAGAGTGAGATGCCTTTGCTGCCTTCAGGCGCATCGGGCAGTTTAGCCAAAACCAGGTGAACAATGTTTTCACTGATTTCATGATCGCCTGCTGAAATGAAGATTTTAGTACCGGTAACTTTATAGCCATTGTTATCGTCTGGAACAGCGCGTGTTTTAATCAAACCTAAGTCAGTACCACAATGCGGTTCGGTTAAGCACATGGTGCCTGTCCAAGTACCTTCAATTAACTTAGTTAAGTAGGTTTGTTTTAACTCTTCGGTGCCATGATGCTCTAGTGCACTCATCGCACCGTGTGACAAACCTGGATACATACCCCAAGACAGGTTGGCTGAACAAATCATTTCGTTTAAAACCATACCTAATGAATGAGGTAAGCCTTGACCGCCGTATTCAGTGTTTTGGCTAATGGAAGGCCAGCCACCTTCAACGTATTGTTGGTAAGCTTCTTTAAAACCTTCTGGAATAGTAACCACACCATCATTGAGTGTGCAGCCTTGTTGATCACCCGTTTGGTTGAGCGGCGTGAGTACATTTTCTGCAAACTTGGCACCTTCTTCTAAAATAGCATCGGTGACTTCTACAGCATCTTCGCCATTAGGCAGGCTGTTATAGTGGCCTGGGAAATCTAATAGCTCGTTCATTACAAAACGTATATCGCGTAGGGGGGCTTTATAAGTTGGCATAGTGACCTCTTGCTCTTGGGCTCATTGTTGTTAGTTGCTTCCATTTTGGTGCCCTAAACTCTGCACCTTGTTCAAACGTATGTTTGAAACTTAAGCTAAGTTTAATTAGCTGTCAAGCTTTGCTAACTATTTAAGTGAGTTTAAGCGACTAGACTAACTTCTGTGCCTTTTATGTAGGGTAGGCGGTTGGTTGCAGCTAAGTCTAAGGTGTCGAGAATGGCTTGGGCGGCAGTGGTAGGCTGTTTGCCTTCAAGCAGCGGGTGACGCATAGCAACAGCTACCGCTTGTGGGCGGCGTAAACCAAAACTAAAAGTCATGGGTAAAGAAGGGCGTTTACGACCATAGCGAATCTCGTCAGGTTTGGGGTCTAGCATGGGTGCTGATGTTGTGCCTGAACTCGATTTCAATTCAACTGTATAGTCTGGGTAGCGGCTGTTGGCTTCTGTAGAAAAAGTGCTTTCGGGTAATTCCTGTAAAGGTTTTTCTTCTAGCGGTTTTGGCTCTTTCTCTTGCTTAGGGGTTTTATCATCTATTTTTTCTGGCGTAGAGGAAGCTGTCAGCTGCTTGGTTGGGCTTTCATTAGCAGCAGTTTTCATCGATGACGTTGGCATTAGTTCACTAGTAGCAGCTTTTTTCTGCCGGTTTAGGGGTGTTCCACTAGTGTTGTCGATCGTAGGTACCAGCATAATGAAGTCCAGTAGTTTTCTGGAAAAAAGCAGGCTAACTAATAACCTGCTGGCTAATTATTAAACAGTATAGGCAAAAGCTTAACTTGCTACAACTTAGACTTTTATAATATAAGTCTAGCCTGCAATATTATTGGCTTTGCTTTATAATTATTGAATATTTTTTATTGCTTGTTAACAGGGATACAGATGTATTTTTTAGACTGCTTTTCACGCGTTAAACTTATTTTAACCAGTTTAGTTTTATTTTTTATGGTTGGCTGCCAGGGTGGCGTTAATAATGGAACTTCAAGCCACGTAGCAACGGGTGCTGAAAGCCGTGTTTTTACTTCTGCACAGCCTCAGGCTTTTGAGCCTACAGCTAATCAACCTAAAGCAGCAGTTAAGCCTAAGGCGGTTGTGCCAGCAGAAACCAATGTACAAGTATTAGCTGCTAATCCGCAGGAAGGTATTCCTTTAGGAGATGATACTAATGTTCAGGTTGATTCAATCAAGCCTGCTGCCCAACCTAAACAAACACCTAAGCCTGCTTTAATTACAGCGGTACCAGCTAAAGAAGAAAAAGCTGAAACTGCAGCCGAAACCAGTTGGTTAGATCGTTACCCTAACTTGTCAGAAGACTTAAAAGACTATCAGCAAATTGTTGTTCAATTAGAACAAGAAGCTAAGGCTTATCAAGAGCGAGTTACTGAGCTAAAGCAGAAGGTAAACAAACAGTGGCGAGGTGCACCAATGATTACTAGCTCTGCTCACCAGTTTGTTAAGTACACAGACAGCTATCAAAGCCGTGGTGCCATGGATTTTGACGAAGGTAAAATAGTTGTAGAAACGGTTGATCAAGCTAACCCTAAACAGCATTTAAAAGAAGCCATCATTACTACCTTGCTAACACCCTATGATGCTGAAAATCCTGAAATTTATTCAGACAAAAAAATAAACTATGAAGGTCCTGCTTTATTAGCTGGGCAGGTAGTAGACCATGAGGGTCAGCCAGTTAAGTGGGAGTGGCGTGCTGAGCGTTATGCTGAACACCTAGTTAATAACAGTGTGCAGCAGCTGGACCGAAATGGACAGGTGGTTTACCGAGTAGAGATCCCCCTAGTAGCCAACCACACTCAGGTACGTGGGCATCAATACGAACACCTAGTTAGAACAGCAGCACAACGCTATGGAATCGATGAAACACTGATATATTCTATTATGGAAACAGAAAGTCACTTTAACCCCTATGCTACTAGCCATATACCCGCCTATGGCTTAATGCAGGTGGTACCTTCTACAGCAGGTAAAGATGTTTTTACACGCATAAAAAAGCGTAATGATCAGCCTTCACGCAATTATTTATTTAATCCAGCGAATAATATAGATACAGGTACAGCCTACCTAAGTATTTTGCGAGATAACTATTTAAAAGGTATTCGCCATCCTTTGTCTAAAGAGTATGCGATGATTTCGGGTTATAACGGTGGGGCAGGCAACGTGTTGCGTACTTTTCACAGGGACCGCAAACAAGCTATCAATGTCATTAATCAGCTTTCACCACAACAAGTTTATGACCGCTTGCACTTAAAGCACCCAAGGGCTGAGGCTAGAGGGTATATACGTAAAGTAACAGAGGCACAGCAGCGTTATCGCGTGGTGGCCTCTGTAGATAATCCATCAAGAGTGAATTAGTTACTCATCTCTAGGCGGCTTTTGTTTACTTCACGCATGGCATTAAATTCAGCGACAAGTTCTGATGCGTTTTTAACTTCAAAAGTGTAGCTGCTGCCACTATGTAAGGTAACTTCCGAGCAGCTGCCTTGTTTGCTAGTGCAGAGTTCATTAGTGGTCGCAAGAATTTGTGCTTGAATATCCTTGTCGGTGAAAATATCGCCCTTATCACTAATGCAACGCAACTGCTTGGTTTGCAGATTAAACTGACCAGCTTGCAATTTAACATCTGCAGACAGGGTGCAGTTGCTTAGGTGGTAGGTAGAAGTGCCCTCAACACGATTAGTCTCTATAGAAAACCATAGGTTGCTACGTGTCTCACCTTCATTTAAGACTACCTGGCTTACGGAGGTTGCATTCAGTATTTGACCAGATTTTAGTGGCAAGGTGGGCTGAGCTGCCATTATCCCAAAGGAGGCGCTCATTAAAGCGAAGGTGGTTATTAACTTCTTCATAGTGTTTTGATCCAAGTTCAGTTTGATTTGCTCTTGCAAAGTATAACAGAGTATTTTCGAAGGTTATTCATGTCAGTTTGCCGCATCGATTGACCCAAGGTGGTTTTTGACTAGAATTAATTTTGCTAGCGCTAATTCCTACTAAAACACTGGGAAAAGCGCTAGTGTTTATTTTGGAAAAGTTATACATTCTCTTCACTCAAGAAAAGGAGGTTAGGTCAATTTTATGTTGGCTAATAAAATAACCCCTTATATTAACGCTCTAACATAAGTAAAACCTGAAATGAAAAATGATACAAGCACTAGCATTCATGAATCTTTAGTACCTCATTATCAAGCAATTATTAAGAACCTAGGGGAAGATCCGCAGCGAGAAGGGTTGGTTGATACGCCTGTACGCGCAGCTAAGGCAATGGAGTTCTTAACTCAAGGTTATAGACAAGACTTAGACACCTTGGTTAATGGTGCCGTGTTTACTTCTGATACTGATGAGCTAGTGATAGTTAAAGATATAGAGCTTTACTCTATGTGTGAGCATCACCTGTTGCCATTTATTGGTAAGTGTCACATAGGTTACCTACCTAAGGGTAAGGTTCTAGGGCTCTCTAAGTTTGCACGCATTACCGATATGTTTGCTCGCCGCTTACAAATTCAAGAATTGTTAACCAAGCAAATTGCTGAAGCAGTACAAGAGGTGACTGGCGCAGCAGGTGTGGCTGTGGTGGTAGAGGCACGTCATTTATGCATGATGATGCGAGGCGTAGAAAAACAAAATTCAATGATGCGTACCTCAGTTATGTTAGGCCAGCTGCGTGAATCTGCTACTACTCGCCAAGAGTTCCTTAAGTTAATTGACTAAAACAAGGATGCAGTCATGCCAAATAAAAACCCACCTACCTTAGCAACCATTCGTATTAAGAATTTGCGCTTAAGAACCTATGTAGGCATTAATGAAGAAGAAATACAGAACCAGCAAGATATACTGGTTAATGTGGTGATAGGTTATGCGGCTGATCGTGCTGTACAATTTAACCGTATAGAAGAAGCTTTAAACTACCGCACCATAACTAAAGAAATTATTGCTCATGTTGAGAGTGGTCGCTTTGCCTTACTTGAGCGTTTAACCAAAGAGTTGCTTGAAATTGTAATGAATTATGAGCAAGTAGAAGTTGCTGAAGTTGAGGTAGATAAGCCTCATGCCTTGCGTTTTTCTGACTCAGTTTCTGTAACCCTTAGTGCAAGAAAAGAACAACCTTAAGAGGGTTAATAATGACTGATGAAACACCTGCGACGATGAACCATAACTTGGCTATTTTAGCTATTGTTTTAGCTGTGGCAGGAATTATGTTTGCTGGCTTAGGACCTTGGTTTGTTTTTCCATCACTAATATCAGCTTGGTTTGCTTGGCAAGGCATTAATAAAAACCCTCAGCGCTACACGGGTAAACTATTTGTCTATGCTGCACTAGCCGTTAACCTGTTATTATTAGTTTTATATCTGTCGCTCTACTTCGGTTAAATTGTATTTTTTTGTAGTTATGCTGGTTATTGCTATCAACTTAACAGTTTTATCTACCGATACTAGCTTAAACTCATCTAACCTAAGTAATGCCTTGATAATTAATGGAGAAAATACACATGCGTAAAATTCTAACCCTAGCTGGAGTAGGCTTGCTTACAACAGCTGCAATGCAGGCCCAAGCACTTGAGTTTAATGTTTTGGCTGGCGGCAATGTTTGGAATGCTAGCCCTTCGGGAAACATTCAAGGTAAAAAGAACCAACCAGAACTTGATGTAAAAGATAAGCTAGGTTTATCTAGTGACAACCAAACGCACTTTTTTGTGCAGTTTGATCACCCAGTGCCAGTGATTCCTAATTTTAGAGTGAGTCGAACTGCACTAGAGTTTTCTGGAAATAAAAATACTGGCTTTGAATTTTTAGGTGAAACATTTACGGGTAATACACAAACAGATATTGATTTAAGCCATACTGACTTTACCGCCTACTACCGCTTGCTAGATGGTGTTACTTCGTTTATTCCGCTGGTCGATTTACGTGCTGAACTAGGTTTAACTGTTCGTAATTTTGATGGGGGTTTTGAGGTTAAAGGTAGTACTAGTGGTGGTTCGAGCACCCAGACTGTTGATTTAAGCGCTCCTTTACCTATGGGCTATGCAGGTTTGCGTGTTGGCTTACCTTTTGGCCTTTCGGTAGGTGGCAAGGTAGACGCTATTGGCTACAGCGGTAGTAGTTTATCTGATATAACCCTAGATGCTCGCTACCAGTACGAGGGTTTACCTTTAATTAAACCAGGTGTTACTGCTGGTTACCGTAGCTTTAATGCCAAGCTAGATGATTTAGATGACACCTACGGTGATTTAGAATTTAGTGGTGCCTTCTTCGGTGCTTATATTCGCGCTGGCTTCTAATAACTCAATAGCTTTTCTAGTAATAAAAAAACCGCAGTCTTTTTTAAGGCTGCGGTTTTTTATTAACTAAGTATTGCTTGGCTATCAGTGAAGGAAGTGACGCATACCCGTAAACACCATGGCTATACCTGCTTCATTAGCTGCTTGAATAACTTCTTCATCACGAACCGAGCCGCCTGGTTGAATAACCGCTGTAATACCCGCTGCGGCTGCTGCATCTATACCATCGCGGAAGGGGAAGAAGGCATCGGAAGACATCACAGAACCTTTAACTTCTAGGTTTTCATCCGCTGCTTTAATACCCGCAATTTTAGCTGAATAAACACGGCTCATTTGGCCAGCGCCCACACCTATAGTACGACCATCTTTAGCATAAACAATAGCATTAGACTTAACGTACTTAGCTACCTTCCACGCAAAAGCTAAATCAATTAGTTCTTGTTCAGTAGGTGCTCTATCGGTTACAACTTTTAGGTCTTCAGTAGCTACTGCACCTAGATCGCGGTCTTGTACTAACAAGCCACCAGTAACACGCTTAAAATTAAGTGCCTGGTTACGTTCACCTGGCCAAAACTCACTGGCATCTAATAAGCGCAAGTTTTTCTTGCTGGCAATAATTTCTTGTGCCGAGGCTTCAATACCTGGTGCAATAATAACCTCAGCAAACTGTCGATCAACAATAGCTTGTGCGGTCAGTGCATCTAACTTACGGTTGAAAGCTATAATGCCGCCAAAAGCACTGGTTGGGTCGGTTTTAAAGGCTAGGTCATAGGCTTCGTGTAGGTTTTCGCCTAGAGCAACACCGCAAGGGTTGGCGTGTTTAACAATAACACAAGCTGGCTCGTTAAAAGCTTTAACACACTCAAAAGCTGCATCTGTGTCGGCTACATTATTAAAAGAAAGCTCTTTACCTTGTAATACCTTAGCAGTTGCAACACAGGCTTCTGTAATTGAAGATTCAGCATAAAAAGCTGCTTTTTGATGAGGGTTTTCACCGTAACGCATTTCTTGGCGCTTAATAAATTGAGTATTAAAGGTGCGAGGGAAGTCTTCGCTGCCTTCTTCTACACTACGACCTAAATAGTTAGCTATGGCAGAGTCATAAGCTGCAGTGTGTTCAAAGGCTTTTACAGCTAAGTTGAAGCGAGTCGGTTGGGTAACAGCGCCTTGGTTGCTATCCATCTCTGCTAATACCTGCTGGTAGTCATGGGTATTAACCAGAATGGTAGTGTAAGCATGGTTTTTAGCACAGCTACGTACCATGGCTGGGCCACCAATATCAATGTTCTCAATGGCCATATCTAGAGTGCAGTCGTCACGCGCTATGGTGGCTTGGAAGGGGTAAAGGTTAACCACTACTAAGTCTATCGGTGTGATTTGGTGTTCTGCCATAACCGCATCATCTTGCCCACGACGACCTAAAATTCCACCATGAATTTTAGGGTGGAGGGTTTTAACGCGGCCATCCATCATTTCAGGGAAGCCGGTATGTTCAGACACTTCAGTGACTGTTAGCCCCGCATCTTTAATTAGCTTGAAAGTGCCGCCGGTAGAAAGGAGTTCTACGCCTCTTTCTAATAAGCCCTTAGCTAGTTCGACGATGCCATTTTTGTCAGATACGCTAAGTAAAGCGCGACGGATAGGAAGAGGTTGTTGTGTAGCCATAAGCCGAGTTGAACTCCTAAAAAAGCTTAGATAAGGTCGTATTGTTTAAGTTTTTTACGCAAGGTGCCACGGTTTAAACCGAGTAAACTAGAAGCCTGTGTTTGGTTGTTCTCAGTATAGTGCATAACTGCTTCAAGCAGAGGTGCTTCAACTTCAGTTAAGACTAACTCATAGAGGTTGTTAACTGGCTGACCATCGAGTTGAGCAAAGTAATTGTTCAATGCACAAAGCACGCTTTCACGTAGTGGGCGGTCTTCTTGTGGTTTAGCTAAGGTGGTTTTTCTTGATTCAGTCACTTTGGATTAATTCTATTATTCAGTTAGGCCCGTAGGCGGTGGATGATGCATTTAAAAAAATACTGTCTACTAATGCTTGTTGCTGAAAAGTTGTTTCTAGCTGATTAAAGGTTTTGCGCCATTCATTCAGGCCAGCTTGTTGTAAATACCAGCCAAAATGCTTGCGAGCTACCCTAATACCCATAAAGTCGCCGTAGGTTAGGTAAAGTCCGTTTAGGTGCTGACTAATGATGCTATGAAGTTCATGGGGTTTTGGGTCAGGTATTAGCTTTTGATCTTCTAGCCAGCTTTTTATTTGGCTAAAAATCCAAGGCTTGCCCTGTGCTGCTCGCCCTATCATAACCGCATTTGCACCTGTTTTATTTAATACTTCTTTAGCTTTGTGTGGTGAGTCTATATCACCATTAGCAATAACTGGAAAACCAACTGCTTGGCAGACTTCAGCAAGGGTGTCGTATTCTGCTTCACCCCTAAAGCGATCTTCTCGGGTTCGTCCATGAATTGTGAGTGCTTGTATTCCTTCTTGCTCAGCAAGTTGTGCAATTGTAACAGCATTTTTATATTTTGCTGACCATCCTGTACGAATTTTTAAGGTGACAGGTACATCCACTGCAGCTACAACGGCTGCAAGTATTTCGGCTACTAATTTTTCATCGCGCAGTAATGCCGAACCAGCCGCTTTTTTGCATACTTTTTTTGCTGGACAGCCCATATTGATATCGATGATTTGTGCGCCTAGTTCAACATTAGCCTTGGCAGCAGCAGCAAGCATTTGTGGATCACCGCCCGCAATTTGAATCATTCTAGGTTCAGGCTCATCTAAATGAGGTAAGCGCAAACGTGACTTCTGAGTGTTCCACAGGCTTTGGTCGCTAGTGACCATTTCTGCAACTGTAAGCCCTGCGCCAAAAGAGCGGCATAAGGCCCTAAATGGACGGTCTGTCACTCCAGCCATAGGCGCTAGCACAAGAGGCGTAGTAATTTCATAACGACCGATTCGGAACACTGAGTAAACTCGACCAGTTAAATTAAGGGTCGCTATCTTACCTTGTGGGGCTAGAGTATTAAAGCTTAGTGTCTTCTAAATACTCTTGAATGCGTGCACTTTGTACAAAAGTGCTAGGGCGGTTAACACTAACAGTAACTAGTTCGCTGCTACCTGCCTCAAGTACGTTTAAGGTAGATTTTAGCTCACTGTTAGCAATAATTTCTGAGCTGATAGGTTGTGAACTTAAGTTTAAAAGCTGAATATTTAAACTAGGGAGGGCCATCTTTTGTTGTGATGTGTTGGTTAGCTTGAAGTGAATTTCCATTTTTTTTGGATCGCTAGCAGGTGATAAGCGCACTTCAGTAAAATTATAATGGCTAGGTGGTGTTGAGTTGGCCACCCACCAGCCACCCACTAAAACTGCTATCAAAACAAAAAATAAACCCGCAATAATAGGCTTTTTATGCGGCTTACCACTGGCTGGCACTTCTGCTTCTTCATTCTCAATTTCATCTTCATTCTCATCTTCGAAAGCTGTAGTGATCTGAAATGATTCAGTAGATTCAGTGGTTGTACTAGTTACTAATTCGGTCTCTAGTTCAATTTCTGGGTACAGCTCGTCTTCTGGGTGCAAGTCTATTTCTGGCTGGATATCCGTTTGCGTTTGTAAGTCAGATGAGGAGGGGTGTTCTTGTAGTGTAGGAATGCTATTGTCTTGAATGGTTGGATTAGCTGTAACTGAATGACTAGTCGAGCGAGAGTTTTGTTCAGGGTTAGTTTTGTTATTGAGTGGCTCAACCAGGTGGTAATTAGCATTGAAAATCTTCATGCATTCACCACACCTAACAGCACCTAAAGCGAGTTGTATTTCTTCTTCGCTAAGATCAAATACACTTTGGCAGTGGGGGCATTGGGTCAATTTAGGTTGGTTAGTTGTTTTCATGCAGCACAGTCCATTCAGTATTGCAGTTCAGATCCTTTACTTGCGTTTACCAGTGATTCTAACCCAGTCATCTTCTTGGGTAGGCTTGTCTAGCTCAAACCAAGGGCTGTAAGCGCGACTCACTTCTTCTGCTTGATGACTTAAAATACCCGAAAGAGCCATAAGACCACCTTGTTTAATATGGCCAGCAAGCACTTCAGCCAATGAAATTAAGGGGCCAGCAAGTATATTAGCAACTAATATATCACAGCTAATAGCTGGGCAGTTTTCTGGGTAGTAAACTGGAAAACGTTGAGGGTCTAAATGATTACGCTCAGCATTTTGTTGGCTAGCTTGTAAGGCTTGAGGGTCTATATCTGTACCCCAAGCTTGTTTAGCACCTAGTAATAAACCAGCGATTCCAAGAATGCCAGAACCGCAACCAAAATCAAGTAGGGTTTTGTTTTCAAGGTTAAGACTAGCTAACCATTGTAAACAAAGCCTAGTGGTTGGGTGAGTGCCCGTACCAAAAGCTAGGCCTGGGTCTAATATAAGGTTGGCTGCATCAGGCTGAGGTGCTTTTAACCAGCTAGGTACTATCCATAAATTTCCACCTATATGCATAGGTTTAAAGTTATCCATCCACTCACGCACCCAGTCTTTATCTTCAAGAATTTCAAGCTGAACTTCTGGCATAGGGGTGTTGGGGTAGTTGCTGAGCCAGTGTTGCTGTACTTTTTCTAGCATTTGACTGGCATTTTGCTTGCCATCGTACAAGCCGGTTAGGAGAGTTGACTGCCAAAGTGGTGTAGTGCCACGAATAGGTTCAAAAACGGGCTGGTCTTCTGCATCAGTCAGCGTTATTGCGCAAGCACCCGCTTCAACTAGCCACTTCTCTAACTCTTCTGCCTGTTCAGGGCGAATGAGCGTTTTAATTTGCAACCAAGACATAGTTTACCTAGGGCTGGAATAACAAAAGGATTGAAAGCCATCCTTGGCTAAAAGACTAGGTTTACATACTTAGCTTTTTTTCTAGGTAATGAATGTTAACGCCGCCTTTTTCAAAATGGCTATCGCGCACAAGACGTTTATGCAGTTCAGTATTAGTTTTAATACCTTCAACTAGCAACTCATCGAGCGCGCCACGCATTCTAGTTAGGGCTGCTTCGCGATCTACACCCCAAGTAATTAGCTTACCGATAAGGGAGTCATAGAAGGGTGGGACGCTATAACCGCTATAAATGTGAGAGTCCATACGTACACCTAGTCCACCAGGGGCGTGGTACATAGAAATTTTACCCGGTGATGGCATAAAAGTTTCTGGGTCTTCAGCATTAATACGGCACTCAAAAGCATGGCCAACCACTTGAATGTTTTCTTGGCGTAAACTTAATTTTTTGCCAGAAGCAATCATTAGCTGCTCTTTTACAATATCGACACCTGTTACCATTTCAGTAATGGGGTGTTCAACTTGTACTCGAGTATTCATTTCTATGAAATAGAACTCACCATTTTCATAAAGGAATTCAAAGGTACCTGCACCACGGTAGTTAATGGCTTTACTAGCATCAACACAGGCAATAAGCACTTTACGGCGAGCTTCTTCATCTAGGCCTGGTGCTGGTGCTTCTTCTATTACTTTTTGGTGACGGCGTTGTAAAGAGCAGTCACGGTCATAAAGGTGAACTGCATTGCCTTGACCGTCGGCAAGAATCTGAATTTCTACATGGCGTGGGTTTTCTAAGAACTTCTCCATGTACACAGTGCTATCACCAAAAGCCGCAGCAGCTTCTGCTTTAGTCACGTGAACAGCATTTAAAAGTGCTGCTTCAGAATGAACTACACGCATGCCGCGACCACCACCGCCAGCAGCAGCTTTGATAATAACGGGTAGGCCAATTTTGCGTGCCATGGCTAAAATTTCATCGCTATCATCTGTTAGCGGACCATCGGAGCCAGGTACTGTAGGCACTCCCGCTTTTTTCATTGCAGCTATGGCTGCTACTTTATCACCCATGGTGCGGATGGTTTCAGCTTTAGGGCCAATAAATACAAAGCCAGACTGCTCTACCTGTTCGGCAAAGTCAGCATTTTCAGCCAAAAAGCCGTAGCCTGGGTGAATAGCCGTTGCATCGGTTACTTCACAGGCAGCGATAATGGCTGGAATATTTAGGTAGGACTGAGTTGAAGCGGCCGGACCTATGCAAACGGCTTCATCAGCAAGGCGAACATGCATTAAGTCTTTGTCGGCTTTAGAGTGAACAGCAACTGTTTTGATGCCTAGCTCGCGGCAGGCACGTAATATACGCAGTGCGATTTCACCACGGTTAGCAATAACAACTTTATCAAGCATTCTTATCCCTCATGGCGGCTTAAACTACCGCAGCATTGAAGTTGGCGGTTGACTTAGGCTAGCAAAACTAAGGGCTGGTCAAATTCTACTGGCTCACCGTCTTCAACCAAAATGGCTTCAACAACACCGTCTTTGTCGGCTTCAATTTGATTCATCATTTTCATTGCTTCAACAATGCAGATGGTGTCGCCTTTTTTAACCGCTTTACCAACTTCTACAAAAGCGCTTTCGCCTGGAGCAGGTGAACGATAGAAGGTGCCAACCATAGGGGATTTTACTTGGTGTCCTGTTACAGCAGGTGCTTCAGCCGTAGCAGCTGGAGCGGCCGCGGGGGCAGCAGCTGGTGCTTGCTGGTAAACAGGTGGTTGTTGATAAACAGCAGCGGGAGCTGTGGTTGAGTGGCGGCTAATACGTACTGCTTCTTCGCCTTCAACAATTTCAATTTCGCTGATGTTTGACTCTTCAAGGAGTTCAATAAGTTTTTTTACTTTACGAATGTCCATAATTTTCTCTAGATAGGGGTTAAAAGACTTGAATCTATTTTAGTTTATTTTTTTAGGTTTTTACTTAGTCGCTTGTCTACTGCTTGCAAGGCTAGGTAGTAACCCTGAGTACCCAGGCCGCAAATAACGCCCTGAGCCAGCTCAGATAAATATGAGTGCTGCCTAAAAGTTTCGCGCGCATAAATGTTAGAAAGGTGGATTTCGATAAACGGAATAGCCACACCAGCTAAAGCATCACGCAAGGCCACACTCGTATGAGTAAAAGCAGCTGGGTTAATTAAAATGTAATCCACCTGCTCTATTAAGGCTTGATGTATACGTTCGACTAGCTGATGTTCAGCATTACTTTGATAGCATTCTAACTGAAAATTTAATGCAAAAGCTTCCTGTAAAAGACCTGCATGAAGTTCTTCTAAGGTTTCGTAACCATAAATATGAGGTTCACGCTGCCCTAAAAGGTTCAGGTTGGGGCCTTGAAGCAGAAGAATTTTTATCATCGTAAACTTTTAATCAACTAGTGAGTTTTAATTAGCACCGACCAATTTAGACTCTAAGAATAAAGAAACCCAAAAGTTATACTTACAGCTTAGATCTATAGCGGTGGTGAAGTTTGCCTAAAGTCAAACTTTTTGTCCAGTTCTAGTCTGTTTAAGTTTGTTTGCAAGAAGTTAAACAGATGTTTGAAGAAGTTAGATACAAAAAGCAACTTGTTAATTTAGTGCTTGATTAAAAGCTGTTAAATGCTGGAGTAGCTCTTTTGCGTTGACCTCACCCTGAATACGCCAGTCGCGCCATTCTTCACCCTGATTAAAAAACATTAAAGTGGGTGGTCCAAAGAGCTGGTTCTTTTCTAGCCAACCTTTAGTCTCGGGAGCTACTTCTGTTAAGTCGAATTTATAACGACTTACACCTGTTAGAGCTTGTTGAATGTCTTCACGTGGAAAAACCTGAGCCTCCATAACCTTGCATGAAATACACCAGTCAGCATAAAGATCAATAATAATAGGTTCATTGCTATTTGCTATTAGCGTTTCTATTTCACTGAGTTGCTTAATAAGAGGCACTGCAACGGACTCTTGTACTCTTGACTCAGCTTTAGCTAAACCCTTTAAAGGCTGTAAGGGGTTGCTGTTGCCTGCTAAAGCACCAATAAGCAGGCTGGTACCATAAATAATCAATACTAAACCCAAGGTTAGGCGTAGCTTTTGAATGCCATTTTTTGCTGTAGCAAAGTTTAAGCCACCTATAAATACACCTGTACCTAAAGCTAAACCTGCCCACATCAACATAGAAATGCTTGCTGGTAAAAGGCGGTCAACTAACCAAGCCGCCATCAACAGCATTAATAAACCAAAAACTGCTTTTACTTGATCCATCCAGCCACCGGCTTTAGGTAGCCAGTGCGCACCAAAAGTACCCGTTAAAATCAACGGAACGCCCATACCTAGTCCGAGCATAAATAAAGCCAAGGAACCTAACCCAGCATCACCTGTAGTGGCTATAAAGGCGAGCGCACCGGCTAAGGGAGCCGTTAAGCAGGGTGACACTATTAAAGTTGATAAAGCACCCATTAGCGCAACATTGAATAGCGTGCCACCTTTAGGTTGCTGTAAAGACTGTAAGCGATTATCTAACCAAGCAGGTAGGCGTAGTTCCCAAGCACCAAAAAGAGTTAAAGCTAAAAGGGCAAATAAAACTGCGGTAGGAATAATTAGCCAGGGCGATTGCATAGCAGCCTGTAGGTTTACGCTGGCACCAAATAAGCCCATCAGTGCGCCAATAGCAGCATAGGTAAGCGCCATACCTAAAACGTAAGCACTGGATAGTAGTAAACCACGGGTTTTAGGTTGTTTTTCGTTACTGGTACCTTTGCCAATAATAATGGTACTTAAAATAGGCAGCATAGGTAAAACACAAGGTGTAAAAGTAAGCCCTAAACCGGCAATAAAAAATAAACCAAGGGTAAGCCAAACCTCGCCAGAGCTTAAAAGATTGGTTAGTTGGCTGCTAGTGCTAGTGGGTGGTGCTGGAGTAGTCGATGAAGAGGAATTGATTTGACTATTGGTCGTTTGCGCTCTGGGCGTCGCGCTGGTATCGAGTTTAGCTAGGTTAACTTGTAAATTTTGTTGTTGCGGGGGGTAGCAAAGCCCAGCATCGGCACAGCCTTGGTAGTGAAGGGTTATGCCTAGTTGTTTGTTTTGGGTTTCACCAGTGAGTAAACCAGCTAGTTCAACTTGATTGTAATAAACTTGGGTAACACCAAAGTATTCATCTTCATGGCTTAGTGAAGGTGGAAAGTCGATTCTTTCGAGTGTTAAGCCTGAATCTTTAGCTACCTCTAGTTGGAATCTATCTTTATAAAGGTAATAACCGGGTTCAATATCCCAGAGTACAAATACTTGGCTGCCTTCAACCCAGGCCTGAGCCTTAAAAGCTTGTTCAGGGGGTAAAAACTCAGGTTGGCTAGAAGAATTGCTTAACCAAGAAGTAAAACGATTACCGCTTTCTTTATTGAGCGGATTAGCAGCTAAGTTGGTAGAGGCAACTGCTAAAAATCCTAATAAAACTAGCAGAAGTAAGCGTGAAAGGGCGTGTTTTCCTAAAGTCATTAGATAAAATTCCAGTCATAGGTATTGATTGCTAAGTTCAGACCAAGAGTTACTAACTAGGTTCCCTTAGATAAAGTTTGCTAACATTTACGGCTATTTAACTAGGGTGTTTAAGTGGCTACCTAAATATTTGATCAAACAAACTGCTCAATTTCTATGTTTTGAATAAAGGATTATGACTAGGGTTGTTATTGGTTTGTTGCGGAGATTTTAGGTGGGTTTTGCAAAAGTTTAATAAAATTAAGGTGCTTAACTTAGTGGTGCTTAGCTTAGTAAGAAATCTAGATAAAAAAAGAGGTGTTGCTTTATAGGTGTTTATGGTGGCTATGCCCTGATTTGAACAGGGGACCCCAGCATTATGAGTGCTGTGCTCTAACCAGCTGAGCTACATAGCCAAAAACAGGTCAAGATTCTAGGCTTGGCAGCCGAAACTGTCAAGCCTATTCAGAAGGACTTGCTTAGACGTTAAAACGGTAGTGCATGACGTCGCCATCTTTAATGATGTATTCCTTACCTTCTAAGCGCCACTTACCGGCTTCTTTAGCGCCTTGTTCGCCTTGAAACTGGATAAAGTCTTCATAGGCAATCACTTCAGCACGAATAAAGCCTTTCTGGAAGTCAGTGTGAATAACGCCAGCGCCTTCAGGTGCTGTTGCACCTTCTTTAACTGTCCAAGCGCGCACTTCTTTAACGCCCGCAGTAAAGTAAGTTTGCAAGCCAAGTAGCTCATATCCAGCACGAATCACCCTATTTAAACCAGGTTCTTCTAAGCCCATGGTTTCTAAAAACATTTCTTTTTCTTCTGGGTCATCTAGCTCAGCTATTTCAGCTTCAATTTTATTACAGACGGGCACTAAAGCAGCGCCTTCTTCTGTAGCTATCTGTTTAACTATATCTAGGTAGGGGTTGTTCTCAAAACCTTCTTCACTGACGTTGGCAATGTACATGGTAGGTTTTAAAGTTAAGAAACCATAAGCCCTTACTAGGTGTTGCTCATCACTTGTAAGACCAAAACTACGTAAGGGTTGACCTTCAGCAAGGTGGGGTAAAATTCTTTCTAAAATTTCTTTCTGTGCAATGGCTTCTTTGTCGCCACCCTTGGCTATACGCGCTAGTTTTTGAATGCCTTTTTCTACTGAGTCTAAGTCAGCTAGCGCCAGTTCCATATTGATAATTTCAATGTCACTGCGTGGGTCTACCTTGTTAGCCACATGAATAACATTCTCGTCTTCAAAGCAGCGAACTACGTGTGCAATTGCTTGGGTTTCGCGAATATTGGCTAGAAACTTATTACCTAAGCCTTCACCTTTAGAAGCGCCCTCTACTAGGCCTGCAATGTCTACGAACTCCATGCTGGTAGGCAGGGTGCGCTCGGGCTTTACAATCTTTGCTAGCTCGTCTAGGCGGGGGTCAGGTACAGCAACCAAGCCGCTGTTAGGCTCAATGGTACAAAAGGGAAAGTTTTCAGCCGCAATACCAGATTTGGTTAGTGCGTTAAATAAGGTCGATTTACCGACGTTGGGCAAGCCGACTATGCCACAGTTAAAACCCATAAGGTATATCCTTCATATTAATCTGCTTTGAAACTATGCAGTTGATTCATAGCGGCGTTTAAGTCACCGCTAATAATTTTGTCTAGGTAGCGCTCTGCTTCATTTAGGGCTGCATTAATACTTAATTGCTCGTCTTCAGGTGCTTTACCTAAAACATAGCCAGTTACTTTGCTAGCTTGCCCAGGATGCCCGATTCCTACTCTTAAGCGATAGAAGTCTTTATTATTACCCAGTGCGCTTATGGTGTCTCTTAAACCATTGTGCCCACCATGCCCGCCACCTTTTTTTAAGCGAATTGTACCCGGTGGTAAGTCTAATTCATCATGAACTACTAAAATTTCTTCGGGTGTTAGTTTATAGAAATTAGCTAAAGCAGCTATGGCTTGCCCACTGCGGTTCATAAAGGTGGTTGGAATAAGAAGGTGAAGAGTTTGCCCAGCCAAAATTATCTGGCTATGTAAACCAAAAAACTTGCTGGCTTTTAAGTTGTTACCGCTGGATTGAGCAAGGTTTTCTACTAACCAGCTGCCTGCGTTATGCCTTGTACGAGCATACTCTTGTCCGGGGTTACCGAGTCCGACCACTAGTTTGATTTTGCTGTTCATGGTGCAGCTTATCCGGAAAATTCTATTAGGTAGATGCGAAAAACCCAGATGACTTTATAAGGCAAAAGTCATCTGGGCTAAGGAGTCGCTTTAACTTTAACGAAAAATTTAGCGAAACCTGCTAAGCAAAATTACTCAGCTGCTGGTGTTTCACCTTCAGCTGCTTCTGCTTCTGTATCTTCTTCATCAGAACCACCACGCTTAGCGTGTACTGTTACTATGCCTTCATCGTGGCCTAGTGCTAAGGCTGGGATTTCAACGCCTTTAGGTAAGTCTAGGTCTGATAAATGAATGGTTTGACCCACTTCTAGGTTAGCAACATCAACCACTAGGTTGTCTGGTAAGTCTTGTGGGAAGGCAGTGATTTCAACATCGTTAAGTTGACGTAAAAGCATACCGTCTTGAGTTTTAACACCTAGGCAGTTCTCTTCATTTTCGATATGGAAAGGAACAAGGATGTTAACTTTAGTTTTGCTATCTACACGTTGGAAGTCGATATGCATAACGGTGTTGGTTTTGAAGGGGTGACGTTGCATATCCTTCATAATCACTTGTTCTGCTTTACCATCAATTTTAAGGTTAAGAACAGAAGTGTAGATGGCTTCATCTAATACTAGAATACGGTAGAACTCGCGCTGTTCTAAGGCAATTGACTGAGGTTCAGCTTCACCACCATAAACGATAGCTGGAATGAATTTGTTTTCACGACGTAGGCGGCGGCTCGCACCCTTACCCAAGTCTGTACGTGCTTTTGCTTCAAAATTAAATTGCGACATAGTTTTGTCCTCATGGACTGCTTAATAAAAGAAAGAACAGGCATCCGCGACCAGATCACCTGTTTTTCACATGACCCCTAAATAGGGGATACTTTATGGCTAGTTTGGCTTTAATAGTAAGATTAAGAGCGGAACATAGCACTGATAGACTCTTCGTTGCTTACGCGGCGAACCGCTTCTGCTAGAAGGCCTGAAATTGTTAGTTGGCGGATCTTACCACACTTCATTACATCGTCACGAATTGGAATGGTATCGGTAACAATTAATTCGTCGAGTAAAGAATTGGTTATATTGCTTATGGCTGCACCCGAAAGTATTGCGTGAGTAGAATAGGCAACAACACGTTTTGCACCACGGGCTTTAAGTGCTTCAGCCGCTTTACAAAGTGTGCCTGCAGTGTCGACCATGTCGTCAACTAGCACACAAGTGCGGTCTTGTACGTCACCAATGATATGCATAACCTGAGCTTGGTTAGCTTGGGGACGGCGCTTATCAATAATGGCTAGATCGGTATCGTTTAGCTCTTTGGCAATAGCGCGAGCACGAACTACACCGCCTACGTCTGGTGAAACAACCACCATGTTTTCGTAGTTTTGACGTTCTATATCGTCTAGTAGAATTGGTGAGCCGTAGATGTTGTCTACAGGCACATCAAAAAATCCTTGAATTTGGTCGGCGTGTAAATCCATGGTCATTACACGGTTTACACCTGCTGCACACATCATGTCAGCAATTACTTTGGCAGAAATAGGTACACGAGCTGAGCGTACACGACGGTCTTGGCGAGCGTAGCCAAAGTAGGGGATAACTGCGGTAATGCGGTGGGCTGATGCGCGACGTAGGGCGTCAACCATTAGGATTAGTTCCATTAGGTTGTCGTTGGTTGGCGCACAGGTGGACTGAATAACAAAAACATCTTTACCACGAACGTTTTCGTTGATTTCAATGGCAATTTCACCATCGCTAAACTGACCGATAGTTGCATCACCCATGCGAATGTCTAGGCAAGCAACAACTTTACGACCTAGTTCAGGATTAGCATTACCGGAAAACACCATCAAGTTGGACACGTACTCACCTTGCTGACTGAGGTATTACGGAGGATGGGTGGTTGCCGGAACCAGCCCGAAGAATACTTATATAGTTTGTAAAGTGGCTGGGGTAGGAAGATTCGAACTCCCGGATGGCTGGACCAAAACCAGCTGCCTTACCACTTGGCTATACCCCAACTTTACGGGGGCGAATTATAGCTAAGCAAAATTAAAAAGTGAACCTTTGTCTGCTATCAATTTTACATGGGCTAAAGATTTGTTACAGCTTTTAGTGACCCAAGCTTGAGGCTTAAAGCCTACAAAGTTACTCGGTAGCTTGTTTAACAAGGCATTGGCTTGCTCTTGGTTGTTTACTTTGCAATAAACGCTGGCACCACTTCCAGTAAGAAAAGGCTGTTGGTTTTCTTTTAGTAACCAAGCAAAAGTTGCCTCAACCGCTGGGTAAAGTTGCCTAACCAAAGCTTCAAAATCATTTTCGCCTAAATACTGACTTGTATTACTAGGGTTTATTAAAGGGGTGGCACGAGGCAAGTCTGGATGACTAAAAAGTTTACCAGTATCGCAGTGGCAGCCAGGAAAAATTAGTAGATACATGGCTTCTTTGGCTGTTGCAGGGCTAAGTTTTTCTCCTATACCTTCTGCCCAAGCTGTTTGCCCATAAATAAAGATGGGTACGTCAGCACCCAGCTTTAGACCTAACTCTGCTAGTTGAGAGAGATTCAAACCTAGCTGCCATAGCTGGTTAAGCGCTAATAAAGTAGTTGCAGCATCAGAGCTACCTGCACCTAAACCACCACCCATGGGTAGGTTTTTGTGTAAGTAAATATCTATCCCTAAATTTTTATTACTACGAAAAGGTTTAAGTAGGTTAACTGCGCGCATAACCAAATTATTTTCTATTGTTACACCTTCTAACTGTGGAGATAGGTTGAACTTGGCTTGATTATTGAGTTGAAAATCTAGCTGGTCGTGTAAGTCTAGAAACTGATAGAGGGTTTGTAATTGGTGATAGCCATTAGGTTCTTTTCCAGTGATATGGAGAAGTAGGTTTATTTTAGCTGGCGCAGGTAGGCTAAGTTTGCTTGGGTTAGTCATGCTTACAATTCTTTTGAGGGCGTAGAAAAAATTTGCCATTTATTAATGGCTAAACGAAAACTTAGTGGCCCTTTTTCTGCTATTAGTAGGCTAGGTAGTTGGTGTTCGCCTACTTGTGAAAAACGCCGCCATTCAACTTGCCAGCCATGTTGTAAAAATGAGTTTTCATTGATTTCTTTATGCTTGCCAGGTGCTTTAATGCCTCTTATCCAATAAAGCATATTAGATAAGGGTAACTCCCAGTCAGAGTTATCTGCTAAAAGCTGCTCAGGGCTTGAGGCTTCTACCTGTTTACCATCTGAGGTGGTTAGAATAACTTTAAAGGGTGCGCCTTCTAAACGAGCGCTACCTTGCCCTAGTGGGCCAAAAAGCTGTAACTGGTAGTTGTAGCCATTTTGTTGCCAATCTAAATTAGCAGAGTGGTTGTTTTTATTGTTAGCAAAGGCAATGCGACCCTGGGCTTGCCAGTGCCAAAGTTGAGCGTTGGGTGTTAGGTCGTCTGTTGCTGTCGGTAGACTTGGTTGGCTAGTACACGCACTAATAACTAGTAGAAGGGCACCAATGACTAGAGGTTTTAAATAGGGTTGCATAGGTTTAGTCACACGCTTTTATTGATTGGGTTGCAGATTAAGTTCTGGATAGTTATTCAAAAGGGTTTCTGCTTGCTCATTTTTTTCTAGCTTCCAAAAAACCTGAATTAAGTGTTCGGCAATTTCACTTTCTTGTAATCGAGCATAGGCTTCTTCTAAGTATTCGAGTGCTTCTTCGTAGCGGCCTAATTTAAAAAGTGCCCAGCCAAGAGAATCAAGGATTTCTGCTGACTCACTATCTAAGGCATGGGCTTTTTGAATAAGTAGTAAGCCTTCATTAATGCGTTCAGTTTTGTCTACTAGGGTATAACCTAAAGCATTTAAAGCAACGGCGTTGTTTGGGTCGATGCTTAAAAGATGATTGAGGTCTGCTTCCATTTGATTGAGGTCATCTAGGTGATAATTTAATAAAGCTCGAGCATAAAGAAGTTGGGTGGATTCTTGATTTTCGGCTAATAAATCTCTGCCTGAGTCTACCCAGCTGAGCGCTGCGGCAAAATCTTTTTGTTGGCGTAACAAGCTTTCTCCTAAAAGTGTTAAAGGCACACTAAGCTCAGGTGCTTGACTACGCTTTTCTTGTATTAGGCCAAGTGCAGTCGGTGCTTGGTTGTTTTCTACCAAAAGTCTTACACTGGCTTGAGTTGCAAGAACAAGGGGGTCACCACTGGTGACCTGGTTGTAATGCTGCAAGGCTAGTTGCCACTGCTGGTCCCTTTCTGCTAGTTGGCCAAGCAATAGCCAAGATTGATCAGCGAGTAAATCAAAGTCAGTGAGATCTTTCAGTGTTTGTTTTGCTGCAGTGTACTGCTCGGTTTCTATTTGAATGCGAGCTAAGGCAAGTCGAATGGGTAGGTTGTCTGGTTGTAAATTAATAATGTGATCAAAAGTTTGTTCTGCTTGGGACAGTTTGCCTGACTTTAACTGTGTTCTTGCTACTTCTAGCCAAAGCCTTACTTCTTCAGGTTTATTTTTAAGTGCCTGATTTAAGAGTTTTTCAGCTTGGGAATAATCACCTTGGCTGCGCAGTAGTTCGGCTTTAAGTTGTAGGGCGCGAACATTGTTAGGATTAATTGCTAGAGCTGACTTTAGATGTTGTCTGCTGGTTGGCTGGCGACCTAACTCATCACTAAGCAGTGCTAAGGCTGTTTCTAAATCACTACTAGCTTCTTCTCGCCGCTGCTTTTCTTCGAGCATTTTTTGGTAAAGGTCACTAATAACTGGGTTGTTTTTTTCGCTTAAATGCGTAGCTAAAAGGGTGTAGTTGCTTTCACCACTCAGTTTTTCAAAATTAAGCAGGTGGTCAAAGGCATCTAGGTATTGTTCATTTTGTAGAAGTAAACCCGCCGCTGTGCGTTGTGCATCAGGGTTTTGGGGGGCTAGGGTTGCCCATAAAATAGCAGCATCTAAAGCCGCTTTAGGCTGCTGTGCGAATTGGGCTATCCAGCTAGTGCGCTCGGCAATCAGAGGGTGTTGAGTTTGTAATGCTAGAGCAGAATAAACCTCTAAGGCGTAGTCAAGGTTGTTGCGCTGACCTGCTAATTCAGCACTGAGTAAATAAAAAACTAATGGGCCGTTTAGTTCTGCTTTAACTTGAGTAGCGGTTTGAGTAGCTGGCTGTTGATCGTTTTGGTAATAGGTTAAAATGGCACCCTTGCTAGGGCTTTCTACGGAAGATTGATTTTTAGACTGAGTCGTAGTGCAACCATAGGCAAGACTAATAAAGCCTAAGACCAATAAAGCCTTGAGAGGTTTAAGTAAGGAAACTTTAAGCATTATTCGAACATACCTGTACATTTTCTATGTGCTATCATAGCCTTCTTTTGATGCATCGCTCAGCTTTTTTATGTAAGTAGCTGTTTGCTTGGGTAAATTTTATGTCCCTGATTCTAGACGGGCGGAATGACTTGTTTGTGGAGTGACGTTTGACAGTGCCAGCAGTAAAGCCAATGCAATTCTTAGCTCTAGGCATAAATCATAAGACAGCTCCAGTCGCCATACGCGAACGAGTTGCTTTTACTCCTCAACAACTGGAGGTGGCTAGCCAGCAGTTACGCGATCACCAGAGTATCAAAGAAGTAGCTATTCTATCTACCTGTAATCGCTCAGAAATTTATGCTTTTGTTGAAGCAGGCAATGTGCGACCTGTGCTTGATTGGTTAAGTAGCTTTCACTCTCTCCCTTTTGAAGATGTAGCACGCTATAGCTATATTCATGAAGATCAAGCTGCTATCAAGCACATAATGCGTGTCGCTAGTGGTTTAGATTCCATGGTGCTAGGTGAGCCGCAAATCCTAGGTCAGCTTAAAGACTCTTATGACTTGGCTAAAAAAGAAAGCCTATTAGGTAGTGGTTTAGAACTATTATTTCAGCAGGTTTTTGCCACAGCTAAGCGAGTTAGAACAGAGACAGGTATAGGTACTAATCCTATTTCTATAGCGTATGCTGCTGTTAACTTAGCGCAACGTATCTTTTCTGATTTAAACGTGAGCACTGCTTTGCTGGTGGGTGCAGGTGAAACGATTGAGCTGGTAGCAAGGCATTTAAAAAATGCAGGCGTAGCAAAAATGATTATTGCTAACCGTACTGTTGATAGGGCGCAAGCTTTAGCTGCTGAAGTTCAAGGCAGGGCAGTTGCATTAAACGATATACCTAAGCATTTGGCCAAAGCCGATATTGTAATAAGTTCAACTGCTGCACCCTTACCTATTCTGGGAAAGGGTATGGTAGAAGATGCACTTAAAGCACGTCGTCATAAACCCATGTTAATGATCGACATTGCGGTACCTAGAGATATAGAGTCTCAGGTTGGCGAACTAGACGATGTTTTCTTATTCAGTGTCGATGACTTAAAAGAAACCATAGAAGAAAACCTAGCTGCTAGGCGTGAAGCAGCTGAAGAGGCTGAAGCATTAATTTTAGTGAGTGTGCAAGAGTTTTTGCGCAGTCTACGAGTGCGAGATGCAGGCCGAATGATCCGTGTTTTTCGTCAGCGTGCACAAAAGTTAGCAGAAGATGAACTTGCTTTAGCGCTAAGCCAGTTAGATCAGGGGCAAGATGCACGTGATGTCATGCAAAAGCTTTGCCGTAGCCTTACCAACAAATGGTTACATGACCCAACCTTAAAAATTCGTGAAGCTTCAGCAGAAAACCGTAGTGATCTGTTGGCCGCTGCTTCACAACTCTTAAACTTAGATGCCTCAGACAACTTTTAATTTTTTTGCTGGAATAATCAATGAAACCTTCAATACAAGCCAAGCTAGATCACCTTGCTGATCGCTTTGAAGAGCTATCGGCCCTCCTGTCTGACCCTGAAACCTTGGGGGATCAGGAAAAGTATCGTAATTACTCTAAAGAGTACTCAGATTTAGAACCCATTATTCAAACCTATCAGGATTACCAACAAACGCAAGAAGGTATAGAGGCTGCACAGCAAATGGCTAGTGATGATGACCTTGAAATGCGTGAAATGGCTAGAGAAGAAATGCTTAGCCTGCAAGCAGAGGTTGAGCCTTTAGAATTAGAGCTACAAAGGCTTTTAATTCCGCGTGACCCTAATGATAGCCGCAATATTTTCTTAGAGGTTCGTGCTGGTACGGGTGGTGATGAAGCAGCATTATTTGCTGGTGATCTATTTAAAATGTACAGCCGTTATGCTGATAACAAGGGCTGGCAGGTAGAAACCCTGAGCGTGAGTCACGGTGAAATGGGTGGCTACAAAGAAATTATTTCCCGCATTAGTGGTAAAGATGTGTATTCCCACCTTAAGTTTGAATCGGGTGCGCACCGTGTCCAGCGGGTACCAGCCACAGAATCGCAAGGCCGGGTGCATACTTCAGCTTGTACGGTGGCGGTAATGCCAGAAGCGGATGAAGTGGGTGAAGTAGACATTAATCCAGCCGATTTAAAAGTTGATACCTATCGCTCATCTGGCGCTGGTGGTCAGCACGTTAACACTACCGACTCTGCTATACGTATTACTCACTTACCCACGGGTTTAGTGGTGGAGTGTCAAGAAGAGCGTTCTCAGCACAAAAACCGTGCTAAAGCCATGGCTTGGTTGGCTACGCGTTTAAAGCAACAAATGGAAGATGCAGTCCACAAAGACCAATCAGACACACGCCGCTCACTGGTAGGCAGTGGTGATCGCTCTGAACGTATTCGTACTTATAACTTTCCACAAGGTCGAGTGACTGATCATAGGGTTAATCTAACCCTATACAATTTAGATGAAGTGATGAGCGGTGAGCTAGATAGCGTTTTATCGGTTTTAGCACAAGAGCAGCAAACAGAGTTGCTGGCAGGTTTAAGTGATAGCTAGAAAGCTAACTTTAGGCGAATGGTTAGCGGCAGCTAAGTTAAAGTTTCAAAAGGCAGGTGTAGAGAATGCACGTCAAGAAACTGAGTACCTGCTGGCGCATTTATTGCAAAAAAACACAGCTTATTTTTATGCCTACCCAGAAGTTGAGCTATCCATTCAGCAGTTAGAACAACTTGAAGCATGGGTAAAAGAACGTCTTGCAGGCAAGCCTCTAGCTTGGATTCTAGGCGAGTGGGACTTTTGGGGGTTAACCCTAGAAATCTCACCTGCAACGCTTATTCCCCGTGCTGATACTGAGCGCCTTATAGAGGTGGCTTTAGATTTACCACTTGTACCTAAGGCTAGAGTTTTAGATATGGGTACAGGAACCGGTGCTATTGCTTTAGCTCTAAAAAAAGAACGCCCTAACTGGCAGATAGATGCGGTTGATTTTAAATTAGATGCTGTTCGCCTTGCACGAAAAAATGCACGTCAGCTAGAGTTGGATGTGCGTGTTTGGCAATCAAATTGGTGGCAGCAAATTCCACCTCAAACTTACGACCTTATTCTAAGTAATCCACCTTATATTCATCCTGATGACCCTCACTTGTCTCAGGGTGATTTACGTTATGAGCCAAAAACTGCGCTAGTGGGTGGTGAAGATGGCTTAGATGCTTATCGTGAATTACTTGCCCCCATTCAAAATCGCTTGAACCTGGGTGGTTATCTTTTAGTAGAACAGGGTTATGACCAGTCTTTAGCTGTTGCCGAACTCTTTACCCATGCCAAGCTTAGGGATATTAAGACTTACCAAGATTATCTAGGGCAACCAAGAGTGACTTTAGGCTGTAAAACTTAAGTTAAAACTTGTAATGCAGCTAGTCAAAAGCAAGTTAACATGATAAATAACTAATGCTGAATAAGCTTGTGGAGTAATCAACTAGGCAAAGGGATAAGCTAGCCACTTAATTTTTAGGCTGGGATTTAAGTTTTAAGTGGCGAAAATAAATTCTTGGATTCAACTTGCTAGTGCAACAGCCTGTAATTCTTCAAACAATACTTCATTTGGTGTTTTCATTCCAAGTGTTTTCCTAGGTCGGTTATTTAAACGATGCATAATGAATTCAAAATGCTCATCATCTAAGTGCTTAAAGCATGAACCTTTGGGGCAGTATTGACGTATTAAGCCATTTGTATTTTCATTCAATCCACGTTGCCAAGAAGCATAAGGGTCTGCAAAGTAAAAGTCACAATTCAGTGCTTTTGCAATGGCTTGATGCTCAGCAAACTCTTTACCATTATCTGCCGTTAGAGTATGTACTAAACCAACAGAAGCAAAGGGTGTTAACAACTCGATAATCGCATTCTT
>NZ_JMLW01000021.1 GCF_000686905.1 Marinospirillum insulare DSM 21763
AGCAAGAAGCAAGCTTCTCCTGTTACCGCTCGACTTGCATGTGTTAGGCCTGCCGCCAGCGTTCAATCTGAGCCATGATCAAACTCTTCGGTTTAAAATCATAGTGTCACTTAAGGTGACTAATCTTGGCTCAAGGTTTCAAACGAATACTTGAATCTCAACCTGTCTAGTAAACTAAACCTGTCAAGCTTCTTATAAGCGCTTGCCTTGATATCTTGTGACTTCATCACAAGCCATCCCGCAAGCGCCCACATGAATGTTCCTGATGCTTCATTCTTAAAGAGCGGTGACTCAAAGTAGCTAGTCAATCAATCTAAACAAGCTGCTGAATCAGAGGAGCGTAGTCTACAGCGTTTCGCCCCAGTGTCAAGCTTTGTTTTCAAATTCTTTAAAAGAAATACCTTTAAAAACAATCCTTTACACCCCTTGCCAAAGCTTTTTTAACCGCTTATTTCTAAGCGCTCCCTGACAAGAGAGGCGTATTATAGGCACTAACTTTTTAAACGCAAGGGGTTTTTGTAATTATTTTACACTACTGCACTTTTCTACTTAAGTCTTTATACTCGCAAACCATTGGATTAGTAGAATTGCGTTGATTTCACCCCTACAGACAACAAGGATTTACTGTGTACTATCGCCTTATTTACACCTTGCAGCTGTTTATAGCGCCACTTAGTTTGGCGGCTGGTTGCTTTGCAGTTATCAAATTACAGCTTTTACCTGAATCTCTACATAGCTTTAGTGAATTGCTAGTTTGGGTTTTTGCTGTAACGGGTGGTCTACTTGCATTGAGTTATGCGCGTACACGGGTTTTGTTTGCATTATTACTGGTTCTGCTCAGCTACTGGCTACTAGAGCAACAGGTACAACAACCCAGCCTACATAGCACTAGCGCACCTATTAATCTTGGTGCACCTTTATCTTATCTATTAATCAGCCTTCTTTTACCTCTATTACTTACTTTAAACTCGCTTTGGTCTGAACGCTTCCACTTAATGCACGACCTACTGCTAAGAACCCTGGTCTTCTCTTTTTGCTGCATTATTTTTTATGCAATCTCCCAAAGCTTCCCACTTCAGTTAAGTGATGCTTTGTCTACCACTTACTTTCCTTCTATTTATGTGAACCACCTAGGTTTAGCGCAACTACCTTTGCTTACGTTTTTTGTTTGTATTTTTATCTTGTTAATTCAGCTAATACGCAACCCTCAGCCCTACCTTGCAGCCCAGCTGACTGCCCTTATCTCTATGGTACTCATGCTGCAGTGGTTTCATCAGCCACTAACACCCACCTTAGTTACTTTAGCTGCGCTACTAATGTTAAGTTTGGCTGTTTTACAAGAAGCTTTTCAAATGGCTTTTCGTGATGACTTAACTGGCCTACCAGGTCGACGAGCTCTTAACGAACGTTTGCAGCGCCTTGGTCGCAACTACAGCTTAGCAATGGCTGATGTCGATCATTTTAAAAAGTTTAATGATACCTATGGGCATGATTTGGGTGATCAAGTGCTTAAAATGGTAGCCACACAACTTAATAAAGTTAGTGGTGGTGGCAAAGCCTATCGCTATGGTGGCGAAGAATTTACTCTAGTCTTCCCTAGTAAAAATTCTGAACAAGCACAACCCTATTTAGAAAAGCTGCGTATTGCCATTGAAAACTACCAAGTTAAAATTCGAGAAGAAGCTAAAACCGCCAAGTCTAAAACTGATAGTGTCTCAGTTACTATCAGTATGGGAGTTGCTGAACGTAGCTCTAGCCTCGCCACACCTGAAGATGTTATTAAAGCTGCAGATGAAGCTCTTTATAAAGCTAAGGGAGCTGGTCGTAATCAAACGGCCATTTACAAATAAGCTATGAGTGGACGTTTAATAGTTACCCCCTACAGCGCCGAACAAGAGCTAGGTAAGCCTATAGTGCAAATGAATCCACTTCGTACTGGATTTAACTTAATACCCACTAACACCCTGTCTATTTTGCGCTGGCAAGATAAACACTTAACACAAGACGATGCTTTTTGGAGCTTCACCCCCGGCTGGATGAAGCAGCTTAATGAGGCACCTTATATTCTTCGCAGTGAAAAGCTGGCTACTAGCCCTATGTACCAAGAAAGCTTTAAAAAGCAACGCTGTATTGTAATTGTTACTGGTTACTATGTATGGGTAGCAGTCAATCGAGGTAAACACCCTTTTGCAATTCGCCGCCCGCATAATCGCCCTTTCTTTTTAGCTGGCCTTTGGACTCGTTACCCTGTCGCTCCAGGAAGAGCTTATGATTCTTTTGGTTTAATAAGTGTGGATGCAGACCCTTGGTTAGCAAAGCTTGCGACCCGTGTACCACTAAAACTTACAGCTAGCCAAGCACTTGAGTGGCTTAATCCTAAAACTGAAGACTCAAACTTAATGGAACTCCTCTCCCTAAAAGATGACGAACTAGAAGCTTACCCTGTCAGCCAGCTAGTAAATGACCCAGCTAATCAAAGCAACTTAGTAATCTCACCTATTGCAGATCGTTTAATTAGAAAATAAGTAGAGCTAACAATGAAAAAAATAGTTAACTTTTTTACCCTTATTTTACTCCTCATCACCTTCAGTGGTTGCACTTCTCTTATGTCACAACTCTCAAGCAATTCAAATCAACCCATCACCAGCCCAAACGACCAAAAAGACTACCTTAACTTTCAGCTTAACAACGGCTTAAAAGTTTTAGTTGTGAGTGATCCAACAGCAGACAAGGCTGCCGCTTCTATGAACATTGCTGCGGGCAGCTATCACGAACCTAACGCTTGGCCTGGACTAGCACACTTTTTAGAGCACATGCTTTTTTTAGGTACTGAACGCTTCCCAAAACCTGATGCCTACCAAAATTATATTAGTCAACATGGTGGCAGCCATAATGCTTTTACTTCTGCTAAAGACACCAACTACTTTTTTGATATACAACCAGAACATTTAGACCCAGCCCTAGAACGCCTCTCACAGTTTTTTATTGCACCCTTATTAAGTCCTGAATATTTAGAAAGAGAAGTTAACGCTGTTCACTCTGAGTGGAGCGGCACTTTGCAAAACGATGCTCGCTTACGCTTAACAGCTTTACGTCAAGCTTTTAACCCAGCACATCCAGCAGCACGTTTCAGTGCAGGTAACAAAGAATCTCTAGACATTACCAGCGATGAAATGCGCCAAGCTTTACTCGATTTTTACCAAACCTACTACACTACAGACCGTATGACTCTTGTAGTACTAGGTAAACAGCCAGTTAATGAGCTACGTGATTTAGTTGAACAGCACTTCTCGGCCATCCAGCAGGGTAGCGTAACACCAGACCCTATTTGGCCTAATTTATTCACTCAAGAACAACTACCAGCCCAAGTTGATTACCTACCCTTGCGCCAGCAACATCAACTGCTTTTGCTCTTCCCTATTCCAGATCAAACCGCTAACTACCAAAAAAAAGCCGACCATTATTTAGGCGGACTTCTAGGGCATGAAGGAGAAGGTGGTTTATTAGCCACTTTAAAAGCTGAAAACTGGGCAACTAGCCTTTCAGCAGGCACACAAATGAGTAACGGCAAGCAAGCGTTATTCTCAATTAGCCTAGAACTAACCCCAGAAGGCGATAAAAACAGACAAGAAATTCTTGCCCTAGTTTTTAATCACCTAGCATTAATAAAAGAACAAGGCATAGAAGCTTGGCGCTACCAAGAAGATGCTCAACTAGCCAGCAACGCCTTTCGCTTTGCAGAGTCCACCAAAGCCAGCAGCCTAGTTACTCATTTAGCTATGAATCTTGCACGCTACCCAACCCAAGATGTGCTAAGAGCCCACTATTTATTCGATGAGTTTGATCCATTACTGATAAACAACCTGCTAGATCAACTCACACCCCAACGCTTACTGGTTGTGCGCACCAGCCCAGAGGTTGAAGCCAACCAAACTGGCCAATGGTTACCTGCCAAGTTTAGTATTAATCAATTATCTTTAGACCTGAATAAAACTCAGACCAAGCTGACCACCCAACTACCACCAGCCAATGACTACTTACCCTCTAACCTTGCTTTAAAAAAAGGTAGCTCGGTAAAACAACCCCAAGCACTAATAAAAGAACAAGGCCTAGAAGTTTGGCATGGCCTAGATACCAGCTTTAAAGTACCCCGTGCACAAGTTTATATCAGCTTGCAAAACCCAGAAGTTACCACCAACCTAGAAGCTAGACTCTTAGCTCAGCTAGCGGCTAGCTGGTTAAACGACCAACTGAATGCTCCTGCCTACCCAGCACGTTTAGCTGGACTCAACTACAACATTTACCCTCATGCACGCGGACTAACCCTCGCCTTAGGTGGTTTTAATTCAGAACAACCTAGGCTGATTAAACTAATGCTGCAAGAGTTACAAGCCGCCAAGGTGCAAGAAGCGCAGTTCGCACGCCTAAAGCAGCGTTTAAAGCAAAACCTCCACAACCAACAAAAAGATCGCCTAGTACAGCAACTAATACGTCAACTTTATAAAGATGCAGTAGCGCCGGGTAGCTGGAGCCTAGAAGAACAACTCGCCAGTTTAGAAAAACTGAGTACAGCCGAGCTTAGTTATTTTTTAACTCACTTTAGCCAAGAGCTCTATGTCCAACTTTTGGCTTGGGGCAATATCACATCAGAAGAAACCCTAGCCTTAAGCACACAGGTAAAAAGCCAGCTACAACCCAAACTAAATGCTTCAGATGTTGATCTTATTAAAACTAAACAAATACCAGACGGCCAATGGAGCAAAAAGCTAAAACTAGACCACAACGACCGAGCATTGCTCTTTTACATTCAAGCCAAAGACACAAGTCTTGAAGAAGAAGCCAAACTACGTCTTGTGAACCAGTTACAGTCAGCCGCATTTTTCCATGACTTAAGAACCCAGCAACAACTAGGCTATGCAGTATTTAATAACCACCTGCCTTTAGCTCAGCAGGCAGGCATTTTTTATTATGTTCAATCACCTAATAACGAACCCGACTACCTAGCCGAAGCGATAGAAGCTTTTTTACGCCAAGACAAACAGCGCATAGAAAAACTACCCAGTAAAGACTTTCAACAACACCAACTCAGTGTTATCAACAACCTATTGCAAGCCGACCAGCGCCTGAGTGAAAGAGCACAGCGTTTATGGCAAGAAATAGGGAATCAACGCCAGGACTTTGGCCGTAGAAAAGCCTTAGCTGACAGCATAGAAAAGCTAGATCAGCCAAGCCTATTAAAATTTTATGAAGAATTAATTAATCGTTACCGAGGCACTTACCTACTAGGTACTACGCCAGAAGCCCGAGGTAATCCCTTACCCGGCATGCCAGCAGCTACAGAGAGTTGGTCTGCTGAATAGCTTATTCCGCAAGGGTTAAACCACGGTGAAGCAAATACCTTAGTGTAATTCCTATTAAAGGACTAGCTGCCATTACCCCTAACAAGGGTAGTGGCGAACCATCACCTAAGATACCCACAGCACCACCTGCTAAAGCACCCATCATAAAACCACTGGCATTCATCACTGCACTGGTAGTCGCTGCACTTTGTGGAAAATACTCAGCAGCACTCGCCATACCATTAGCAATAATTAAACCCTGCATACCAATAAATAGCATAATCAATGCCACGGTCACCCACAGTGGCAGGGGTACAATAATAAAAGCTAAGAGCAAAATGCTTGCAGTTACTAATTGCATACTCTGCCCAAAACTTAAAATCTGCAATGGGCTGAATTTATTTAACAAGTGCACATTCAAACGATTACAAGCAATTAAAGTAAGAATATTTAAACCAAACACCACTGGAAAAAGCTGAGCACTTACCCCGTAATACTCCATATACAACAAAGAAGAACCAGTAATAAAAGCAAACATACTAGCCTGGCTAAAAGCCGTAGCAGCTAAAAAACCTAACACAGGTCGGTGTTTTAAAACTTCTAAATAACGCCGTAAAGCATTTTGGCTTGGCCCCGTGGCTTCCCGTTTAGTTTCTGGCAATTTCCAAGCCAGCATCAATAAAAGCAAAACCCCATACACAGCTAAGGCAACAAAAATACTGCGCCAGCCACTAACTAACAACAAGCCACTACCTAAAAAAGGTGCAAACAAAGGTGCAGCCATCATAATGGCTACCACTCGCGAAAGTGCTTTAGCCGCTTCTCGTCCACTATACAAATCTCGAATAACAGCCATGGTGTTAACCACACCCAAGCCGCCACCTAAAGCTTGTAGAAGCCTCGCTATCCAGAGCAGTTCTATGGAATCGCTAACCCCAGCCATTAAGCCACCCAGTATATAAAGACTGAGCCCACTAATAATGGTTGCACGGCGACCATAACGGTCAGACAAGGGCCCGCCTATTAGCTGCCCTAATGCAAAACCCACTAAAAAAACACTTAAAGTTAATTCAATTTGATGGATAGAAACGCTCAAACTAGAAGCAATTTCAGGCATGGCAGGCAGGTAAGCATCAACCGCTAAAGGGCCAACCGAAATTAGCCCAGCAAGCATCCAAATAAAACCACGGTTTGACGTTTGTTTTGTATTCATAAAAGACTCTCATGCTAACTAGGTTTAAATAGATTTAAGCAACAAACCTAGACTAAAGAGTCTAGTTTACACCTCTAAAGCAAACATTAGATACTATTCCATAAACTGCAAGGGCAACATCGACTCAACCCAAAGCTGAACCTCCTGTAATAAAAACATTTGCTGGTCTTCTAAACTTTGCTGGCTTAAGCGAATCAGCTCATCTTGCAAGCCCTGTAAAGTTAAGCTTGAGGTGGCGGGTGAATTAAAACGCTGCCAACGAAACTCATCCCAGCGCTCTCTTTCAGTTGAAGTTAAGTATTCTGGCCAGTTACGTGCTCGGTAACGAAACAGCATTTCTTCACAACGAGAATCATCAAAAGCTAAATCTAGTTCTTCTAACGCCTCGGCAGAGGTTGCACGAATCTGTTGAAAGCGTTGTTTGTCATCTGTTGAAAAAAAACTCCCAGAATAAAGCATTAAGTCAGGATCACCCGCATCTTTAAAACCACCCTGTCCATCTGCAAAAACCTGCTGAACTTTACTGACAAAAGCCGCATCTACACCTCGCAACTGCTGCCAATGGTCTTCATTTTGCTGCAAGTTAATGCCATGCTGCTCAGCAATAGCCGGTTCCATAGCCTTAACAGGCAACACCACAGGGCAGCGATTTAAATGAATCAGTTTTAAAGGAATACGACTTAAACCTTGTTGTTCTAGGTCTGCATTACTAACAAAAACACGTTGAGCAATGGCTTCTGCCGACAAGGTTAAAAGTGCTTGTGGATTTTCAGACAAGTCATAAACAATCACCCCATTAGGGTTACTCGGATGACGTGCTAAAGGCAGTACCAAAGCTGCACACCCACGGCTAGCAGGAAAGCGGCTAGAAATATGTAGAAAAGGCTTAGGGTCATCTAAGTTAATGGCCTTAGCCACTTGTTGCTTACCACGCATATTAAATAAGTGATCAAACAACCTGGGTTGCGCCTTCTTTAATAACTTAGCTAACTCAAGGGTTGCTCTTACATCGGCCAAAGCATCATGTGCTGCCTCACCATGCTCAATGCCATTAGCTGCCGTTAAATCTTCTAGCTTAAAGCTAGGCGTGCCATCTTCTTTGCGTGGCCAGTTAATGCCTTCAGGGCGCAAGGCATAAATAGCCCTAACCACGTCGATTAAATCCCAACGTGAATTACCGTTTTGCCATTCCCTTGCGTAAGGGTCAATAAAATTACGGTAAAACAGGTGGCGCGTGATTTCATCATCAAAACGTAAAGAGTTATAACCCACCACACAGGTGTTAGGCTGGCTCATTAATTGATGAATAGAACCCGCAAAATCTGTTTCAGCCAAACCATTCGTTCTTGCTTCTTGCGGTGTAATACCCGTAATTAAAACCGCCATTGGATGAGGCAAAAAATCATCGGCTGGGCTGCAATAAAACATTTCAGCTTCACCTATTTGATTAAAATTCTCATCAGTGCGTATTGCCCCAAACTGGCTGGGGCGATCTAAACGCGGATTAGCGCCAAAGGTTTCATAATCATGCCAAAGAAAAGTAATCGGTTGCTGCATAACTTAGCGTCCTAAAGGTAGTAGTTCAGTTAAAGGGCGCTCCCCTTGCAAGGCAGCCACTTCATTTTTTGTTAGCCACTGGCTTAAGTCTTGTTTAGCCAGTTCAGCCAGCTTGGCTAATAAATGTGCCCAGCTACAGCCATTGGATAATAACAAGCCATGCACATCTAAAGTTCCACCACGGTTGATATAGCCAAGCGCTGCTGTTTTATCCACACCCAAATCCAAGCCACGCAAATGCCCTAATAAAACTTCTGGGCGAGTATGAGTTAAAAATACTCTAGCCTGCACACTGCTGGGGAAAAGACTGTTACGCAACTCATCACTGGCTTGCCAAGCAGCTTCGTGTTTATCTCTAGGTGTGCGGAAGCGGCCAGGCTCTTGCAAGTAAACCAAAGAGGCCGCAACGCCTTTTTCTGCTAAACGCTGCCAGGCTTTTAAACCCTGTTGAAGCTGATAAGCGCCCACCACCACCAACTGCAAAGTAGCTTGAGGATCACCCTCCACACAAATTGCACCATCTTTACTTAATTGAGTGGCTTGTTCAGGTGTTAAATAAGCAGGCAAACCCCGCTTAGGAACCACCAGGTTAGCAATTTGCCCTGTGTGCTGGTAAACCTCTAATAAAGCAGCGCCAGCCGAGTTAGCATCTGCAGGAAAAATCACCCTTGCCACATCGCTCATTTCACCTAGCAAAGCTTCTGCTAGGGTTGAGTCTTGGTGGGATTGCTCGTTTTTACCGTTTTCCCACAGGTGCGAACTAGAAATAATCGCTACTGAGCGCCAGCCAGGCTGCTCCCCAGCTTCTTTTTGATGCCTAGAAAAAATAATTTCTTGACGCAAAGCCCCCAGCATTTTTACTGAAAAAGCTTCATAAGAAACCGCCAAATTTAAACCACCTTTATTGGCCAAAGCAGCACTCACTACCGCTTCTTCATTGAGCGCAGTAATCACGCCACCATCTAAAGCTTCATCTTGTGAAAACTCTGGTGAAACAACCCGATGCTTTAACTTAGCCAGCGTCAAGCTCATATTATTGCTCGACATTTCATCAGGGTTACCCACTCTTACCCTGAGCTTAGGGTTCATTTTAATGAGCGCACAAAATGCCACATCAACCGATGCCATAGGTGAATGCAAGCGCCCATCCGCTGGAATCCAAGGGGCTTCTGGCATCACAGGGCTAGCCACTTGGCGCACAGCTAAGGGATGGTCTTTTTCTTGAAGACGTTTTTGAGCAGCGTGTTGAGAAAAACTAACTACGGCTTCTTGTAAACTTTCTGGTGACTGCCATAAGCGTGCTGCACCTTCGTTAAACAAACGCAAAGACTCAGCATCGTTAGCAGGATTGCCTGGCAAGGGCGTGCCATGAGCTCGGTTAGTACCAGCACCCGGAAAGCCGTAGCCCTTATCTGATTCGGCTACTAAATAAGGTAGGCGTGCTGGGTAAGAACGATCGCCTCGCTGTATAGCCGCTGCCTCATCTTCTAACCACTGTTCACCTATTAAAATACCCCAAGCAAAAGCAGCTGGGTCTTGCCCATCAATAACACTCGGCTCAAAACCCTGCTGCTCTAAATGCTCGGCAAACCAGTCTATACCACCCTGCATCATCATAGTGGTTCGTTGATCAATACGGCGACCATTAGCAATCATAATGGGCACCACCCAGCCAGTATCTTCAGCACGCCACCACAAGGGCGACCAATCACTGCCACGCTGCTCTTCAAAAGCACCGTCAGATAAAAAAGCCACTAAACGCTCATCTTTTTCACTGGCATGCACATACTGCAAAGCGGTAAAGCCTAAATAACCACCTTCACTCACTGCACCCGCAGTATTCACATTCAAATGGCTACCTAAGGGCGAGGCAGGCTTACCTTCATTGGTTAACTCATAAGAGTAAAAATCTTGTACAAACTGATTTAATGACTGTTCAGACCAGCCGGGATACGCCGTTGCATGGCGCTCCTTTTGATTACCTAATAGCAAGTTCACACTGTCGATAGCAGAAACACAGTGCCCTTGTTCCATAATCCAAGAGCGCGTATCGCCACTCAATAAATTCGCCAGCATGTAACCCACATAAGCCGGCACCATATTTAAAGAACCACCGGTATGGCCTTGTGGGTCAGCTTTAAAATCAGCAGCAGTTAAAGGCTTACCTTGAAGATCTACCCGTTTGGCATAGGTAGAATGCACCACCAACCACATAGCCGCATTAGCTAACCTATCTGCTGCTTTTAATTTTTCTATTAAAACTGAACGATCTTGACCTTCTGCCACCAGCTTATCGAGCAACTGAGCAACTCGAACCTGAGTTAAATCTTGATGAATAATGACCCCTAAACCAGCCGCCCAAGCAGCAAACTCAGGGTCGCCGGAACGCAATCGCTGCGCCTGATCAGACACATGACAAACATCCATCTTAGCTACAGAAAAATGAGCAGACATAACAACTCCTTAATATACTTCAACTTATTCTGCGCTACCCGCGACTTCATCTGCTAGAATGTACGACTTATCAAAGATTGGGGTAGTGCTTGTTTTGTTTAGTCTAAGCCTCCTGACGCAGCTTTGCACCAGACCTACTGGTTGTTTTATATCATTTTTTTGTAGCAAGGGCCGCCACAACCATGAATGCGCTGTTCATTAGAATTGCACCGTTTTTATTTAAACCATCGCTAGACCACCAGAATCCTAAAATCCGGTTACTAGCATTAAATCGCCTAGACCTCAGTGCTGATCAACAACAGAGCACTGTGCTTAACTGGCTAAAGCAAGAAGAAGACCAGCAATTGTTAAAGGAAGCACTCGCACGCTTTCCTAACCAGCAAAAGCTTATTGAACTGCTTAACCTTAGCCAGCCCAGCAGCCAGCTTAACCAAGCACTTAGCCAGCACCTAGAGCTTACACTGCTAAAAGACACCCAGCTTAACAGTGAAAAGCGTCATACACTGGCGTTACAAATTACCGACCCAGCGCTTTTGTTAAAAATAATTCAACAGGCCGAAACGCAAGAACTACGCCTTGCTTTATTAGAGCGACTAGAAGCCACAGAAGAAGACTGGCTAGACCTTGCCCTAAGCAACAGCTTAGCTAGAGTTCGCCAAGCAGCAGCTGAAAAAATAACCTCAGAAACTGCTTTAGAGCAACTTATTAAGCAAGCCCAAGGTGACAAGAGCGTAAACCGTATTGCTAGAGAAAAGCTCAACGCCTACCGCGCAGCACAACAAGCAGAAGCTGCAGCCGCACAAGAACGCATCCAGCTATTAGAACAGCTACAAAAACTTGTTTCAGTGGGTGATCCAACCCTATACGAAGCACGCTTCGAGCACCTAACAAACCAATGGCAAGCACTAGAACTAGCAGAAGATGCTCAACTCACCGCGCAATACGAACAGCTAAGTCAACAAGCCAAAACGTTTATAGCCAAAACTCAAGCTGAAGAAGCCCAGCGCCTAGCCAAGCAAGCTAAACAAGAACAAGCCAAACAAGAACAGAAACAACTTCTACAAACCTTGTTTGAGTTAGTAGAAGCCCTGCTTGCCCAACCCGCGCAACTAGAGCAGACCGCAACCAACCAAATAGCCGCCGCTTGGCAAGCAAGCCTAGTAGAAAACACACCCAGTAAAAGTGATCAAAAAGCCTTTGATCAGCAGCTTGCACTAGCAGAAGAACTAACCGCTTGCTCTTTGGCATGGCAAACAACCCAGCCACAACTAGCCGATTTATTAGCGGCTATGAGTGACCAGCCCAACCCAGCAGAACTAGACCAACTCAGCCAGTTAATTGCTAGCATTAACTGGCATAAAAACCTTGCCACACCCGAACTAATGGAACAAGCCAAGCAGCGCTTAATTGCCAATAACCAAGAGCAAAAAACAGCGCGTCAGGCAGTGGAGCAAACCAAAAAACTTAACCTTAACCGACTAGAACAAAACCTTACCCAGCTAGAACAACTGGTTAGTTTAGGGCAAAGCCGTGAAGCCATCAGGCTTCATCAACAACTACAAAATGAAGTAGAGCAGCTAGCAAACAACCATCGCCTGGCCGCTGTTTACCGCAGCTTAAATGCAAAAATAGCTGAACTTCGAGACTGGCAAGGCTATGTTGCTGCACCTAAGCGCGAAGCCCTTTGCGAACAAATGGAAGCCCTAGCAGCAGATGACGAAATGCTGCCACAAGTAAAGGCAGACAAAATTCAAGCACTTCAACAAGAATGGCGCGAGCTAGGCTCAGCCGCAGCCAATAAACCTTTGTGGGACAGATTCAAGCAAGCCGCAGATACCGCCTACGAGCCATGTAAAGCTTGGTTTACAGCACAAAATGAAGTGCGTGAATACAACCAAAAACAAAAAGCCATTATTTGTGACGAGCTAAAACAACTAGCCTCTAACCAAGGCCACCTAGCCATGGAAGAAGAACAGCTAGATGAACTACTTAAACTGGTACATGAAGAATGGCACCGCTTTAACCCAGTTAACAGAGTTGAAGGAAAGCAACTTGCCCAACGCTTCCAACAAGCCATAGCACCTATACGTGACCAACTCTATCAATTGCGCCAGCAGCATGCAGACAACAAGCGACAGCTAGTGGAAAAGGCCAAAGAGCTACTTAATAGCGAAGACCTACAAGCTGCAACAGAAACCAGCAAACAAATTCAACAAGAATGGCGTACTCTGGGCACAGCACCGGGCAGCCTAGAACACCAGCTTTGGAAAGAGTTCCGCACCCACTGTGATGCACTCTTTAAGCAGCGTGATGAACAAAGAAAAAACCGCCTAGAAGAACGCTTACAACGCTTTGCACTAGCCCGACAACAACTAGCCGAAGCCAAAGAAGCCCTTGCTACAGGTGAAGAACAACTAGCCGCCAAGCTACTTAAACAAGCCGCTGGCCTACGCAATATTCCCAAAAAGGAACAGGAAAACTGGCAGGCTGAACTCGATAACCTAAGTGAGCAATTGCAACGTCTTGCCCAGCAAAAAGCACGTAGAGGTTTAGCTCAAAAATTAAGCAGCCTAATAGAAGCCCTACCCGAAACAGGTGAACCAGAAGACCTAAAAGCAGCTAAGCGCCTGATTGTTGAGTTAGAACTATTAACAGGTGTACCTGTAGCAGCAGAAGATCAGCAACTACGCCTTAAACTACAAATAGAACGTATGAACTCAGGGCTAGGTTCACCAACCGAAGAAAGCACTCAGAAAGAAATTCAACAGCTATTAGAAGCTTGGAAAATAATGGGTGGCAGTAAAACCAGCCAGCTTAGCCCACGCTTAATGGCAGCCATTGAGGCTTATCAGAACCCCAGCTAAGCCTTTAATTAACACCAATAAAAAAGCCCAGATAAAATCTGGGCTTTTTTGTTTCGCTCTTAAGCAAAACCTAGTGCATGAACTGACCACCATTGGCAGAAATGTTCGCACCAGTAATAAAGCTAGATGCTTCATCAGCCAAAAATACCACTATACGCGCAATATCTTCAGGCTCACCAAAACGACCAACAGGAATTTGCGCACGAATACCTTCACGAATTTTTTCTTCAATTTTCATGATCATATCCGTAGCAACGTAACCAGGTGAAATAGTATTGACCGTCACACCCTTACGCGCACCTTCTTGTGCCACAGCTTTGGTAAAGCCATGAATACCCGCTTTAGCAGCAGAATAGTTGGCCTGACCAAACTGGCCCTTTTCTGCATTAATAGAAGAGATATTAATAATACGACCGTAGGCTTGAGTTAACATACCGTCAAAACAAGCTTTAGATGTATTAAACACGCTGTCTAGGTTAGTGGAGATCACATCGCGCCACTGATTAGCTTCCATACGCTTCATGGTAGCGTCACGCGTAATGCCTGCATTATTGACTAAAACAGAAACCACACCATACTTCTCTGTGATTTCTGCATGGCTTTTTTGAACTGAGTCAAAATCACCCACATCAGCATAGCTAATGGCAATATCAAAACCTGCAGTTTTTTGTTCTTCTTGCCAAGCTTTAGCTTTTTCTTCGTTAGAATAACCGGCCACCACCTGGTAACCCGCTTTAGCTAAAGAACGACAAATTTCGGCACCAATGCCGCCCGTACCACCTGTAACCCAGGCCACACGTTTTTGCATAGCAAACTCCCTCTGTTTAACACTAGGTCTAGAAAAAACTTCTAAACTTAGTGCCTGATATACTTACATTAATACAGGTTTAGTATTTTTATACCTGCTCAACCGCGCAAAATAAACTGCCTTTTATTTTTATTATATTCGTTTTATCGCATCTACAAGTTACACTGTTAGCACACTTAAGCCAAGCTTCTTTAGTATTAGGTTGACAGGTGAAATAAACAGGCTATACTGTGCAAACTTTGATGCGGGGTGGAGCAGCATGGTAGCTCGTCGGGCTCATAACCCGAAGGTCGTTGGTTCAAATCCAGCCCCCGCTACCAAATATTAAGAAGGCGAATCAATGACTTAGTTGATTCGCCTTTTTTCGTTTCAGCTCCAAAATCCTCAATGTGGCAAAATGTGACAGATTTTGTGACAAGTTTCTTAGTTGAGAGCCATTCTAAGATTTTTTTATGACCTTAAGGTTACTTGAAACTCCTGACCGTAAGTCATTCCCCCGCTCCCTGCGTCTAACCCTTCTTACGCTCCAGCAAGTCCCCAACCTCGCAATCAAATAGCTCGCATAGCTTATCTATAGCGTCCAAATCGATTCGCTGCGCCGTTTCTTTATACAACAGCGTAATGGTATTCCGATTCAAGCCTGTTTCTCTCGCCACATCAGCAATTTTCATTTTGTGCTCGCCCATCAAGCGCGCAAGGTGACACTGAACCATTAAAATATCGCTCCAGATAATAAAATATCATCCTGAATAGCAAAAAAAGCTTGCAAATGTCATTTTGTGAGCTAGAATGTTATTCAGGATGGCATTATGCCATTAAGGATGTTTTTCCAGCATTCAGGATAACACCAACAAGAGGCCAAAGCGATGACTACACAAAACACCTATATGACCACTGAAGAGCTATCAGAACGCATTAAGTATGACCCTAGAACCATTCGGCAACGCTTAAAGGATAGCGTGCTAATTGAAGGTCGACATTACATACGCCCCTTTGGTGGCCGCAAGATTCTCTATATCTGGGAAGTCATTGAAGCAGACATGCTTAAGGGGCAGGAGGAAAGCTTCAGCATCCCCATGGCTAATGGAGCTGAGTGCCATGGGTAAGGTTCGGGCGAGGCCAGAAACAGGCAACCTCTATCTGGACTTTAACTATCAGGGTGTCAGGTGTCGTGAGCAAACCGCTTTGCCGGATACGCCCAGCAACCGAAAAAAGGTAGAGGCCCTCCTGAAGCGGGTTGAAGCATCAATCGTTCTGGATCAGTTCGATTACGCAGAAATGTTTCCGGGTAGCAAAAATGCTCAGAAGTTTATGAGTGCAGATGATGCAATCGCTACTACCGCCAAAACACCTAAAGTGCAGAAAGCGCGTAGGCAATCAAGTTTGCCCACCGTTGCCCAGTTTGCTGAGCAATGGTTTCAGGAGCACAAGGTCGAGTGGCGCAATTCACATACGCGCAATGTTCGGTCACTGCTGGACAGCTCCATTATTCCTTTTTTTGGCAAGAAGGCGTTGGATCAGGTTAGCAAGGCGGACCTGCTTGCTTTCAGGACACTTGAGGCTGCCAAGAAGGGGCGTGATGGAAATGAGTCACTGAGTCCCAAGACTCTCAACAACCGCATGTCGATGATTCGAAAAATTTTCGAAGAGGCTTCTGATCGCTATGAGTTTGATACACCCTACCGAAACATCAAACCACTGCGGCTGAGAAAAACTCACATCGAGCCTTTCTCTCTGGGAGAAGTTCATCGAATTCTGGATAACGTACGGGAGGATTTCAAAAACTATTACGCAGTGCGCTTTTTCTCGGGGATGCGAACTGGAGAAATCGATGGGCTTAAGTGGAAGTTTGTTGACTTCAAAAATCGTGTGATTCTGGTTCGAGAGACCTTGAGTCAAGGGCAGACGGAATACACCAAAACGGATGGTTCTCAACGCGAGATTCCGATGTTTGGGCCGGTGTATGAAGCTCTGAAGAACCAGTATCAGTCGACAGGCAAACTCAGTGAGTATGTGTTCTGTAACACCAAGGGAGAGCCACTGGATCACAACAATGTGACCAAGCGTGTCTGGTATCCGTTACTACGCTATCTAAACCTGGATAAGCGCCGCCCTTACCAAACACGGCATACCGCAGCCACCTTGCTACTGGCATCCGGTGAAAACCCAGAGTGGGTTGCCCGTGTGCTGGGCCACACATCCACTGAAATGCTTTTTAAAGTTTACTCGCGCTACATCCCTAACCTAACTCGTATGGATGGCAGTGCTTTTGAAAACCTGGTCACGACCAGTCAAACAACACCTAAGGAGGTGAGCAATGGCTAGATCAATGGTTTGGGTAACCCCCACCGCAAAAGAAATGGCTTATGAACTCATTATGGAGCTGCGCATTAAGCAGGGTCGTGGACTGTCCATCTTTTTGGGATGTCCGATTTCTTACGACAACTACTCAGCTATTCAGCAATGGGTTCAACGTCTTATGACCGAAACTCAGATGGCCAGGAAGAAACTGACAGAAACAGAAATTCGGAGCCGGTTTTTGGACAGGATTCCACTGCACTTACAGGGGGTGATTGACTAACTGGTAAAGTTTTCGAAACCACATTAAGACTGCAAAAGAGCCATCTGACAGGAGTGGCTCTTTTGTGGTTTTCAGATTCCATATCTAGAACCTATAAAACCGCCCACTCAATCGCCTCTTGCCCTTCATGGTTGCCACGATTTGGTGTAAGTTATCCAAAACGAATCGGATATAGGAAGCCACAGCACATGAGTGCAAACACGGATCAACTGCCACCATTACCCAGCACTGAGCAAGTCAACGAATTCCTAGAACGCTGGAAATCAGCCACCGGCACCGAGCAAGCCAACTTCCCCCCGTTCATCACCGAACTCTGCCAGCTACTCGGTCTGCCCACGCCGGATCCCGCCTCAGACACTCAGGAAGACAACGCCTATGTGCTAGAGCGCCGGGTTGAAATCAACAACCCCGATGGCAGCACCAACAAAGGCTACATTGATCTTTACCGCCGTGGCTGCTTCGTCATGGAAGCCAAGCAAACCGGCAAGGCACTGGAAACCCAGGGCTGGGATAAAGCCATGCTGGCAGCCCACAACCAGGCCGACCGCTATGTTCGTGCCCTGCCAGCCGACGAAGGCAAACCGCCGTTCATCGTCGTCACAGATGTCGGGCGCACCCTGGAGCTGTATTCAGAATTCACCCGCACCGGCAGCACCTATGTGCCCTTTCCCGATCCCGGACACCACCGCATCAAACTGGAAGACCTGCGCCAGCCCGAAATCCAGAAGCGTCTGCAAACCCTCTGGCTTTACCCCGACCACCTGGACCCCAGCAAACACGCCGCCCAGGTCACGCGCAAAGTCAGCGACAAGCTCGCCACCCTTGCCAAATCGCTGGAACAGGATGGCTACGAAGTGGAACGGGTTGCCCACTTCCTCAAGCGCAGCCTCTTCACCATGTTCAGTCAGGATGTCGAGCTGCTGCCCAAAGACAGCTTCACCCGCCTGCTGGAAGAACTGAAGGAAGAACCCGATGCCTTTATGGATTCCCTGCAGGAACTCTGGGAAAGCATGAACGAAGGCCGCTTCACCGGCCTGCTCAAAAAGAAGATCAAGAAGTTCAACGGCGGTCTGTTCAAGAACATCAACCCCATTCCCTTGAAGCCCGATCAGATCCAGTTACTCATCGATACCGCCAAGGCCGACTGGCGTTTTGTGGAACCGGCCATTTTCGGCACGCTGCTGGAACGCGCACTGGACCCCAGAGAAAGACACAAGCTGGGGGCCCACTACACGCCCCGCGCCTATGTCGAACGCCTGGTCATGCCCACGCTGATCGCCCCCTTGCGGGAAGAGTGGCAGACCGTCCAGGTGGTCGCGCAAAACCTGATCCAACAGGGCAAAGACAGCAAAGCACTGGAAGAACTGCAGAAGTTTCACCACCAGCTTTGCGAAACCAAGGTGCTGGACCCCGCCTGTGGCAGTGCCAACTTCCTCTATGTTGCCCTGGAACACATGAAGCGGCTGGAAGGTGAAGTCCTCAACCTGATCAGTGATCTCAGCCAGGGGCAAGTGGGAATGCAAGCCCAGGGCTTCACCGTCGACCCTCACCAATTCCTGGGGCTGGAAATCAACCCCCGTGCCGCCGCCATTGCCGAAATGGTACTCTGGATTGGTTACCTGCAATGGCACTACCGCATTCACGGCAAGCTGGATTTACCCGAACCCATCCTGCGTGACTTCAAGAACATTGAATGTCGCGATGCCCTGATCGAATATGACAGCAAGGAGCCCCAGCTGGATGAACAGGGCCAGCCCGTCACCATCTGGGATGGCATCAGCTACAAAACCAGCCCCACCACCGGCGAACTGATACCCGACGAAGCCCAGCGCACCACCGTTTACCACTACCACAACCCGCACAAAGCCGAATGGCCCCAGGCCGATTACATCGTGGGCAACCCGCCGTTTATTGGTAACAAAAGGCTCAGAACTGCCCTGGGAGATGGCTATGTTGAAGCCGTGAGGAAAGTCTATAAAGGGGAAGTACCGGAATCCGCTGATTTTGTTATGTACTGGTGGCAACTGGCTGCGCTAGAAGTAAGCCACGGCGAAGCCAAACAGTTTGGTTTTATCACCACCAACAGCATCAAACAAACCTTTAACCGCCGTGTGCTGGAACCCCACCTGAATGACAGCAAAAAACCGCTTTCACTGGTCTTTGCCATTCCCGATCACCCCTGGGTGGATGGAAATGATGGCGCGGCAGTTCGCATTTCAATGACAACGGCGATGCCCGGCAATACTTCTGGGACTCTAACTGTTGTCACTAATGAACAGGATGCAGAGGATGGCAGCAAAACCGTTCTACTAAAAAAAGTGCAAGGCAGGTTGTTTTCTGACCTTTCTATTGGTGCTGATATTAGTAGCTGTAACGGTTTACTATCCAATTCATTGATTAGTAATAGAGGAATGATTCCCCACGGCGAGGGCTTTCTTGTTGACTGGAAGCAAGGAAAGCAGCTTGATAACGGCACACTAATTCGACCCTACCGCAATGGCAGAGATATTGCTGCAAAACCTAGAAACATCTATATCATTGATACCTATGGGCTTGATCAAAATACGCTTCGATCTGAACACCCTGACTCTTGGCAATGGCTCTTCGACAGAGTCAAACCTGCGCGTGACCAAAACACACGTAAATCCAGGCGTGAAAACTGGTGGCTATTTGCAGAAAATCAGCCACGATTGCGCGCCTCAATCCAGAACTTAACTTGCTATATAGCTACAATACAAACCGCGAAACATAGACTCTTCACTTATCTTAGTTCAGAAATACTCCCTGATGACAAACTTATTGCTATTGCACTTGAAGATAGCTGTTGGCTTGGTGTCCTCTCCAGCAAGATCCACATGTTATGGGCAATTGTAGCTGGCGCAACCTTAGAAGACAGGCCTGTTTATAATAAAAATGATTGCTTTGAAGCCTTCCCTTTTCCTGAAACCACACCAGAACAAGCCATCAGAATCGGTGAGTTGGCAGAAAAAATCGACCAACACCGCAAGCGCCAGCAGGAGCAGCACCCCGATCTGACGCTGACCAATATGTACAATGTGCTGGAAAAACTTCGGCTGGAAGAACCCCTGACCGCCAAGGAAAAAACCACCCACGAACAAGGGCTGGTTTCTCTTTTGCGTGAACTGCACGATGAACTGGATCGGGAAGTCTTTGTCGCCTACAGCTGGGAAGACCTGGGTGAAAAACTGGTCGGCCTGCCAGGTGCCACCACTCCACTACCTGATAAACCAGAAGCTCAGGCTGAAGCCGAAGAAGAACTGCTCATGCGCCTGGTCGAACTCAACCACCAACGCGCCGCAGAAGAAGCCCAGGGCAAAATCCGCTGGCTTCGCCCTGAATACCAAGCACCGGATGAACAGCAAGACACCATCCAACTGGATACCACCCAGGCAGAAGCCGCACCTGCCGCAAAAGCCGAAACCGCCAGCAAACAGACATGGCCCAAAGGCATGGCAGAACAAGTCACCACCGTGCGCCAGCTACTCGCCACCGCACCCCAGACCACCGAAGCCCTGGCCAGCAACTTCAAACGCAAGCCAACCAAATCAGTGGAACAAGTGCTTCAAGCACTGGAAGCCCTGGGGCAGGCAAGGCAAGAAAATGAGCTTTGGGTTCTGAACTGATAAACTAAATCGCAGGGTAGTTTTTTACCCTGCTTTGTCCAACCTCAAAGCGATTCTTGTGCAAGAAGGTTTCAAAGAGAGGAAAGCTTAAACCCTCACTTAGAATCACATCTCGAACTATCTGTATTTCCGCAGGGTGTGTGCGATGCCCTATAATGACTTCTTTGTTCTCTCGATTGATGAAAAAACGCAAATTCAGGCACTGGACAGAACCCAGCCCAACCTTCAACTGAGACCGGGGCAGATTGAGCGCCAGACCCATGATTACAAGCGGCACGGTACAACAAGCCTTTATGCTGCACTGAACGTTTTGACTGGGCAAGTGATAGGCAGGGTGACCAAGCGCCATAGAGCCAAAGAGTTCATTGAATTTTTACGCCAGATCGAACGCAACACACCGAAAGATCAGGATCTGCACATCATTTTGGATAACAGCTCGACTCACAAAACGCCTGAAATGAAAACATGGCTGAAAGAGCATCCACGCTTCCAGCTTCATTTCACCCCCACCAGTGCTTCATGGCTGAATACCGTCGAAAGCTGGTTTGGACAGCTTGAACGTCGGGCACTGTATCGCGGTGTTTTCAGCAGTGTAGGTGATTTAGAAAAGGCACTTCGCAATTACATTAAGGTTCATAATAAAGAGCTTGCCAAACCATTTTGCTGGACTAAAACGGCTGAATCCATCATGACTTCGGTGGCCAAGGCAAAGAACAGTGCTATTAACGTAAAGTTATCGAATTAAACAAACGGAACACTAGGGCAGCTTTCAGAAAGCCTACTGCAGGTTACTGAGGCAAACTATACATCAACCTCGAATCCTCTTCGCCCTACTATCTTAAACTCACTACTTCCCTCAAGTTTCTGTTGCAGCTTCTTGCCTCTGGATTGCTCAATTAAATATCGGTCAGTCCTGCATAAGCGGCAGCGAATACGAAAGCTATTTGGAGACTGGTGCACTAATTGAGTTAGTGCTGAGCAAACAGGACAGACCTGAAGCTGGACAATATTATTATTTTGTTGACTGAGTTGCCTGGCTTGCTCTTCAGCATTTTCATCCAGGAGTGCCTTTTCAAGTTTTGACAAGTCTTCTGCTTGCAAGGCTTCAAGCACACGCATCTCGTGCCTTTCCTGATCAGCACTTACGGCTTTGATTGACTCAGCTACTTGAAGAGGCTTGTTGGGGATTTTGCTGAGGGGCTGACCATATTGCTTAGCCAACTCATACTGCAGTAATTGGTCGATCACACGGCCAAACCTCTCTACAGCATAGAGGTCAAAAGGAGAAAGCGGTATCCAGCAATCATTCGTGGGCTGCTCTGCGCTGTCGCTGAAATCCTCATCCAGGTTTGGCCATGCAATATAAAGGGGACTGTCACCTGGCTGCTGTTGAGAAATTTCTTCAGGTCGCGGTACAAACCCCAGCCAGGGAACAACTTGCAGCAAAACACGCTCACCCTTATCACCAGGTGATCTCAATAGCAACTTCCAATCTAACCCCTCTTGCCTGAGCTCTAGATGCTTGCCAGCCCAGTCAGCACTGTAACCACTATTTATATAGGGAAGTAAGGCGTGCCGAAGTACCAAGCCAGCATAGCGAGAGTAGGCTTTATGAAGCCTTCCATTGCGAGTTTCTCTCTCTTCAGGAGATGCCTGTTTGCCGCCAGCGACACTTCGCAATTCCTTCCATAAAATTGGCAAGTGACGGTAGTGCTGATCATGGCTGAGAATGTTAGTCAGGTGAATACCACCTTCAACCTGAGCATAACGATTCACATGAAGATACAGGCCATTTTGCTTTAAGCCCTGAATCACGCCCAAGCAGCTCTCTAAGCGCTTCAGTGTCTCTTTAAGCTGTTCAGTGGCCTTATTAGTTGCATCCTCATTGAAAGTTTGCCCCCAAAGCCGACATATTTCTTTTGTTAACCGGTGGCTGAGGGTCGTCTCCCCATAAAAACCCAAAGCCTCACTGATCACTGACGTTAACTGCCTAAGGGTGGCTATACGCCAATTGAGATACTGCTCAACCTTATCAAGTAAGCGGGCATAAACCAGGTTTTCATAAGTATTGTAGTCATCTTCACTGAACCGAGCTTTGATGCGCTTGGGAACAACGCCTGACAAGGTCTGGCGCTGCCAGCATTCGGAGTGAGATGCAAGGTGCACTAAAGCACCTTTTGCCATTCGTTTGGCTCTCGCCACATCGGTCACTTCATCTTCATAACGCAAATCTAACCTTGGCCTCTTGGAAATTTGCTGAAGATGACCTGCTTTAATAACGCTGATTAGTTCCTCTTCAAACGAATTCAGATCACTGTCATCGTTGACAATCTCTTCAGGCATCAAGGGCGAAGGTAAGTCATCTGAAACATCAGAGTCAGTATCCAGCGTCTCAAGTATTCGTTCGAATAACGCAGCCTTTTGCTCTAAGGATTTATGTGGCAACTCAACTGGATAGCGTCTGGCTTCAACAAGGCAGCTTTTACTGCCATTGCCTACCAGAAGTGAAGCAGTTCTGTTTTCGATATACCGCCCTGGCTTTATCGGTTCAGGGAGCTCCTTCAGGACACCCCCTGTTAATCGATCGGTCCACATTAAAAGCCGCTCTCTTTACGCTTTATATCTTTTTCAAGAAGATCAATTGACTTTTCAGGAAGGCCCTCAAGGTTTGCATGATTCCAAAAACCTTCCAGCTTCTCTAACAAGGATGTGACATCATCTTGAGCCACATCAAAGCGCCCCGTCACTTTGCCTTGTCGCATTATTCGGGTAGCTAACAAATGGTCTAGCGCATCACTTATAGTTGCCCCTGTCTCCAGCATTACAGGCATAAAGCGTAAAGCTTGCTTCTCAAATCGATTACCCCAGCCCAACCCAAAGTCACTCTCTAGATGCTCTGTAAATGAGCTACCTGCCAGCTCATCCAACAAGCCTTGCACGCTTGATTTGTTCTCTTCACAAGCCTTATCAAATGCTCTTTGAAGAGATCTGAATGAAAACTGCTTAGGTACATAGTCTTTAGGGTCAAATCGGTGATCTTGTTTTGGTAGGGTCATCACATGAGAACGATCATAGGTTTTATCTGCCAGCTCGTTGGTCGTTTCATCATGGTTCGCGGTACCAATAAACCAGACATTGTCTGGAACGATAATCTGACGTCCTTCAATTAACATTTTTGGTGCGCCTGGCAAAGCCGTCTCAGATAGGCTGATCAAGCGTTCACGAGGATCATTCTTCTCAAGTGCGGAAAGGAACTCGGAAAAGTATTGCTCTGGGCGTGACAAGTTCATCTCATCCAAAAGGACGACATTACAGGTATCTGACCAACGCGGAGTTTGCGCCCTATACAGCGCTTGAAGGCAGTCTTTCTCATAAAACTTTCGTTCAAAAGCGTTAAAATGACCCAGCAAGTCATCACGATCTCGCCAACCCGCTTGTACTGCAATATCAGTACAGAAGCCACCCATGGCTTTGGCAAAGGCTTTGGCTAAACTGGTTTTACCTGTGCCGCTGATACCCTGAAATACATGCAGCTTACTCATTGCTAAGCCAGCAATAAGAACACGGATATCTTCCAGGGGGTAATAAAGCTCAACAGATGTTTCGGCTCGAGCGATCCGGTGCCGAAGCTGTTTAGCAAAATCTTCCAGCTTAGGAACATGCTCCAGCTCAATAGTCGCTTGAAATGCCTTCTCAGAATCCATTTGAGACATGGCGGGAAAGGCAGTGTTTGCCTTGTGAGCATTGGTCAGTTGGTCAATTCTGCTTTCCAGGTCATCAATATGAACAGATAAAGTATTTTTGTGTGATTCCAAAACGCGCTTTTCACGCGCAATGGACTCTTGCTCTGTGGCTGCCACCCTGTTCAAGCTAAGCTCTCGACTAGCCTGATCTAGTTTAGGGCGCAGATCGTTGATGTCTCGCTCCAGGTCTGCGTTTCTCTGGCGAAGATGCTCATTTTCACTTTCCAATTCAGCCGTATCCGAATCCTCAAGTTTGCGCTTAAGTTCTCTGTTCTCATTCTTAAGACTTTCATTGCTCTCAATGAACTCACCAGGGGTTTGTTCACCAATAATATTGGTGAGCTCTTGCGATTCGAATAACTGTTCTCTGAGTGCCTGTACCGTCTCCCAGGCTTTATTACGCTGGCTCGTGATCTTGGCAAGATCTGTTTTATGAGCTTCGCGCTCCTTCTCCATTTCATTAGCCAGCGTCTCTTTCAGAGCTTCTTTTTCAAAGTTAAGATCACCCCACTCCATATCAAGACGAGTGCGTTTTTTGCTTAGACTGGCTTTTTCTTCCCTTAGCTTAGCTTCTTGTTCATCGAGTTGACTGACTCGATCCAATTCAGCTTCAGAATAACTGACTTTAGCGCTGGCCAGCTTTTGTTCGGCTTTCCTGATTTCTTCCATTAGGTCGCGCTTCTGGTCCTGTAGCTCTTCCAAGCTGGCTTCCTGCTGCTCTGTGAGCTCCTTCTGTTTGGCTTCCATCTGCTTGAGAGCTTGTTCATTCTGGAGAGCAAATCCAGACTCTGCATTAAACTCACGCGTTTTAAGCAGCCGCTCTTTATCAAGGAGTTCATTTTTTTGTTTCGCCAGCTCAAGCTCACGCGTTTCCAGCTCAGCACCTTGTTGATCAAGGGAACCCCTCTCAGCTTCTAGCTTCGCTCGCTCTTCGGAAAGCTGCTCTTTTTCACTTTCATTCTCTAGCCCCAGGTTATTAGCCTGCTCCCAGCGGTTAGAGACCTCTTCATCCAGCTTTTCCTGATATTTGCCCAGTTCTTTACATACATCAGCAAAGCGCTCTATCCAACGCGCAACTGCACTACTTTCATCTGTTCGTTGCAGAGCTTCCAGAACTTTTTGCAACCATTCCTCATCGAAGGCTATCTCCAAGTCTTTTTTATTCGCCTGATAAACTTTAGAGGCATTCTGAAAGGAAGATTTCCACATGGGCACGAGTTTTTGATTAGGTTTGTTTCCATTTGTTTTTCCCATTACATCCATTCCTTAAAACAAGTTGTAAAATTTAAAGAAAAATCAATATTTTCCAGCACTATCTCTTCAGTGAGATTGGTCTGTTTTTTATTTACAAAACTGCTTCTTCCGTGACTACTTTCATTACGTAAATTTGCTAACTCTATTAATTTATCGATATCCAGCTCATGACTCGTCAGAACCATTAGCGGGTGATCAGGTTTGGCAATCACACCCATTGCAGCCGCAAAGACTAGAGCTTTCAGAGAGCTTGTTGGGTTTTTACAGGCACCTATAACCTGCTTTAAAGGCTGCCTTGCCAGTAAGTTAATACTGTTATCTGTAAAAGAAGGAATTTTTAAGGCTTCAAGAAGTTTGAGGTTAAGATCTCGACTAAAGTGCTTTTGGGATGGAGTCTGTCCATCATCAACGGGATAAGTCTTAATCAACCACTGCATGACAACTTCAAGCAACTTTTGGCAGTCGCCTATAGCAGCCTCTAAGTCCGCATCATCGTTACTACCCTGCTCAATTTTCTCTCGCCATTTTAGAAGGGTAGAAAAATATCTTCGTATATCTGGTTGACGCTCAACCCATGAATGTTCAATAAGCAAATCAAACTCCGCTTTATTCTCAATCGCTTTTAACCATTCTTCATTTGACAGAGAAGCCACATCAGGAATATCGATCAGGTCAGCCATATATCGACGAAGGTTGTGATCTTCGCCCAATTTCTGCTTAAAGTCTTTCAGTAACCACCAGGCATTTTTTCTAAGCTCAAAAGGATCTTGTATCGCCAAGGGCTCATCGCCATGTTCTGCTTTTGTAATCCACAAGATAATTTGAGCAGCTTCGGGAGATGCATCAAGACGCTGTACACCCTGCAACCGAACGCGCTGAGTTTCCTGGATCTGCCCCCCAATTTTCTGGTTTGCACGGTAATCTTTTCGATAGTCTCGGTAAGCTCGATTTAACAGCTCACTACTCAAAACAGGAAGCTCTTTCTTAGTCCTTTTAACCAGGAATGGCTTGAGTTTCCAGCCGGTTTTACGTTCAGAAGCAAACTCTGGAAATTGGGCTTGTGGATCTATCGGCTCAATCTGCTCAAGTTTAGTGACCATTCGGGGCCAGTAGTTACCCGTTACTGCATCCTGAAGCAAAAAGCCTGCTTTAAGATTAACGAGATCATCTTCTTCATCATCAAGTAACCGGCTTCCTTTTACAGTAAGCTCACTGGCTGTCGAATCCAGCCAGCCATTACTGACACCTTGAGCCATAATCAAGGTGATCAACTCTGGATGCAGGCCCGTTAGTTCAGCAATGATGTCCTGCCTGTCTTGACCTGCACGAACCAACCCTAAAACTGCTCTTTGGAAAAGGTTGAGCTGAGGTTGTCGAGGTTCAGGATACAGAACCCTGTGTATTCGCACAGGCCAAAGCACGGGTTTAGAGTTTTTTCCAGGGGTCCTGGAGAAATCAAGGTAAGTATTGCTATTAGCGACGGCTGCCATACTCACCTCCGCAGAGTTCATAAAAAGCTGCCAAGGCGGGAACTGCTTCCTCCGCATCAGATCCACTTGCCAGTGCAGCGTCCCCCACACAGATCAGCATTTGTCTTTGTCGACTCATCGCCACATTCATACGATTGGGCAACCGCAAAAATCCAAATTGCCAGTTCAGCTGCTTTTCCCGCTCTTTTGGTTCAGTTGCCGGCATTTTTATTCGCTTACTTGTTCTGACACAGGATAAAAGAACCACATCAAATTCTTTACCTTGAAAAGCATCGACAGAGCCAACTCGCAGCCTTTCTTCCAGGCTAACGGAGCCATCAGTACTTATCTTTCTGGCCCATTTAAAGTCGTCATGTGGCTCATAGCCATTCTCTTGTTTTTCCATAAGAGGGGCTCCTTTAATCTGCGTTGAGGCCAGCTTTTCCATAATCAGGTCGCGTTGTGCGGCATAAAAAGTAATCACCCCAACAGATAGGCTCTCACCGCCCGCTTCTAAAAGCCGCTTGACTTCTTCAGCTACCTTTTCCGCTTCAGCATTTCTTATCAGGCTGGTACCCTGTTTGCTTTCTTTTCCCGCATCGGCTGGTACATCAATCCACTGACAAACCTTGTCCTGATAGTGCTGGCTTAGCTCTTTCATCCCGCTCAAAAAAACTGGAGAAAACGCAAAGTCTTCTTTTTCACGACCAGAATTTAACTTGGGCAAATCCACTGCCTCATAGAAGTGTTCACTGATAAAGTCACCCAGCACCGGGTGCATTCGGAACTGTTTATCCAACATAACGACTCTAGGAATTGCATCTTTTTTCTCCAAGTCTTGAAGCTTGATGCGTAACCGCTCAAACAAACTGGATCGAAAAGCTTCTAATTGCTGCTCAGTCAGATCCTGCTCCTCTTGCAAGTCTCCCTCTATATCAGGCTCAAGCATATGAGGTAACTGGCGATCATCACCTACTAGAATAATTCTCCGTCTGGCCATGGACATGGGTACAAATAAATCCAGTGGATTTGCACGAGCAGCCTCATCAACAATGACTGTGTCGAACTCAATCTCCGAGCCATTCAAATCGGTAACAGCTTTCAGGCTCGCCATCGGCTTTCCAGCAGCCTGTTGACAGGTTGCACCTACAACCATTGAGTACTCATCAACAACAGCCTGGGCAGCAGGTCGATCCATTTCCAGACTTTCAGCTAACTGTTCAAGCGCCCAGGCAACTCCCTGTTTGCGTTCGGAAACCTTCTTCTCAATCAGTTGTTCAAGGCGGCTCAACAAATCCAGACCACGAGAATCAATTTTCAATCGCAACTCAGGTGGGCGATAATCCGGTAAGAATTGATCCAGAAGTCTGGTTTTACATTCTGTCAGTTGCTCCAGAACCTCTTTATCCAGTTGATCACTAGCTGCTGCTTTCTCCAGCAACTGGCTCAGTTCAGGATCAATTCTTGTGTTACTTCTTTTCAATCGACGCAGAAGATCCCAGGCGCGGTCAGAACCATCATCCAGAAAAGAAGCATTGGTTGTTCGCAAGGCACGAATTTGGCGTAGCAGAGCTGGATCTTCGCGACCTTTTTTTTGTGCTGTGTAATCAGAGTGACGAAGGAACTCAATGTAATCTTCAAGCTCGTTCTCAAGGTTGGGTGGGATAATCAGTCCATAACTCATCAACTCCGGAATTGCTTGCAGAAGCTTGTCCAGCTCATCAGCCATGCGCTCAGGTTCAAATCCTGCAATTCTCATTAACGCCAGCTTTTCAGATAAACCTCTGATCAGTTGCAGTTCAGGATACTTTTTATATTCAGCTTCTACCTTACCCTCCAGGTGTGACTTGAGATTCTCCACCCAAGGGTCAATGAGCTTTTGATCTTTTTCTGCACCACCCTTGCCACCTACTCGTGCACCGGGAAGGCCCAGCACATCACTACGCTCCAGGGCGTTATCAACCGCATCATGTTGATAACTGCTCACCAGCACTTGCCTGGAAAGAATCTGATTTGTTGACTCCTCAGCCAGCCTTCTCTGTAGGGCAGCTATAACCTGGGTTTTACCTGTTCCCGGCGGTCCGATAACAATGCTCAGGTCAGGAGTATTAAGAGCCGTTTCCAAAGCCAGCTTTTGCATTTCTGTCGGCTTGCCACCTTTGAAGGTTTCCCTGGCATAGGGTGTTATCCCGTTAATACGCCGCCTTCTTGCTTCTGGAACCGCCACGCCTTCCAGCAACCACTTCAACTGGGGCAGACGCTTCCCTGTGTCAATGGCCTGTTTTGCTGACAACCTGCGCTTACCAACCGTTCTGTTCCCAGCCAGCGACAGATAGAGCCAGCCTGCCTCAGGTGGGCTAGAGCCATTTGATGCAGAGCGAAACACCACGGATTCTTTCTCAAAAGAAATGGTTCCACGGTGGTTATCTGTCTGGGCTGTGTTTGAGTCTTCCGTTGTCAGTTCTTCTGCCCAGTCTGGCGGATTAGTATTGATATCCACCTGCTGGTCAGCTCGGAGATCGAGCCCCTTCCAGCGCTGACGAAACTCTTGATAATCCTCCTGGGTTCGGGGGGTTAGACGCCAGGCATTCTCTCTGCCTTCTTCAAAGGCTGTGCAGCTTATAAATTTAAGTGACCTGAGCCCTTCAGCCTCATCAAGAGCACGCTGCCACTCTTTATCGTTATATAAATTCCATAGCTCCAGGTAACTTGCATTGTCTCGTAATGCAGCTTCTAATAACGCCTTCTGGGTTCCGCTATTGAGCACAGTAGCAACACTGGCATCTACAAAAGCAAAGCTTCCTACCAGCAAAGAAAAGCCTGTGTCTTTTTTAACGTGACGCGTAATTCTTTTTACCTGGTAAGTTTGGTCATCACGAGGCTCTACATCAGCTCTCCAGCCCTTGCCCAGTAGTTGAAAGCTTCCATTAACTGAACGATTACTGAACCTGGCAATTGTTAGCCAGGTCTCAGCATCTGAATGAACCAGAAAATGCTCTTCCAGCCAGGCACAGGCCAGATCCATTTCTTTATCTTTAATCTCGTGTTTACTATAGAGGTCATCAGCAATCAGCTCATCTATGCCAATGTCTAAACTGTAATCTTGAACCTCTACTGGCATACAGTATTGTACAAATAACTGTTTCTTCTTTTTTGTAGCCAACACCCAGCGGGTTTGATCTCTAAGCACCAGTCGCTCAAGATTGACACTATCTGTGGGATTACATTCAACCACGACTCTTGTATCGCCTTGCTGCAGAATCCAATGCTCTTCATAGGCTTGGATATGGACTGCATTATTAGCTATTAAAGAGCTTAAGTCGTCTTCAGAGGTCAGTGTAATCAGGTCTTCAGAAAATAGCGGAAAGTCTTTAAGTTCCATTTTTACCACCTGAATTGCCAAACAAGATGCTGCTCTTTCATATCGCCGATATGTACCCAGTAGGGGGCATCATGTTTGTTTCGAAGGTTTTCTTTTAATCCCTGGTAGCGCACCAGGGGCTTAACTATTTTTTCCCGTTGCAAGTGAAGCACACCGCCAGTAAGGGGGTGGATCCTTAAGCCGTGCTCAGTGTATTCAACCTTTAAATGATCTTCAGGCCAGCGATCATAGCTGTAGGAAGGCATTAAACGCTTAAGTTCACAGGTCTCACCAGGCTGTAAAACAACCTTTCTACCCGTAGCAATCCAGTCATCAATTTTTGGGTCATCTGCGCTTTCTTCTTGAGGAAGGAATATAAATTCCTCAAAGAGCACTAACTGATCGTCCAGGGGCGATTCACAAAAGAAACACTCACCTTCTGAGTCGTCACTGAAATCACTGGGCAGCAGGCTGTGAGCGCCACACTCATGGCATAAAACCAGTCGTTCATCAATTTCAGTCAAGGCTTCCAGCCACTCAGCAATGGAAGGGCGTTCGACGGAGCTGTTCTTGCCAGTACTAAAACAACGGTTAAATAGCTCTGGAAGCTTGCTGTGTTCAATCAATTGAATAGGAAGGTTAGCTGTGCACTCGTTATCGCAGTCACCTGTATCATTGATCCATGCAAGCTCACCGCGTAAGGCTGCCTCTTCATCCTCAGGCTCCCCGTCGTTGACCAAATCACCTTTAAGTGGATGGTTGTGGGTCAAAAGTTGATAGGCAATGACTGCAAAACTCCAGCAATCCGTCAGGCTTGAAAGCAGCGACTCGCCTCGAACAACTTCAGGCGCACCATAATCCGCAGTATGCAAACTAAGGCCACAATGAGCCTCCAGGCTGATGTTATCGCAGTCAATCAACCAGGTTTCCGCGTGCTCAGGGTCATCAGATACGAAGATATTTGCAGGAGAAAGATCTCCATAAAGAAAGCCGCGCGCATGAAGTTGGTTCAGAGTTCTTGCCAACTGACACAAAATTCGTATTCGCCTACGCAGGCCGCCTTGCTTGATGTAGTCTGCCGGGGCCTCATCACCCGCCTCAACAAAACTTTCGAAAAGGCCTTCCAGGGAAACCAGGCCATCCATCAACTCCATCACATAGCCATTGCGGGGAGGCTGTAAAAGAATTAAGGGGCGCGCAAGTTTCAGGTTCGACAAATCCTGGCGGATTAACCATTCAATATGCTCTCGCCACCTGGTTGCTGCTGTTTTATCTTTATTCGTAAACCCTTTAACCAGCACTTGCGGATGATCTGTTCTGTAAACGACTCCCTGCCCACCTCTTTTCATCTTAGGATCAACGATCAATTGATAGCGGCTTCCTTTTACATCGGTTACAAAACGGGGTGAGTTCTTTTTTTCTGTCGTCATAGCATTAATCCATTTTTAAAATGCTCGCGATGGTCTTGTCGTCACCGTGGCGTGGAGTCGACCAGTTCTTCAATTCTGCTTGAAGCCACCGCTTCATTCGTCGTTTACTGCAGCGCTTTTGGTGGTTGTAAATCGTATCGAAGAAGGCTTCCAGTTGCTCGGGTATTAAGTCATCTGAGATCCCGTCCGTCATCAGCAAAACACCATCGCCCGGCAGTGTTAGCTGTATGTCTGCCGTGTCACTGGTCAGAGATTCAGTTTGCGAGAGGGTCGTTGTCTGGTTACCAAAGCTATCTTTTTGTGTTGTTAAAACACTGAAGCGGCCACTCTGCCTAAGCAAAACCAGACCATCACCGACCTGACCTACGCCCCCTTTTCCACTGGCATTAACTTTTGCCCAGAGACAAGTGGTTTCATAGTCATTAAAGTCGTTTTTGAATGAGTGACGCCAGGCACGACTAAGCCGTGCTGGCATAGCCGAAGCATCAACTATGGACCTGTTCTTCAGAATATTATGAGCAATTTTCACTGCTCTCTGAGAGCCCAGGTGACTCAGCTTTCTACTACCCAAACCATCCGCAACTGCAGCAAAACAACCTTTGGAGTTATTTGCCAAACCGACTGCATCCTGGTTCGGTTGACAATCTTGCTCGTGGGCTGGCCCTTTAACAGAAGCTCCGACAACCTGGAATCTCATCAGAATTCCCAATCTTCATCATCAGCGGGAATTTCCAGGGGAGTTGACTGGTTGGGCTTAACCGACTGACTTCTCGCACTAACACTCATGGTCACTGCGCGGAAAAACCGGTGGATATCCCGGGCATTCTCGGTTAGAAATACCGGGGCTTCCGGGTCATTGGCAAAACGACTCAGTGTATCCATATCGGCATCTGAGCCAATGGCCATTGCAAAACGTGTTGCTTTAGCAGTGCGCTCACCATTGACAAAACTCTCGAATGGACCTTCCCAGTCGTCATTAGGATGCCCATCAGAAACCAGCACCACGACTGGCTTGTAAGCGCGGGAAGGGATACGACTCTTGTCTTCGATCAGCTCATTGGCAATCCTTAAAGCGCTTCCCAGCGGCGTCATTCCACCAGCAGTTAAGTTACCAATGCCCTCAATCTGGTGGGCCGAGGTTAGTCCCAAAATAACTTCTGCTGAATTACCACCAAATGCAATCACCTCCACTTGAATCTCAGCGCGAACGCGGCTTTCAGTAGAGAAGCTCGAGATCATCTCTCTAAGCCCTCGGTTTAAAGCTTCAATCTTGCCGTCAACGGACATGCTGCCACTGGTATCGGCCAGAATAATCACGGGTAATGGACGAGCTTCCTGGACCTGGAATTTTTTTAGTTGAGACATTGATGCTTTCCTTTTGGTTTTTAAGTAATGCTATCTACATAGCGATTTGTGTGCCAGAAAATGATATTCCTTTAAAATCAGATGGATATAACAGGATGAAGTGTCTGCCGAAGGGGGTTTGGTAATATTCTATATGCTCTGCATAACTATTCTTATGGTCGGTCATGGGCAGCCTATCCGCTGGATGCCTTTATCCCAGGTTGTGATCGTTGAAAATTGAGGAGCCTTTCATTCTCAGGTCTCAAGAATTCAAAGTTCGCTGATTTCATAAAGTGTATTCTGTCCATGTTCGTGGCAAAGCGAAGAGTATGCCGGGTTTTTCTGTTAGTTAAGAAATGTCGTATTTTTCCATCCAATTACTCAGCGTTTGATAGTTCTTCAGCCCCAGAAGCTCTGCTGCTCGAGTTTTATTATGACCTGAGAGTTCTAATGCTCTGCGAATATAATTGGATGTTAGCTCGCCAATAATATTTTGAATATCTATACCTTGAGATAAATCTCTGCTAAGAATGTCAGACCCTTGTTCTGGCATCTGAAAAATAGCCTGGTGCATATCCTCTGCTGTGATGTTATCAGTTCCACACCAGAGTGCAGAGCGTAATAAGGTTGACTGTAGCTCTCTGACATTGCCTCTCCATGCATGGTTGAGAATAATATTCTTTGCATCAGGAGAAAGTTTTTTATTACTCAGGGTTGAGTCTTGCTTGCCAAGTTCGGTTAAGAGGCGGTCAGCCAGGTAAAGCAGGTCGCCCTCTCTGGCTCTTATAGGGGGTAAATGTAAAACACCAATTGCTATGCGATAAAACAGATCTTCACGAAAGCTCCCTTCAGCCACCGACTTCATCAGGTTGCGGTGGGTTGCCGTAATCAACCGGACATCAACGATCTCTTCTTTATGGGCTCCAACTGGAGTAAAGCGACCCTCTTGCAATACGCGCAACAGCCTCACCTGAACACTGTGATCCAACTCTCCAAACTCATCCAAAAAGAGTGTTCCGCCATCAGCTTCCTGAAACACACCAGGCTTATTAGCGATGGCACCTGTAAAAGCGCCCTTTTTATGGCCAAATAAAACCGAATCGACCAAATCCAATGGAATTGCGCCACAGTTCACTGCAATAAAGGGTTTGCTAGAGCGCTCACTTGCATTGTGGATAGCTCTGGCAAAAAGCTCTTTGCCGGTTCCCGTTTCACCATAGATCAGTACCGGAACTTCGCGTTCAGCTAAAATTTGTGCCTGCGATTTCAAAGCTTGCATTCGTGGATTACGAGTAACGATATGGTCAAAAGCTGCATCGACAGGAGCAGTAACGCTGGATAGCTGATGTATTTTTGAACTTTTCAATCTTTGGGCAGCAGGAATGTATTCGGCGGATAGGTCAAAGGGGATGGTTGCCTGCTCTACACCTTTTTCCAGTGATGACTGGTAGAAGCGGCAAGGGTAGCGTGTTTTACCTAACAGTATCCAAACGGCCTGCATTGCAGGGGTGCCCGGACTTAGCAAAACGGATAGATCAATATTTTGCGCGGTGATTCTTGCCAGGTGCTCATTTGCTGCAAGATATATCTGCCCGAAATCCACTGGCGAACTCAGACTTACTTTTGATGGGTGAATGGGGATAGAGACTTGATCTCTCAACCAGTCAAGATAGGCCTTAACTTCTTCTTGTGGATAAGAATAAAGCAGCTCGACCGAATCAAACGGCACGTTACGTAATGTCGAAAGAATAGGGCCAACCTGTTCACCAGTAGTTGACCTGATATCGTTTGCACCTATCCAGCTAACCAGAACTTTAGTCACCAACTACACCATCCAAAAAAGCATTTAGCTCGCGAGCTTTTCAACTTCAACCCATTACAGAGCTGGAAATTAATTTCATGTTATCAAGGTCAGCTGATTACGCTACCGCTGCAGGAAGTGGAGTCATTTTTTGACGCGCATCCTGCGGGGTGTGGGCTTAATCCTTTTGTCTCTTTTACCAAAGCTGGCTCTTGGGTGCAAGTTTACCTATCCCTGATGTTTCAGTTGATTTGTCTCTGCTTCTCGCTGCACTGTATAAATATCAGTATCAGCTATTTTGGAGGCTTTTCAATGCGCGTCAGTTACGTCAGTGAGTCCGGTGATTTCCCGGAAATGCCCTTGCCGCTTTACCTGGAGCGGGTGGCAGCGGGTTTTCCTTCTCCGGCTCAGGATTATGTGGAGCAGGCGCTTGACTTGAATCAACTACTGGTTAAACGTCCAGCCTCTACGTTTTTTGTTCGCGCTGAAGGCGATTCGATGATTGAGGCCGGGATTTTCCCGGATGATTTGCTGGTGGTGGATCGCTCCTTGAATGCAGCCGATGGCGATACGGTGATTGCCGGGTTCAATGGTGAGCTGACGGTTAAGCAACTCCAGTTACACCCCTCTCCCCGCCTGGTGCCTTGCAACTGCAACTATTCCCCGATTGTGATTCCTGAAGGTGCTGATCTGGAGATCCTGGGTGTGGTGACCAATGTCATTCATCACATGAGGAAGTAGACCATGCCGGTGTTTGCTCTGGTGGATTGCAATAACTTCTATGTCTCCTGTGAGAAGCTGTTTCGACCTGATTTGAAACACACGCCGGTGGTGGTGCTGTCCAATAATGATGGTTGTGTGGTGGCCCGCTCCAAAGAGGCCAAGGCCCTGGGCATCAAGATGGGTGTGCCCGTGTTCAAGATCCGCCATGAGATCGAACGCCATGGCATTGTGACCTTCTCTTCCAATTATTCTTTTTATGCCGATATGTCCCAGCGGGTGATGTCGATACTGGAAGGACTGGCTCCGCGTGTGGAGGTTTATTCGATTGATGAGGCTTTCCTGGATCTGGCCGATGCCGACTCCCACATGATCCGCAAACGCTTTTCCGTGGTGGTTGAGAAAACCGTGCGGGAGCTGAATGGCATTGCCTGCCTGGGCCTGGAAGAAACCCCGGCGATCAAAAAAGAGATTGTCTGTTCGCGTTCTTTTGGGGAGCGGATTACGGATTTTCATGCCATGCGCGAAGCCATCAGTGAATACGCCACCCGAGGCGCTGAAAAACTGCGCGGTGAAGGCCGAATCGCCAAGCAGCTGACGGTGTTTATCCGTACCAGCCCCTTCAACAACCAGGAGCCCCAATACAGCAATGCCGCCACCCTGGAAATGATCACCCCCACTGATGACACCCGTAGCCTGATTGAAGCGGCTCACCGGGGCCTGGAAACCATCTGGAAGGAAGGCTTTCGTTATGCCAAGGGTGGTATTCTGCTTTCCGACTTTTACGACCCCAACTGCTACCAGCCCGAGCTGTTTGATGATGTGAAGGACAAACCCAAAAGCAAAGAACTCATGCAGGCTCTGGATCACATCAACCAGAAGGGATTGGGCAAAATCTTCTTTGCCGCCCAGGGCATTCAGAAAGGCTGGAGCATGAAGCGGGGTTACCTGTCACCGGCCTATACAACGCGCTGGAGCGATATACCCAAGGTGAGTTAAGGTTCTGCTGCTATGACGTTTCTTACAATCCGAAAACAATACAATATTCGCACGATTGAGATCGGTCGCTGGGTGACCCCTGCCGAGCGGGATCGAGCGGCAGTGAATTTTCATCGTGCCTTGGGTGATTTGATGATCACTCTACAGGGGCCGGAAACCCTGATTTCTTTGCGGGGACACTTGGGCCTTCAATACGGTATTGGCGGTCGTCCAGGCGTTGCCGCTCACTACATTCCAGCAACCCGTCAACTGGCATTGGCGAAAAATGCCGGTGCCGGAAGCCTGGCCCATGAGTGGTTTCATGCTTTGGATCACTACCTGGCTGACAAGGCATTTCAAAAAACAGGCCGTATGGCTTTTGCTTCAAGCTGCTGGCTGAACAATCAACCCGGCATCCCCCACCCTCTTAACAGCCTCTTGGGCGAATGCTTCAAGGCAATTCTACTGGATGAGACTGGCAGCCAGCCCAGTCCACTTTTTCAGTGTTCAAAGAGAATGGATCAAAAACTAGGGGTTCTTTACTATGCGCGACCGGAAGAAGTCTGTGCCCGAGCCTTTGAAGCTTTTGTGGAAGACACCGGGCCTCGTAATGCATTCCTCGTTCGAGGCAGCATCGACTCTGAAGAAGCCTTGGCCGGTCTTTACCCCAAGGGCCAGCAACGAGAAACCATTAATGCCACCTTCACGGAATACTTTTCAGCTCTGGGCCATGCTTTAAAAGCCAACTAAGGACAGTTACCCGCTAACCGATACCCAGCATCCTGAGCTTCCTCCAAGGTATCAAAATAGACTCGATTGGCTTCACCGACTCGACTGTAGGAAGGGCAGTCCGGGCGGTGAAGAATTTTCGATCTGCGATTGCCGATTAAGGGGTCTGAGGCTTTTTGAGCACTGGATTCTTCTGCACTGGGCTGCACCTTAAAATCATCCGCTTGGATATTACCTCGCAAACCTGCTTGGTGAGACAATAGGTATATAGGAGTGTGATCGGACACATGACGCCGAGCTGCTTCATGGGTGACTCCCAGCAATGCAGGAAACTCCACAATCCCTGCCGGGCTGGATGCATAGGGGCCTGACTCTGCCACCCAGATGTTGTCGTAGAGGTTAGCAAAACGACCATCAACCGCCGATAAGGTCGTCGCACCTTCAACAATCAGGGGCACTACACCCTTGTCCCTCAGCGGTTGCCAGGCAGCGTGTAGAGGCTGCAAGTTAAAGTCCCCCATCAGCAAGACTGGTGTGCCAGGATAAATTTGATGCAACCAGTCCCAATAGCGCGCCAGCTCTTCAATCTCTTCCGTTCGGTCACTGATCCGGCGACCATAGACGATATGCACGGTGGCGACTGCAAATTCATCACCTGAACTTAAATTCTTAAAGCGCGCAGAATAGGGTTCGCGAGCAAACAAATCACCTGGGTCGAGGTAAACCACAGCCCCATCGAGATAATCGATGCGTGATTCACGCCAGACAAAGGCATACTTTTCCTTGTAGGTAGAGCGCCCGATGCGGTGCGAATACATCATGCCCCAGGTTTCACCGGTGGCTTCTTGCAAAGCAGCCTGGAAGCGATACAACCCCTCCACCGTCATGGCTTCTTGCACGGCAATAAAGTCAAACAACTGACCGATCTGACCGAGAGCTTCATAGTCTTTATTCTGACCATGGCCAAGCCGCTCAATATTCCAACTGGCAATGACCAGACCCTGGCCATCAGGGGTTTGCGCCCAGACATAGGAAACAGGAAAAACCAGTGCCGCCAACAAGCACACAACAAGCAGGCCGCTGGCCAACCAGCGACCAAAAAGGAAAGTTTTCAAGGGAAGGTGTCCTTAGAGCAAAGAGAAAAGATGCAGAATTATAGAACTTTCACTGAAGCCTGAAAACGCTGGATTAAAAGCCATACACAAAGCCTGCTCGCTCTACAAAGTCATCGAGCATTTCGGCCAGTTGCTTGGGGTTCAGAAGCAAGGCATCAGAAATGACTTTCGGACCATAGGCATCGGCTAAACCTTCTAAAACCGCTTGACCCCCTTGATGCTTATACCCTTCGGAGACCAGAATACAGCCACAACCGTCTTTGGCCATTGGCAGGTCTTCAGTGGGTGACAGATAGGTCGCATCCAGGGCTACAAAAGGAACACCGATGCGAGCACCCACATGACTGGCTAACCAGCCCCCTTCACCACATCCTGCAATCAGGTCAAGATTCAGCCCCTTAGAGCCATCAATCGCAGCTTTAATTTGGGTTGCTCGATTCGGTTGAGCTTTGAAATCAAGAGAATACACCTTGCCGAGCAGGGATAAGGCTTCGTGAAAACTGGGGTGAATGTCGGGTGGCGTATTGAGTAATAAGGTATTCATAAGGTTGCTCCTGATTAGGGCTAATAAGTCAGCGAGGCGTCAGTTCTTTATGACCGAACCTGCTGGCGAACCAGCATGAAAAGCGCTGACTCAAGTCTAGCCATGGGCCACTTCAAGCTTTTTTCATCGTTAAACGCTTGTAGTAAGCTCAAAAATAGCTGGTAGCCCTTTGGGTAAAGAGCAATTCCCAAGCCTTTTGAAAGCACATCATCCAAGACACAGAACTTTTCTGGATCGAACATACGCAGATGCTTACTGGCGAAGGACACTCCCAAGCCTTTAATGGCAGTGCCTTGTTCTATCGCAGCTTCAGCGTTTTCAGCCGTCATCGCAGAGCACAGCCAATCCTTGATCTTCTTTGAAAACTCGGCTTTATCATGATGCCTTTTCATCAATCCACCCCAAACTCGAAGACCACCACCCCACCCGCACACCTCTTCACTAAAGCGGAGGAACTCATCACTGGCACCGGTTCTTAGTTTTTTTCCGAGCTGCTCAACTTCTTCTGTACCCGGATAGGTAAACTGCAGCAGTTCGGACGCATTGATTAATGCCGCCGGGGTAAACCTTAAGCCCCAAAAATCCCAGATGGCTTCTGGCTCACCAGCCTGGTTTTTCAGTAGGTCTGTTGAGGTTCGGAAGACTCCATCTGAACAAAAAACTGGCAGATCAAAATTTTTACCCTCTGGCTTAAGAACATCAGCATGGCATTCAGGGCAAAAGCTAACCCATTGGCTGGCTTTGAGCTTCCGTAGCTTATGCTCTGCATACGGTTCTTTTTCCAGATAGCTCCGCAAGGTGCCCGCATGAAAGTAGACGGTTTCGGTTTTGCAGTCATTGCAAAGCTGGATTTCAACACTCATAGACACTCCCCTAATTAACTGATGCTTCCTAGGCTACCGACTTTAGAGAAATTAGCAGCCCCCTACGATATTCAGTGTCGCTCATTGCACGAATACTCAACCCACTGCATGATGAACTCATTCGGATGCATTACCTTAAAGGACTCACCTATGCCTCTAGCCATGATGACGATTGACCAACTGGTGGCCACCCAACTTAAAAAGGATGGGTACTACCTAGTCTTCAATACCCACTACAACCAGCTTTTTGCACCTGAAGCAGGGGCTGAGCCTGATACTTCGCTTAGTCCTTTTCTATCACGCGATAGTACCGATGAGCGAGCGCGTGATGAGTTCATTGTCTTTATGGATCGAGAGTTTCCCGAGGTTAAGCGCTTCGATGTGATGGACCTGATGCCTCTGGACTATGAGGTTTGGCCTTTTATGGGTTCAATTGCCTTGGATATTTCACCGGATGATGCCGCTTACCAGGCGCTGGTTGAGCGGTATAACTCACCTGAATCTCAGGGATCACCCTCTGCGATGTTCTGGATGCTTCCCTTGGCTAATGCCCAGAAGCTATGGGCAGCTCGATGTGAGCTTATTGATGAAGATTGAGGCACTTTTGCGAGTCAGTCATCAGGCAATACCGCTCGGCATTAAGATGTTCTAAAGCAAGCAGGTGCCCTGGGGCAGCACGAAAGAAGGCATCCAAAATAGGCTTTACCGCGTCAGTTCCAGCCGTCAACTGCTCAGGTTGGTACAGTAGGTCAACCAGATCGTTCAGCTCCTGCCGCCATGCAAGAAAATGCAGGGTGGTCTGCTGAACTCGTTCCAGTTCCGCATCACCACTAAAAACCTGCTGATAGACTACCTGCTCTAATGCCGTCAGCTGCTCTTCGGGAATCGGCTTGAAATTAAGGCAGGTGCACCCAGCGTCAGGACAACCCCCTTCAGGGCAGGGACGAAACACCTCATCCTCATCGATCCCCGGTTTAGTCAGAATGACCTCATCAAGCCCTAAATCCTGGGGAGACTTGTCCAAATAGATCTGCGCCGCTCTTTTAACATGCCAGGGCACATGAACCAGTACAGCGTTAAGTACAGAGCGCGGATTCAGTTTGGTGTCCGGGCGAAGGGGGTGCGGGGCTTGAGGGTCATCCAACCAAAGCTTGAAAGTGACCAGATCAGTGGCACAATCAGAAAGATGAAACACCATCTCATCAACCTGCTCCTGGGCAAAACCCAGATCAGCTAAGCAGGCTTTTACTGCATCATAGTTGTACATAAAACCCCTCAGGTCACTTTCTCCTGACACCGCTCCAGAAAGAACTGCAACTGGTGCAGAATGAAAGGCAGGCTGGCTTTCAAGCGATGATCATCCTTAAGCAGGTGTAAGCGCAACTGCTGTTCTTGGCAAAGCTGGATCACGGGTTCAACCGGCACCACTTCATCCTCCCAGCCATGAAAGACTTCAGCCTGCTGAGCTTGCAGCTGGGGTCTTGGGTTGGGGTATCCCGGCAGGGCAAAAGCCGGTGCCAACAAAAAGCAGCCTAGGATAGGGCGTTGGCTGACAACCTGAGCACTGACCCAGCTACCCATACTGGAACCCACCAGAATCAGATGCTCATCAGTGACCTGGTCTTGCTCTAATCGGGCGTCCAGTTGCTTTAAGCGTTCAGCGGGGTCACGCGTACCGCGATAATCCAGCACCTGGGCGTTCATGTTGGCAAAACCCTTAACCACTTCTTTCATTGCCTGGATTTTGCTGCCATCAGGACCACTTTCTAGACCGTGTGAAAAATAAACTTGGATCATGCTTCACCTCTTGATAGAGCGGGCTGCAAGCCCTTGGTGTAATCAGTTGGTTCTAATCCTAGCGCCTACCTGCGTCATTGAGTGTCGCTACCCCATGAAAAAATTCTTCAGTCTTTTCTGCTAGCATGCCTGCCTGATTGTTGAGGAGATTTTTATGCCTAGGGCTTCTTATGAAGGCTATGACATTATTGGTGATCTGCATGGACATGCCGATGCCTTGAAACAGTTACTCGATCGTTTGGGTTATCAACACCGTCAGGGTCGTTACCAGCACCCTGAGCGCCAGGTGATTTTTTTAGGCGACTTTATTGATCGTGGACCGCAGCAGCTTGAGGTCTTGCGGATTGTTCAGGATATGGTGCTTGCAGGCAGTGCTCAAGCCGTGATGGGCAATCATGAGCTCAATGCGCTTGGCTGGTTCTTTGCCGATGACCAGGGGCAGCCCTTACGCCCGCATACGGATAAAAATCGTCAACAGCATCAGGCATTTTTAGAAGAAGTCGGTGAAGGCTCGGCTCAACACCGCGAGTGGATCGAGTGGTTTTTAACGATTACGGGGAAATTGATCCAGCCTTGGCAGAACCCAGCCTAATAATTGGTGGCAATCTTCCAGTGCCTTGGGTGTTTGCTGCATCAAAAGCCCCTCTTAAAAAGCCAAAAAATTTTCGATGGGGGCTTACGCCCCCATGCCCCCGCCTGAAGGCGCTGGCGCGCACTCAGGCCAAAGGGTAAAACCACAAAGATTAAACCCTAACGCGACCTGGAGAGACGAAAGCCGTAGGCGTAGAAGCGGACATCGCGATCGAGGTTGCTGCGCTTGGCCGAGCGCAGGTCCGCGCCATAATTGCCCCAAAAACCGCCGCGCACCACACGGCGATCGCACTGCCCGCTGCTGCGGGCGCTGCCATCGCTGGGCGCACCCCGGTAGCTTTTGTTCCAGCAATCCTGCGTCCACTGCAACACATTGCCTGCCATGCCGTGCAGGCCAAAGGCATTGGGCGCAAAGCTATCGGCCGCCACCAGGCGCTCCCGGTAGTTGCCGCGTGGGCAGCCTGTAGCAGGGCTACGGCCTTCAAAATTGGCCTGCTCGGTAGTAATGCAGTTGCCGGTGTAAAAACGTGTGCGGGTGCCGGCACGGGCGGCGTATTCCCATTCCGCCTCGCTGGGTAGGCGCCAGCCTCCGCCGTGGTGGGTGTTCAGCCAATCGACCATCGCTTGGGCATCACCCCAGGAAACATGCACCACGGGGGCAGCATCGCCCCGTTTGTTGTATTTCATAAAGTCATTGGTAATCAGCCGGGTGCGGCCACTGGCAGCAATGTACTGCTTAAACTGCCCCAGCGTGACCGGGGTTTTACCCATCTGGAAAGCGCTGATACTCACCTGGCGTTGCGGGGTTTCATTATTTCTGGCATCCGGGTCGGGGGTGCCACAATTCAGCTGGATGGGGTCCTGGCCTAAAAACTGGCGGCGTTTGTTTTCTTCTTCCTGTGCAGAGGTCATTTTACACGAGCCCATAGTAAAACTACCGGCGGGGATGTCCACCATCGTGATGCCAAAGGGGCCGCGGTGTTCCGCCGCCTGGGCGCTGCTCAGGCCAAAGGCCAGCAATAACAGGGTGCAGCCGCTTAAAAAAAGGCTGCGGGTGAGGGGTTGAGTCATAGCAGTTACTCCTTAGGTTGAGGTGGTGCTTCGGTGGGGTTAAAAGGCCATTGCAGTGATTCACAGCGGGTCTGGTGTTGAAAACAGTTTTGCCATTGCAGGGGCAAGGGCATGAGTGCTAGGGGCACTGAGAACAAGAGTGACTACAAGAGCAATAAAGAGGGTATACATACGGGTCATAAGCAACTCCTTTTGAGTTATTTTGATTGAAAAAATGAATGTATCACTTCATGCTTGAGTTCAACACCAGCTTCTCAGTCACTTCTAAAAAGTGCGCGCAGTCCATGCCTTTTAGCTGCCCTGGTGAAGTTTCAGTTACCTGCGATTGACCCTAAGCAGCCTGAGCCAGCAGCGGGTAATGAGCACTACCTGCCCATTCACTAGGCTGAAGACATCCAGACCAGCCTCTACCACCAGCTGCCGCAACGAAGCACAGTGGAATACCTTGCCAATGCACTTCACCGCAAGCTGCATGATGACCTCTGCATTGATCTGGATACCCGCTTGGATCGTGACCTCACGCTGATAATCCACAAAGGAACCACTGAAGTGTATGAATACCGTGCCTGGAATGGACTTTATATCATCGACTTTACTGAAGGAGCCTAACCATGAGTAAAAAACGCAAAACAGCCTTTCCTAAAGACCTTTGGGTTGTTGAATACATTGATCGCATGGATCGCGACGGTGAACATGTCAGCGAATCCTTGAGCCGAGAAAATACTGAAGCGCTCTATGCTGAAATGAACCGGCACACCTAGCCTTCAACACAGAAAGCTAGGTTTTGCATCTAACTCAAATATCAAGGCTCGAATGCAATCAGGATCATTAATACCGGTCCTGTTAATGCCAACACCACAGCTTTGATGCCACGGTATTTAACACTTATTGGGTTGGCTTCAGCTTCAGTAATTAAGCCTTCTCTTTTCAATAGATACGCAGGCAAAGCGATCACCCATACAAGGAGCACACTGGCTCCCCATCCGCCTGCGCTGAGATTAAAAAAGTGTTTCTTGGAAGGCTGCTTTCCAATACCTTTGCCACTGGCATCCCAATAGACCCAAGTTGAGCTTCCTATCAAGATTAATGCGATTAAGTCATACAGCATGTCATTCTCCATTTTGGTAGGTTCAGGGCAAACAAGCTTTAACAACGCCTAAGCGCTCAAAATTTAAGATGTGTTGAAAATAGTTTTTCTCTACACCAAACTGGAGCCAATCGCGTCAAACTGACTTAAACCACGAAACTACGGAGTTGAAGATGAAGAAGGAGCTTGAGGGACTACTGGGCGAGCTTGAAGATATTTATTCAACATCAGACATTTACCAGGCTTGCCTCGATAAGGGGTACAATTACGGCTATGGCTTGATTTCCACTTGTTTGAAGCCTGGACGACCGCTCTTTTTAGGCTTTAACTGGGGAGCGGGCAGTGGCACTGATTTTTCAAGCCAGCAAACAGTCGAACCTGAGCCTTTCCTAGAACAAGAACTGGGCTCGTTTAGCAGGATAGTGCCTTACTGCAGACAATACTTTTCGGAAACTGATATTGCGGAGGCTTCTCAGTCTAACTTTTGCTTTTTCCGGTCTGAAAGTGAGAAGGACATCAGTCAGCATGACATCCAGCTTTGCCTTCCTATATTTGATAAGCTAATAAACATAATCCAGCCCTCTATAGTCCTAGGCTTTTCAGGCAAACTGCGTAACCACCTCACTAGCCAAAACCTGGTGCAAGACTTATCAACTAAGGAAATCACATTCAAACGAGGTAAATCCAATATCACCTACCTGACTCAAAAGGGCTTTCTGCAGGGCGGAACAAAAATATGCTTTTTGCCGCATCCTAACTACCCTATGCAAAAGCAGGCAAGGGAGCAGGCTTGGGAGTTTTGTTTTCACCCGGGCTAAGCTTCCGAATCGGCTACTGTTTGCTCACATTTTGCTGCTATCACCACATAACTCAACCAGCACTGAAGCAATTGCCGTTGCGTTGGTTGATTGACTGCTGCAGGGATGCACAAGCCAACCTTCAACGCGGTTTTACCTTCCTGCTGCGGTTGCCAACAAAAATTCATGAAAGGAAAACGGCTATTCAGCATTAAGCACTCGGCGATCTTGTTTTTTTCAGCAACAGTATCGAGCTTGAATGCTTTCAGCAGGTATTCACTTCTGTCAGCAGAAACAGTGGTTTCGAGATAGTCAGCCTGCCCGTGGGTTGCTTCCAGGCTTTTCCAGTCAACCAAGTTTGATGACGGATCACCTGAAAAGCCTTCTGGCAAGGGAGCGGGGCCGGGAATACGCTGACTCTGATCAATTTGCTGCTCAATGTTCGCTTCCTGGGACAGATAGCCTCTCAGCTCATTCGTAAAATCATCCACTTCCTTTAATCCCTGCCGGATCATTTGAAGAGACAGTCGAGCGGGGCCATTAGCCTGAATCAGCAACGGGTAATTCAAGCGCGTATTCAGGAAAAATGGGTGACCTTTTTCTTTTTCAAGCGCAAGGCGGACTAGAGGGTATTTGGAGCTTAACTCAGCTATCTTCTTGTCTAGTTCAGTCTTGCAAAGTTGATCGATATTTTTAAAGCTGGCCACATGGGCACTGAGGGAAACGATATAGACGGTTTCCGTGACCAAGGCGGACAGTCTCGGCATAAAACCAAGCGTGACGAATATCGGTGGCTTGTTAGATCGCGTGTGCGGCTGGCTAGAGGTCAGGTCAATTTTCAGTAGTGGTTTGGGGGCGGTTTGGCTAGTAATGACCGACTCAACCTTTCCATCTTTTTCTTTAATCGCTTCCTTAAACCAGGCTTCCACTTGATCATCCAAAGCTTCTCCAATTGCGAACTTCACTGGGTAAGAGTCTGGCTGGTCAAATTTTGCTGGATAGGGGTCAGTAATGCCTTTCTGCTCTATGGGCACTGGCGTGCGCAAAAACTCTTGCCAGTTTTCCAGTGAAGTTGTTTTGATCTCCGAATCAAAGCCACTTTCCAGGCATAAGTCCATACGATCTTCAACCGAGCGCTTTCTTTCGATAAAAGAAGCCACTTGGTCTTCGTCAACCGAGTTTTGAAGATAAGGGTAGTAGATACCGAGTTCCCGCTCCGGCACTCCTTGCTCAAGCTTGCGGTGAACACAACCAAAGAGCCGATCCAGACGGCCTACTCGCTGTTCATTGTCACCCGGCGAGCCAGGCAATCCATAATGATGCACCTGGTCGCAATTAAGGTGCAGGTTCACCCCTTCCTGAAACACGGAAGTAGCAACCAGAACATGTGGGTAAAAGGGACTGTTAAAACCAATCATCAGTCGCTTGCGGGAGTGGCCACTTTCACCGCTGGCATACCAGGCAGGGCTCGTCAGCCCAGTGAACACACTCCAGTCATTACGCCAGTCACTCAGTTTCTTACCCGCTATTTTTTCACAAACGCTCTCAAAGGTTTCCAGTGCTGCAATAAAGTAAGCCAGCATCCGCGAGCCTTTAATCTTTGGCTTAACAAACTCAAAAAAATCCAGATACCTCTTCTGAGTATCAGCTGAGTCTCCATGCTCCCTTCTTCGAAACTCAACAAACCATGAGTAGATTTCTACTATGACGGGGCTGGCATAAAGGAAACCGACTTTTACATAGTTGGAAAAGTGTTCAGCGACTGCTTTATCATCTTTGGTCCAACGCTCAAGCTTCTCGCGCAGATGGCTAGGAAGCCCTTCGGTCAGCAGCGCCCAGACACTGAAGAGCGTCCTATTTTTATCAAAGGGCTTATCGGGCTTCCGAAGATCACCCACAGCTGCACGCAAATCAGTGGGACTATACCAGGCTTTAAAACGGCAGTACTCAGCGGCTTTTTTATAGTTCGGCTTTTTACCTTCTGAACCCTCGTTGCTGTAATAATATTGATAACCCCCTTTCAGGTAGTCACTGGAAGGCTCTAAAAATAGTGAAAACAAGCTGTCAGGCCGTATGAAGCGCAAACGGACAAGCGTAGCGTCTGTTTGCCCACCTACCTCTTGCTTTTTCGCTACAAAGAGCTCTGCAATCCGTGAACTGAGGTGGCTCTCCTCAGCAATACCTTCATCTGAGCCTTCATCATCATCATGTATCTCGGTTTTAGGCTCCCCCCTTGCTTTGACATACTGTTTAAAGACCTCTCTTGAACGCCAAGGGGGTTGATCTAATTCTGCCGACGAACCAGTATCTCCCCAAGCATGAGCGATTTCTTGCCATAGCAACTGGTCATAGCGCTCATTGAGCCTCTGTGTCAGCTCTCTGACTGAAGGAATCCTGCGTACAAAGATCAGATGCTTATAGTTATTGGATTGAATGGAATCAGGTGCTGGTAAACTGGCGACGCATTCCTGAATCAAGGAGTCATATTTAGGATGCTTGGGTAACTGCCCAGTTTTTTCCTGATAACTAGCAGTCAACGCCATAATCAACTCGGTATCCGCTGCCCTGGAAAAGCTGGTTTTATTCTCTTCGCCACCACCCTGTACATCCTCAGCTTGCTGGTTCACCCTAAATGACTCAAACCCCTCAAGGTAGCCGTACATCAAGCGAATTCTCTTGCCACGCTCTTTGCTTGCCCGTGCTTCAACCAGTCGTTTCTGGTAGAGGGCAAAGAACCCTTCCTCTTCAGGGCTTTTGAATTCTGCGGGCAAGGCCTTTTCACGGCGGTAATGCAGTTTACTGTAGGACTTTTCCCCCGCTTCAAGCACTCGCATACGACGCAAACCATATTGCATCAAGTAGTCTCTGGCACGCTCTGCTTTGTTCCCGTGTTTGTAAATATCTGGAATAAAATAACCAAGAATATTGCCCACATCATCCAGGCGGCTGTGTGTTGGGGTTGCGGTGAGCAACAATACTTTTTGAGCCAAAGGCGAATTCGTATCACTGCCGAAGAAGGCTTTAGCAGCTTCGACCTTTTGAGAGCCACCCCTGACATTGCGCAGATAGTGCGCTTCATCAATGATGAGTAGATCAAAGCCCGCAGCACCTATGACTTCTGCATTCTTGATTTGTTTGTAGATTTCACCTGCTCTTTGCCCCACCAGAATTTGAGCATCTTCTGACTCGCCATGCTTGATCTTTTCCCTATCCGCCTTGGTAAGCAGGTGACTCAAGGCATGAATAGTGGTTAGGTAAAGGTGTGCAGCACCCTGCTCAACCTGCTCTGCTAGTTCCTTTAAAGATCCACAAACCTGAACGCTGGGAATGGGACCGCCATCCACGCCACTTTTTACCTGGTGATCGGTATGCGGATAGTGTCTGGTCACCAGATCAGAAAATTCACGCTTCCAGTTGAAGCAAAGGTCACGGTTAGGTGCCATGACTAGAATTCGGGCATCAGGTTTGATTTTCCAAAGCAGGGCTGCAACACCAAGAGCCTGGAAGGTCTTGCCGGTGCCCACTTCATCGGCCAGAAGTGCGACCCCCTGACTAGATAATAGATTCCACAGGTAGGCAACGCCTTCAATTTGTTTGGCAGGCATCAAGTGTTTCTGGTCAGCTGGATCGCCCCCCTCCTTTGTCTGCCCAAAATCGATCCATTGAGACACTGTTTTCGGTGTGAGATAACCCCAGGATGACTGGCTCATTTTGCACCCTCGCTGGTTGATCTCGAATACTCTTCTTCAAGCCATTCCCGGTAAACATCGGAGAGCTCTTTTGGCAAGCTTGGCAGCTTGATTTGAAGATTAGCCAAAGGGCCTTTGGCCTCCCCGCCAAGTTTTATATTACGGGCACTTGCCTTAGCCACCAGTTGATTCACTTCCTGCACCAAAAACCAGTTAAAGAGGCTTGGCTGTTCTGCCTTAATGCGTGCCTTTACTTTCTTGTGAAGCTCCAGTAGACATCCAGGCCTTATTCTCACCCAACGATCCAAGGTTTGCAGGTCTTTGACGCTCTCCAAAGTCTGGGCGTAATGCTGGCTGAAAGAAAACATTCGAAAGTAGCTCAGCTGATCTTGCTTACTTTTCGGTTCAACCGTGGTTGCCATCAAGCTTTCACCGGCTTCCTCTTGTTCGCCTTCATCTTGAACTCGGTAGGGCGCGCTATCTTCAGTGGGGTTGCCACCGGACAGCTCAAAGGCATCAAAAAGCTCTTTTAGCCCAGGGTACTCCTGAGCTCTTCGGTAACCCGTATGCAATTCAATAATCAAACCAGCATATTGGTTCTCAACCAGCTTGGCGGTGTAGCTGCGTTGCTTGAGCAGTGCCTGAACTTCTGACACCTTCACAGTCTTGTCCTCTAGCCTAACTTCACCTTCTGGATTTTCAGCTTGCCAGTTTAGAGGCAGCTCATGCGCAAGATCTGGCAACGCTAATGTCAGAGGTTGAGGTTTTTCAGAGCCAAGCCAAATGCCCTTGACGCTATAGGTGCTGTTCGACCAGTCAAAAAACACCTGGATATCAAAGGGCGGGGTTGGCGGAACCGTCAGGCTTTCTTCATCAAGCAGAGCCTGACTCGCAAAGCGACTTTCATTCACCTCCAGCGGTTGTCCGAGGTAAGCCTCAATATCCCTTTCGCTGTCATGAAAAATCAGACCTGCCTCAATATTGCAGTGTTTGTCCTGCTCTTTGACCAGATTGCTGCCCGGTTGAGTAAAGTTCCATGAGCCGACAGCTCTTCGACTCGGTGTTTTCCAAAGCTTGGCATGCGTCATGGCACACTGATCGTCTGAGTCGGATCCTGATGTAAGAGGGTTAAGAAAGAAACCTAACTGCTGTTGCTCACAGAGCCTATTTAAGTTTTCGTGCCACCCCGTTCTGATGTATTGGTTTTGCACGAGATCAGGCACGAGGCGCACCGAAGAAAACCGCTCTTTCAGCAGCGCTTCTACAAATCCATTTAGATCGCGCGGGAAGTAGGGTGACCAGACAGCAAGGGGCTCTCCCTTTTCATCAGCAAGCTGATCTAAAAAGGGTTTGCCCGCCAAGCTATGGCAAAAAACAGGGGCTTGTGAAGAAGAACCGGAAGGCATTGGAAAGTCTTGAGGGAAAGCCTCACCTACATGGCTCAACAAGGGCTCAAAGAAGCTGCGGATAGAGGCTGCCAAGCCCCCATCATCAACTGGAACAAACGAAAAAACCTCGCGGTTTCGTGCCCAGCCGCTGATTGTCAAGTTGGCGCTGCCAGCGCCAAGCTGAGCCCCATTAGTTCCCTCAATGTAAATCACCTTGGGGTGAAAAAGGCTATCTTTGGTGAGTTTTACTGACTCATTGGAAGCAAGTCGCTCGGGCACCACCGTATGCACCGGCAGGGCTGTCCGCTTATTCTGGTTCAACTCAACAAAACGCTTGTCACAAAAAACACGAACATCCAGGTTCTTTTCCAGGTTCTTTTCACCCAGCACCTGCTGCATAGCTTCGTAGTCCATTCGCGTCCTTGGCTTTTGTTCCACACTCGAAGCATGCAGGATCAACGGCAGGAGATAGGTTTCTACCAACTCAATATTCAGGTTGAAGGTGGTCATCCAGACACGCTTAACCTCGCCGACCTGTTTTATTGCTTTTTCAAACTCTTTCAATAGCTTCATAGACCGTCACCTAAACCCGTCAGCAGATGATGAAATTCACGCAGGTAATAGGCGTTGACCCATTCAGATGCTTTTCCCTTATCCGGCAGGTTTGAGGTACGACCATCATTAACGACCTTGGATTGTTCTAGCCGCAGCCAGGGCAACTGTCCTCGCTGCCTCATAATTTCAGCATGATAGTCCAGCAGAGCTTCAAGCTGGCTGGCAACGCTTGGCTGCTTTGCAGCACTTAACAGCTTGCTCAGGCGATATTTGCCGGTTGCATTTAATGGCTCCTGAATGGCAGAAGTCGCCTCGATGACTGAAGCCATCTCAGGCAAGGTTTTGTCGCTTTGCTCTAGCTTTTCCCAGCTGGTTTCAATTTCATCCAAGGTTTGAGTTTTTTTCTGCTGAGCAACACGAAACAGCAGATCCAGCTTGGTCAAAAAGGGCTCTATCGTCAGGATAGAGTCAATTTTTTCTTTTTCGTTAGCATTTGAAACCAGCTTTTTCTGAGCCAGACGAAAAATCTCTTGTGGCTTTACGGAGCCGTTTTCTTTCGGGATTTCTGCTATGGCTTGTGCAATCGCTTTTGCAGCGCCTTTATTCAACCCAGTCACCGACAGCCAGAAATCACGGCTAATTTTCCCTACATTCTGACTGGTTTTAAACACTTCACGATAAGCTTGTTTTAGATCCTCAGGGACTTCTGCCCAACGCAATTGCTTGGTGTTTTTTTCTAGGGGCACCAGCTCTTTCAAGTGCTGCACCGCTTTCTCAAAGCAACTCTTTAGCTGAGTTTTTTTATCTAACAGCCTATGGAACTCACTCCATCGATGATCAGCTTTTGGTCCAGTGTAACTATAGCTGGAGTTGAAAAAGCCCATTTTTACGAAGGGCGTTTTATAACGACCACTGACGCCCAAACCAAGTTGCCGAACCAGCAGCAAGTCCTCATCCACTTTCATGTTACCGTTAAATATCAGCTCTAGTTTCTTATCCTTTTTATCCAAGTTGGTGCGAGCCTTAGAATTCCCAAGAATACCCTCGGTTTGTACTTGATGATCGGTCGAACTGACTAGGGCGTAGGTGGCGAGGTTTTCAAGATAAATCAAGCAGGCGTGGACAAATTGCAGGCTATCCTTCCAATCAGCATGAAAGGTTTCATCCCTTTGCAGGTGGCGAATCACTCCATGATGCAGAAGGTTCAATGTGTAGTTGCGAACATCATTAGAAACAGAGCTGACTCGACCATCGAAGATTTGCTGACCATAGGTCGACCAAATCACTAGCTGCCCCAGAGGGTCAAGGTAGGTTTCACCGCTAATCGTGTCATTGAATTCAGTAACAAAGGCTTTAAAAAAGTTTTGATCCATTTGAGCAGCCACTAGGAGCTCCTTATCCAGCTTTGAATGCTTGAGCAACAGAAAAAGATCAGCTTACCTTAATAAAGCCTCTGCAACCACGGTGGCGCTGAGGGTCAGGGGCGCTCTAAGCCACACTCATCGTAAAGAAAACGGTCTGCGTAAGCGGGGTAGGTTTCTTCATTATTGGAAAACACCTGATCCACGATATACTCGATTGAAGGCATCACCTTATTCATTCCTGGTTGATTCCTGTCTACAAGAGCCAATACATCTTGTCTTGACTCACCGAGGTGGCGGAGCGTCATTGCCTGTCTTGCAAAGTGCCCATACATACCTACTCTTTCACAAATTACATCCTTGTTGGGCAGCCCGCCAGCAACAACAGAATTAACTGACATGACCAACACGCTAGTTAGCACTAGAGTTTTAATAAGCTGAATCATTTTCCACCTCTCATCGCTTTGAGTTCTGCTTCTACATTGCTTGTACGGGCTGCCTGGGCCAGCTCTTTACTGACAATTTTTTTACCGACAGGAAACAAGGCGACGCCAGCCAGCTTGAGATGCTGCACTCCAAAAGGTATGCCTATAACAGTAATAAAGTTCAGTAAAGCAAAGAACAGGTGACCCAGTGCTAGCCAAAAACCAGCAAACACAAACCAAATCAGGTTACCCAGCAACCCAAGAAAACCAGTGCCAATATCTTTTTCCCCTGTTAGCTCTTTACGGCTTACAGCTTCTTTGCCGAATGGAAAAAATGAAAACTGCCCCATCACAAAGCAGGAGCGCCCCCAGGGGATGCCAAGGATACTTAAATAGGCAAAGAAACCAGCAATCCACCAGATCAGCCCCATAAAGATCCCACCCAGCAAAAACCAGAACAGGTTACCTATCGCTTTCATAATCACTTCCTTATAAGTTTTACTCTGTTGTTCGAGCTGTTAGTCTCGATCAAGGCTGCGACCGTCAATGTCGCCTGGTGGGTATAGAGTGATTAAAAACAGGAGAGAGTTATGGCTGAACACAAGGACATGCTGCTGAGGCAACTAACCCTTTTGCAGTTAATCCCACGCATGCCTGGGCGCATTGCAACGACGGTGCTGCGCGACAAGTTGGCTGAACGAGGCTTTGAAGTTGACTTGCGAACGCTGCAAAGAGATTTAAAGAACAAGCTTTCACTGGTGTTTCCGCTGATCTGTCACGAGGAGGAGCGGCCTTTTCGCTGGAGCTTTGATGCTGACGCTCAGCTCAATTTGCCTTCAATAGACACGCCCCGCGCACTTGCCCTTTATATGGCGGAAGAGCATTTAAAAGATGTGCTGCCGCAAACGGTACTGGACCAACTCAATCCTGACTTCAATGCTGCACGCAACCATCTGGCTGGTCTTAAATACAATGAACTGAGCCACTGGTCAGAAGTGGTTCGTGCGGTGCCAACAGCCCGTCTGCTTAAACCAGCTGAAATTAAAAGAGAGGTCTGGGCAAGTGTCAGTGAGTCGCTGTTAAAGCATCAGCAGTTGAAAATCGTTTATCTCAGCCGTTCTAAAAACCGAGTCAAGTCGATGATCCTGCATCCAGCTGGGCTCATCGCAAGGGACACCGTTAGCTACCTGGTCGCAAAAGTTAATGACTACGATGATTTCAGGCAGTTTGCCCTGCATCGTATTCAAGAGTGCGAACTACTGGAGAAGCCTGCAAGACAACCTAATGAATTTTGCATTGATACCTTTATTGATAGCCCCAGCTTTACACGCAGCCAAGACGTTAGAAAGGTCAAACTCATCGCTGACATTCATCCTCAGGTCGCGTGGAAACTGACTGAGACTCCTTTAAGCTCAAGGCAAAAAATCAAATCAATTGATCAACCTCAGAACTGGTTCCGGCTGGAAGCAAAGGTCAACCAGGATCAAGAAACCTTCTGGTGGATTCTTTCACTGGGACACAGGATTCGTGTTCACCAGCCCCTTGACTGGGTAGATGAGATCAAAGCGAGCCTAAAAGAAACACAGGCGCTTTATGTTTGATCTCTTCACCCCGATTCTCGAAAAGAAGATTGCGCAAGGCGAGATCACTCGGCATGTGATCTTGGTTTTTTCCTGGTCTGCACCCCAGAGTGTGACCAGAGGTTGCTATGCCATGCTCAACACCAGCCCTCTGATACGCCGACTACCAACTGAATGCCATTTTATTAGTAGCAGCAAGGGTATACAAAAAGCTCAACAGCAACTGATCGATCAAGGCTTACTGTTGCAAATGACTAAGGCTCTTGATGCCGCTCCAATTCAGTTTGGTTTTGATCAACTACACCCTCTACTGGATGCTCAGGGACAAGCCTTAACGCATCTACGAACACCTGAAGCACAGGAGCAGGCTGGCATCGTGATCGTTGAGCTGATTCGAGAACTTGCTAGCTGCAAAAAAACTCAGCTAACCCTCATTTCCCCGGAATGCACGCTGGAAGCCTACATGCGTGCAGGCATATCATTGTTCGGGCATGATCATTCCCAGTATCGACACTTGTGGGTCAAGCCAGAGCTTAAACCACGCGCTGACTTTTTTTATCCCATCGGCATCCATTCTAAGCAGGAGACCGTTAGAACCTACAAAGCCCAACAACCTGCTCAACTTAACGCCATTCAACAGGCTCCAAGTTTGGCCCAGGCAGCGTTAAAACCATCACTGATCCGTTTTCTTTTACAGCAACTCGGGCATGGTAGACCTTTAGAACAGCTACTCGGTTACGACCGCAAACCTTTCAGCCAAGACTGTTGCCAGCTTTTAACACCCTCAATGCACTGCCAGTCACACAGGTGTGATCACTCAGCACGACCAGAGCTAGGGTTTAGATTGGGGCGTAGTGAGTCCTTGTCTGAAGAAATTAGGTCCGGGCAAATTAGATTGCCATACTACTAATTGAACTGTTCCATGCCTCGCCACTAGTCAAAGTGTACTGGTCAAGCCCAAGTGGACACTTTTAATTGATAATTTTCATACTCAACTGGGGTCATATCACCATTAGATGTATGAAGCCTTTTTATAATCTCTTCCAGTGGTGCCAAGGTCAACTGGAAAACTGCGGCCTGTTACCCACTGATCCACTGAGTAAAGCACTTAATTATGTGCTCAAACGTGAAGCCAGTCTGAGTGTCTTCTTAGAAGACCCAGACGTACAACCCGACACTAATCATTTAGAACACACCCTGCGCCCCATTCCACTGGGTCGTAAGAACTGGCTGTTCTGCTGGACAGAACTGGGTGCTGAACACTTAGGCATCATCCAAAGCCTAATCAGCACCTGCAAATTACACGACCTCAATCCCTACACCTACCTAGTCGATGTATTGCAGCGAATCAGCCAGCACCCGGCTAGCAAAGTTAACGAACTAACCCCACGGCTGTGGAAAGA
>NZ_JMLW01000022.1 GCF_000686905.1 Marinospirillum insulare DSM 21763
CAAGCAGGGCAGATATTTGGTATCGTTGCTCTCTGGTGAGCTGTGTGTAGTGTCTCATGTTTGCTTCTCATTCTTGGTCGATTGAAAAGCATAAGATGCTACAGCAGCTTGCCATCCAATCCTAGTTTAATGAGTTGCACTTGAGAGTTGAATCCAGGATATAAAACAAAAAGCGGCACTGGTCAGCAAACCGACCATCATCAAATCCTTTCAAACCGATTCTATTAAACAAATCTTGCAAGTCAAGATTGTATTTGACTGCATAACTAGATGTTTTTAAAGCAGAGCTGTCACTAATCAGCATATCTTTATGATGAATAAAAGCATCAATAATATTTTTCTCAACAGCCATGTTTTTTGGATTTTTTCTTCTGACAGCTTTTCTTTTAGAAAAAATAGCTAGCTGCGACTTAATTAAATTTCTTAATTTATTTAAGATTTTTGGTGATTCGTTACCTGCCTCTATATCTAACTTGTCATATTCTTTTAAGTAGAGACTAATTAACTCAATAACAACTAGGTTACCTAGCCAAGTCTTTTTTCTAAGTAAATGCTCCAGCATCTCATTTTTAAAGAAACGTTTGCGAAATGCTGTATCGCTCACCCACAGCCACGTCAGAGCACGAAGTGCTAACCTATCATCTAGAAACTCATTAAAATCCCTGTCATAACCATTTCCATTCCAACCTTTAATCTCAGCGACTTTCTCTTCAAAACCCTTGGTGTGCTTACCTGCGACTTGTTGGCCTAAGCTATAGATAAGGTCTTGCCACTGTTTAAAAGCTTCAGGCTGCCAATCATTAAGTTTGAAATTTTTAATATCAGGTAATCTCATCTTATTTCTCGATGATATTTAATTGGGCACGCTCAATTTCTTGGCTTTTTGGTCTACGAATAGTGATGCGTATATCAATCCGTCGGTTAGCACTTAACTCTTCTAGGGTAATCTGTTGCTTAGTAACTGGCCGTGTTTCTGCATAGCCACTAACAGAAAAAAGACGCTGGTCATCTTTGTTAAGCATTTCTTGCAAGCTAAGTCTCGCTGGTAAAGAGTTAGTCCAAAACTGCCATAAAGTTATCGCCCTAAAAGTTGAGAGCCCCCAGTTACCTTTACCTAAAACGCCGTTAAATGAACGGTTATCTGTATGACCCTCTATAAATATTGTGTCTAGATAATCAATTCTATCTTCACGACTAATTACTTTATGCAATACCTTGCCTATTGCATAAGCAGTTTCATGAAATTGTGGCTGTATCTCATATGCAGCAGTACTAAATCCAAGAAGATCATTAGGAATACGCAACACACTATCATTTTCACTTACAACTACTTGAATACCAAGCTTAGTAAGTTCTTCAGCAGCCTCTTCTAAAATAGTTTTTCTAACTTTCTCTGCTATTTTTAACTGCTGAATTTCTTGGTCTAACTTATCTACTTTTTCTTTTAATTCAGCTTCTGTTTCAAGTAGCTGAACCATTAAGGCTACTGCAGCCAATATAAATATAACCAACAAGGCAGACATAACATCAGAAAAAGACATCCAATAGGAGTTCTCTTCATCTACAGGTGGTGCTTTATGGTACTTACGCACTTTTTTCCACCTTCTGCTCAATCTCATCTACCAAAGTACTAATCGCGCTAACTGCACTAGTCATATTTTTAGTAAATTCAAATGTCTGATTATTCCACTCTTTTAAACGCTCATTGGTTTGGTTTGTAACTTCTTGGCTATAACTACTAAGCCAGTGTTCAGCTTGCTTTTCCATTTTGTTAATTTGATCTGCAAACATACCCACACTGCCAAGTAATTCTTTAGAAAGACTTTGTAAGAAGCTTTTTTGATGCTCTTCTAATTGATTGAAACCACTGTTAGCTGTTTCGGCGGTTTTCTTAAGCTCAGTTGTTGCTACTAGTAAATTGGTTTGCAGTAAGGTCATACTTTGGCTTTGCTTGGTTAATATTTCAGCTAAATGGCTATTTTCTGAGTTAGTAGTTATTAAACCGGCATTCAACAATTTCAACGCATCAGCCATTTCTGTAGTTGCCGATCTTGTATTAGCAGACACCAACTGCAAGCTTTTACTTGTAGCTTGAATACTATTGCTGCTATTTTCCATTCCATTAACAGCAGCATTTAGGTGTTCTGTTAACTGCTTATGATTTTCAATAAGTAAACGATTTTGTTCTGCAGCGTTACGGCTATATTCAGTAATTTCGCTAAGTAAATCAGCTTGCTCTTTACCTAGTTGTTCAATAGTTGATTTAACTTCTTCTTGTCTAGCTTGATCACGCAAATCAGCCTGTTCTTGAATAGCTTTCTGATGAATAGCTAAGTCTTCAAGTAAACCACTTTGTTTAGAAGATAAGTTGCCTAGCAACTGATCGTATTGCTCTTGCGCATTAGCATTTTGCTTTTGGTTTTTTTCAAAAATTTCTAGCAAATCTTCTTGCAACTCTTGTTGTTGCTGTTTGTAGTTACCTTGCTGCTCAGCGCTGTTCTCTAAAAACTTACTTTGTTGGCTATTAAAGCCTTCAAAAGACTGACTGAGCTGCTCACTAATTTCTTGCATCGACTCTTGAACAGCTTGGGCAGCATTATTCATTTCCTGTGCTTGCTCTTGTCCAGCTAGCTTCATACCACCCATAAATTCAGTTACGAGGTCCTCTAAAGCTTGTGAAGACTGCTGCTGCGTATTACTCACCAGACTATTAATTGCTGGTTCCATAATTTTTGTTAAAGCATGCTCCATAGACTTCTGAAAATCCTCAGACATACTAGAGACAGATTTTTGTAGCTCACTACCGATTTTTTCATGTAAGGTTTGTAGTGCTTCTTTGCTTTGCTCGCTACTATCTTTAATGTGTAATAGGGCTTGCTCACTAGGAGCCATCGGAAAAACACTAATTAAAAGATGGTTAATTTTTTCAACTGATTTATGTGCAGCTTTTTCTAATGCCCTTTCAGTAGTACTAGCGATCAAACTAAAAAAAACACCTAGAACAGAAGTATTAAAGGCAATAGATGCGCCGCTAATTAACTCTCCAATTCCTTGTTTTAAAACTACTGTATCATCAGTATTTATCTCTAGGTTATTTAAACCTAGCACCAATCCAGTAAAAGTACCAAGAACACCTATTGCTACCAACATACTCGGTATAGAAACTATTAAACGACTACCACTTAAGTGTGGAAAAACATTAGTTGTATTAAAAAAATACTTGCTATCTATTGTACTATAATCTTTCGTCTTAGTAGTATTTGTTACTAGACTTTGGTCAAAATCTAACCACAAGTTTTTAATTACTTTATCTGTACATTTATTTTTAAAGTATTCCTTTAAGTTATACCGAAGAAAAGCATTTTTTTCAGAATTTTGTTTTTCAATCGCGTCAATCAATTGATCTGTACGCTTTGGTTTTTCTACAAAATAGGTGCGAAATAAAAAAACCATGTAAACTAAAAATATAGCCACCATAATTAAGCCAAAAACCACACCAACTGCCTGAGTGGGTATAAGGGCCCACCAAATATCCGACCAAGAAAAACCACTGCTCATTATTTACTTCCTTTCTAGACCTTGACTTAACTCTCAAGCACAACTCATTAAATTAGGATTTTAAGGCGAGCTACTCTAGCACTTTATGCTTTTCTATCGACCAAGAATAAAAAGCAAACATGTGACGCTACACACAATCCACCAGAAAACAACGATACCAAATATATGCACTGCTTGATAACAATTTAACCCAAACTGAAATCGCTAAAACGCTGGTTTTTCACAAATCCACCATTAAACGAGAGCTTAAACGCAATACAAGCAAACGTGGCTATCGTCCTAAGTAAGCTCAAGAATTTACCTAAGAAAGAATTAAGTAGTCCATAAAACACTGTTTTAACGAACCTACTTGGACTCTAGTAAAAAGCTTGCCAAGCTGAATATTTTAAAGGCCAGTCATGAGCAAGTTTGTCAACATATATTCATAGATTAGTCAAAAGGTGCCTTCCTTTATAACCACCTTCGCTACCAAAAAAACAAATGACGTTTTGGAGGTATAGACCCTAGAGCTCAGATACTCAACCGTGTATCCATTAATTTATGGCTGGAGATTGCTAACAACAAAGAGTTGGTAGACGTTGGCACACCGCTAAAGGCCAAACGTATGCTAGAAGCAGTTAGCCAGCACATTCCTATGAGTAAACTGGCCGCCCACTTTCACGACACCTATGGCCAAGCTCTAGCCAACCTCTACGCAGTATTAGAAGAAGGCATAGCAGTTATTGACAGCTCGGTTGCAGGCTTAGGCGGCTGCCCCTACGCTAAAGGCGCAGCAGGCAATGTAGCCAGTGAAGACGTGATTTATCTGCTAAATGGACTAGGTATAAAAAGCGGTATAAACCTAGAAAAACTAGCCGCAACGGGGGATTGGATAACTCGAAGCATCAATCGCCCCAACCGCTCAAAAGTAGGTATAGCCATGATGGCTGGGTAGGTTTTGTAAAGGTAGTTTTGCAGTAACCCTAAGCCCTAACAGTTAAAATTAACTTTAGGGCTAACCTTGCCTTTTTATAGATTTCTTTCATTTTCTTTGTTGTGCCAAACCCTCAAAATATAAATAACACTATCAGCAATTAAATACCGTGCAGTGTAGTTACCAATATATAGGTCTCGAATTCTTTCTGGATCTGGAGCTTTGCTTACGGGCAAACCAATTTTTGGAAATTGTTTTAACTTGGAAATTCCCTCTTGGAGATCAATTGCTATTCTACGGGCTGTGTAAGGGTTCTTTACTTCCACAAACTCAACAACTCGCTGAAGGTCTTTGAGCGAACCTGGTGAATACCTAACCTCTATCATTTTGGTAGCTCTTTGCGCTCACCAGTGCCCCAGCTATTTAACCAAGCATTCACATCTGCTTCAGGGATTGATTTACCTAACTTAATAGACTCTAGTGCCTCTAGTGTGTCTGTCCACCTAGAATCTTCTAATGACTGCCTAGCTAAAAACTCTTTAATTGCTTGATTTATAAGATAATTTTTACTTCTATCTAGCTTGCTAGCTAAAGATTCAAGTGGTTTGTTGATATCGTCTGCTAGCCGGATACTTGTAATACTCATAGAAAACACCTCTGTATTCACTTGTATTATATGCTAGTACGCATTAGAACCCAACGCTAGAGTATTTTATTGTTGCTGATTACAAACTCACTGTAGTAAAGCGGCAATACAAGATTAACTTGCTCTAAAGCCGATGAACCTTAAGTGCCCGTTAATTTAATGGTTTTATGAGGTGAGCACTTTTTGATGTAAGACTCTAACGACCTTGCTCTAGTGCGCCTAAAAAAGCTGAGCAAGAGTTATGCTTTAGGTGTTTGTATCGCTCTACTTACTACTTATTTTATAAACTATTTATTCCCCATTCTTAAGCCAGACTACTCGAGAGAAGCAACAAGGGTAGTTAATCAAGAGTAGCGAACACAGTTTAGCTTTAAGGTTTACTGAGACGGTAGAATACGGTAAAAGACATACATTCATACCTACTCTATACTGAGCTAAATCTGGTCGCTGAGAAGCACGTAAGAAAAAATAAGGAATACCCTTGTGTTAAGACGTCTCTACTCTGGTTCTAATCTTGATCGCGCTCAAAGCCTCTATGATTTGCGTGCTCGTGCAGTTAAAAAGCTACCTAATTTCTGTAGGGAATACTTAGAAGGTGGCGGTGATGATGAGTTAACTTTAAGCCGTAACCGCCAATCTTTTAATGATATTTTATTTAGGCCACGAATGCTGGTTGATATAAGCCAACGTGATTTATCTACCCAAATTTTTGATCAGCGTATAGCCATGCCATTAGCCATAGCACCAACAGGCTTTAATGGTTTACTTAGCCACGAGGGCGATTTAAAACTAGCCCTTGCCGCTAAAAAAGCCGGCATACCCTTTATTCAAAGCTTAGTGTCTACCGTTTCTTTAGAACGTATTGCAGCGACGGGTGTGCGTCACTGGATGCAACTCTATCTTTTTCAGAATAGAGAAAACTTTAAAGGTGTTATTGAGCGAGCTAAAAAAGCCGGCTGCGAGGCTCTAGTGCTAACCGTTGATACCTCTGTTTTAGGTAATCGTACTTGGGATAGACGCAATTATCGTGCGCCTATGCAGCTAAACCTGCGCAATTTAATTCACCTAGCCACTCGGCCTGCTTGGGTTTGGGATATTTTAGTACCCAAGGGCATGCCTAAATTTACTAACTTAGGTGACTCTTTACCGCCAAACCAAGCTAGTGCTAAAAATGCTGCTAGTTTTTTAACTAAAGAAATGGACGCATCTTTAAACTGGCAAGATGTCCGCTGGCTAAGAGAAAACTGGCAAGGTAAGTTAATTCTAAAAGGTCTACTCACCAGTGAAGATGCATTACAAGCCAAAGCCTTAGGTGTAGATGGCATTGTTATTTCTAACCACGGTGGTCGCCAGTTAGACTCAGCACCAAGCGCTATCGATGTATTACCTGAAATACGTCAAGCAGTAGGGCAAGATTTTTTACTCATTGTGGATGGTGGCTTACGCCGTGGTAGTGATTTAATCAAAGCCCTCTGCTTAGGCGCGAATTTAGTCTTAAGCGGTAGAGCAACTCTTTATGGTTTAGCCGCAGGTGGGCAAGCCGGTGCCGATAAAGCCTTAGAAATTATTCAAACTGAAGCCGATAGAACCCTAGGCTTGCTAGGCTGCACAGAAATAAACCAGTTAGGAAAAGAGTATTTGCTCTAGCCGTTATTTATAAAGGTAGTCTTATGCGTTTAAGGATTTTTTCTGACTTACATTTTGAGACTTATATAGATGGGCGCGATTTTCCTGATGCGGATGCCGATGTCATTATTTTGGCAGGTGATATTCACCTAGGTACTGCTGGGCTAGACTGGGCTGCTAAACGCTTTTCAGGTACACCCATTATTTATGTGCCTGGCAACCATGAGTATTATGGCTCTTCTATGCCGGCTATGCGTAAAGAACTACGAAATAAAGCCGAAAGGCTAGGAATTCACTTACTTGATAATACTAGCCTTGAGTTAGATGGGGTAAAGTTTTTAGGCACAACCCTTTGGACAGACTTTAATCTTTATGCAGGAGATTTAGAAAAAGATTATGTCAGCACTTATAAGAAAGCACTAAGCTTTATGCTCGACTACCATATTATTGAGCAGCCTGAAGGTGAGAGGTTTTTACCTGAAGAAAGTCAGCGCTTACATAAGGTTGCGGTTGACTGGCTAACTACTGAGTTAGCAAAACCTTTTGCTGGCACTCAGGTCGTTATTAGTCATCATGCCCCTAATGCCGCTTGTATTCCGCCACGTTTTCAAGGGGATATTTTATCACCAGCCTTTGCTTCTAACCTAGACCAACTCATGGGTAAAGCAAAGCTTTGGATTCATGGTCATGTGCACGAAAGAGTCGATTTTGAGTATCAAGGCACACGTATAATAGCTAACCCAGGTGGATACCCTAACGAGTTTGAAGAGCCTAGTTTCATACCTGATTTAGTTATAAAGGTACCCTAAAACTCTTGTCTTTAACCAATAAAATAACGCCAAGCTGCTGTAACTATTAAACCGGCAGCTATAGCCGCCAGTGGTTTTTTTAACCAAAGAACCATGACTAAAGTGGTTAATAAAGCTAGGCTAGCGGCTGTGTCACCTTCTACTGCCATAGGTACAATTAAGGCAATAAGTACCGAGCCAGACATGCCGTTGATAAAGCCTTCTACCCGGCGGTTTAAGGGTACAAAGCTCATTATAAACACACCACCGTAACGAGTAATGAGCGTGACTAAAGTCATGGCTGCTATAACAATAAAAGTGGCAGAGGCTGTATTACTTAAATCCATTATTTTGGCTCCGCTGCTTGAGTTTTTGGCAACCAAAAAGCACCAACCAAACCACCGGCTAACGCGCCAGCCACTACGTGACTATTGGGTGGTAAATACTTTAATGCTAACAGTGCTACCGAGGCTGCAGTTGCCCAAATAACTAAAACCCTTAAATCTTTTTTACCACCCACTGCCATAGTCAATAAGAAGCAACCTAACACCATGTCTAGCCCCAAAGCTTCTGGGTTAGGAATCCCCTGAGTAAGCACTAACCCAAGCCAAGTACCCAGCACCCAAGCTAACCAAAGTGCTAAACCACCACCTAAAATAATGCCTAAATTACGTTCGCCTTGTTGGTAATCTTGGGCAGCAATGGCCCAATTAGCATCACTAATAAAAGTAAGAATGCCATAGCGTTTTGCAGTGGGTATTTCTTTTAACCAAGGGTAAAGAGAAGCACCCATTAATAGGTGACGGGCGTTAATGGCAAAAGTAGTAATCATAATAGCTAGCAGTGGTATTTCTTCACGCATTAGCTCTAGCACAGCAAATTGTGAAGCACCAGCAAAAACCAAACCACTCATTAGCAGGGCTTCTAATTTACTCATTTCTGCTTGAGCTGCGGCCAATCCAAAAGCCAGGCCAAAGGCAATAACAAACATAGACAAAGGTAAAAGGCGTTTAAAACCCAGCCAAGTACCTTTAATATCCAGTTTAACCATCTAAATCACCGCTAAAAATAGGTTGGCTAGCTTCCCATTTATCCAGCTGTTTTTTAGCTATTTTTTGACCCAGTTTTATAAGCTGTTCTGCTCGGTGAAAATCAAAACTTTTACAGACACTACGAGGCACATCGATTAAAACATCAGGAGGGTAACCAGCCACTTTATACTGAGCTAAGGCAGCTTGAGTTGTTTCAAAAGATTGCACCATAATATTAAGCTTTCCCCAAGTTCCTTCAGTGCTCTCATTTGCGTCTTCTGAGTTATTTGCGTCACCTTCTAATAAGCTAAAGCGCTCTAGCAATCCGCCCGTTCTACCACGCACTTTATCCATCCACTCACCCACCGCTGTGGGTTCTGAATCTTTTTTATGGCGTTTCTTTTTAATAGGAACTAACTCATCTAGGCTTTCACTAGACCTTTGTGAAGTTACGTTCACTGCAACAATTAAATCAGCATGCCAGGCAACGGCTGGGGTAATCGGCAAAGGGTTTAACAAACCACCATCAACCAGTGTTCGTCCCCTATCTTGCACTGGCGTAATAATGCCAGGCACAGCAACCGAAGCTCGAATAGCTTTTTCTAATGAGCCTTCTTGAAACCAGACTTCTTTTTGACTGACTAGATCGGTAGCAACAGCAGTGAAGGGAATGGGTAAGGATTCAATAGTGCGGCTATTTAACATACTGGTAATCACCTGCATTACTTTTTCACCTTTAATGGCACCCATAGAACTCCAGGTAACATCCACTAGGCGAAATAAATCAAAGTAGTTAAGGCCTGTTACCCATTTTTTATATTCTTTTAACTTTCCTGCTGCATAAAACCCACCGATTAGAGCCCCCATAGAACAGCCGGAAATACCAACAATTTCATAACCTCTGGCTTCTAGTTCTTCTATTACACCTATATGTGCAAAGCCTCTAGCACCACCAGAGCCTAAGACCAGTGCAACACGTTTATTATGGGAAGAGCGAATACTTAACGAATTACGCACCATACTTTTCTTACCCCTTCATACTAGCTTAAGAACTGTATTACTTCGGCTGTAACTGCTTCACAGCTTGTTTCTTCTAGGTGCAAATGGTGGCCACCCGTTAGCGATAATTTTTGCGCATTTTCAATTGCCTGCAAACGAGTCGCAATTTCAGGACGTTTTACCATTAATCCTTGATCAGCTTCTAGGTAGAGGGTAGGCGCTTTTATTGCGGTCATAAAAGACAGGTTCTGAGCTTCGGTTAAACGAAAAGGTGAAGGGTGGCGTAAGCGAGAATCACTACGCCAAAACCAGCCAGTGGCAGCATCTGAAGGATCAACTGCCTGCAAAGCACGTTGACAAAGTTGTAAGGCAGCAGGGTAGTCAACAGCCCCTACGCCTAACATACGAGCTTTGGCTGCTAAATCGATACTAGGGTATATCTTACCCGAAAAGGCTGAAACTGCATCCTTGTCATCTTGATTACGGCTCCTTTTTTGGTGACCTATCCAGCGAGCCATTGCCTGACTTAACTGACTTGCAGCATCTTTATCTGCCGTGGTTAGCGTGCCTATTCCATCGATCAATAACAGCTTTTCAACCACACTTGGGTGAGCACCTGCCAAGAGCGAAGCAACACCTGCTCCCATAGAGTGCCCTATAAGAGTAAAACTTTTCCAACCTAAGGCCATAGCGGCTGCTTGCACATCAAAGCAGTTATCTAATAACAGGTAGGTTTGCCCAGCAGGACGCCAAGCTGAAAAACCATGGCCTGCAAAATCAAGTGCCACAACCCGGTAACCAGCCGCTGCTAAAGCAGGTGCTAGCTTTACAAAGGTCATAGCGTTATCTAACCAGCCATGTAGTGCTAAAAGTGGTTTGCCCTCTGGATCGCCCCAAGCTAGAGCAGCTAACTCTAGGTGAGGTAACTTTAAACGTATTTCTTCTGCACCCTCAGGAACAGCTGACAAACTTTGCTTAGATACCATGTAAAAACCTTAACTTAAACCAAACCAGTGCAGTGCAAACACGCCAATACTAATAGACAGCGTGCCAAATAAAGTTGTTAACGCAACAATGTTGGCGGCTAGCACAGGGTTACCACCCATGGCTCTTGCCATTACATAACTAGCGGCAGCTGTAGGACAGCTAAAGACTAAAAACAATACCCCTAAAGTCATGCCTTGATAACCTAACAACCAAGCACCAAAAACCATAGGCAGGGGTAAAAATAATAACTTATAAGCCGTTGCTTTCAGTGCCAGGCTACTAGTGGCACGGAGGGCTTTTAAATCCAATGCCGCACCTATACACAAAAGCGCCAAAGGAAGCGTCATGCTGGCGAAGTAGTTACCCACTTTTAAAGCTAAATCTGGTAACGGCAATTCAAAAAGTGAGGTGGGTATAGCTAAAACAACAGCAATTATCAAAGGGTTTTTTACGATATCGACTAGAATACGTCGCCAGTTTATGCCCTGCCCTTCTTGGGTATCACGCCAAAGGTTTAGCGCCACTACAGAAAGCAGATTATAGATAATAATCAGTAATGCCAACAGAATTGAGGTTAAAGCTAAGCCAGCATCACCGTATTGGTTGCCTGCTAAAGCCAAACCTAAAATACCTAGATTGCCTCTAAAGCCACCCTGTACAAATACACCTTTATCTTCATCGGCTGGAATTGAACCTGCCCGCCAAACCAATACACCAAAACCTATCAAAGTAACTAAGCCAGCATAGACGAGTAGGTCTAAAGCAAAGACTTGAGTTAAGTCGGTATTTAATAAGGTTAAAAAAACCAGCGTAGGCAGAGTAACACTAAAGACTAGGCGTGAAGCAACACGGTTAAACTCATCATTAACTAAACCGATTCTGGCAAAAAACAGTCCTAAAAAAACCAGTATAAAAACTGGAGCAGTAACATTAAGGGTGAAGCTTAACGTACTTAGGAAAAGATCCATTACAGACTGGCCAAGGCGTAAACAATTCCTGCTAGAACAACCACTAAAAATACTAGATTACGTGCAAGCGTTTTGCGTTTAGGTTTTGGTTGGGTCATTGCCTCTTCTCTTAAGTATTAAAGTTTTAAATAACATGGGTTGCCAGTATTTGACTAGCTAGTCTAGTTTGCACATTGTAACAGGCTTGGCCAGCCTTGCATTTATTTCAAACAAGCGTTCTACTATTGGCTTATTTTGATTATAAGGGTCACGCATGAGTAGTCAGCCTCTTTTGCATTTTGCACACGCTAATGGTTTTCCAGGGCAAAGTTACCGCATTCTATTAGAACCTATGCAAAATCAGTGGCAAATTAAGCTAGTAGACCGTTTGGGTCATCAACCCAACTTTCCTGTTAACCATAACTGGGAGGCCTTGGTTGATGAGCTTTTAGATCACCTAAATGCAACCTGTGGACAACAACCCGTGGTGGGCGTAGGACACTCTTTAGGTGGAGTAGTCACCTACATGGCTGCCTTAAAAAAACCTGAGCGTTTTTCACAAATAGTATTATTAGACCCACCACTCATGACAGGAATAGACAGTTTAGGCTTAAAGCTGGGTAAGCGCTTTGGTTTTATTGATAAGATAACCCCTGCGGGTATTACTAAAGGTCGCCGTAGCCACTTCCCTGACCAAGCAACTGCAGTCAAATACTTTGCTGGTAAAAAGCTCTTTAAAAACTTTCATCCGCAAGCTTTAGAGGATTACGTTGCCTTTGGAACAGAGCCTCGTGAAGCTGGTGGCATACAGCTACGTTTTAAACCTTCTGTAGAGGTAGCAATTTTTAGAAACTTAGCCGATAACCTAACCGCTAGTCATCGTAAACTAAAGGTGCCTGCTAGTATTATTCGCGGCGAGTCGAGTGATTTGATAACCAAGCAACGTGAGCAGCGTTTACGCAAAATGGGCTTTGAAATCTACCAGGTACCAGGTGGCCATATGTTTCCACTTGAATACCCAGAGCAAACACGCTTATGTTTAGAAGAAGTTTTAGCCAGCCGTTAATAGTTTAATAAAACGCGACGCTTGCCGCACACTCGCCGCCGCCTGAGGTAAATAGCGATAAAGCAGCTGCCAAACATGCGGCATCCAAGGTGTTTCAATAATTTCAGCCCGCCCACCCTGCTTTTGTATGGCCTCGACTAAGCGCCTAGCATCATCTCTTAATATCTCTTGTGAACTAACCTGTATGTGCAGGGGCGCTAAACCATACAAGTCACCAAAAAGTGGTGATATTTCTGGGCTAGTTAAAGGTAGCTTATTAGCATAAAGCTCTGCAAAGGCATGCATTTGCACACGGTTTAAAATGGGGTCTGTGGCTGCATTTAAGTCGATAGATGGGCTTGAACAAGAAAGGTCAACCCAAGGTGATAGAAGCACACAGGCTGCTGGCTGACTTAACTTTTTTTGACTTAGCTTTTGTAGTAAAGATACAGCTAGTCCGCCTCCAGCAGAGTCACCACAAATAGCGATACGATCTGATGTGACACCCTGATCAACTAACCACTGGTAAGCAGCATAAGAATCATCTAAACCTGCTGGCCAAGGGTAATCGGGTGCTAAGCGGTAATCTATAGCCAAAACACGGGCATCTGAATGACGAGCAAAGGCAGTTACTAAGTCTCGGTGTGTATCTAAAGAACCTAGAGCGAAGCCACCACCATGCAAGTAAAGTACATAGCGTTGAGTATCGCTACCTTTAGGGCTAATAAGTTCAGCATCACGACCATTAATTAAAAAGGTGGTGACTTCCATATCGTGGGGCAAACGTCCACCCGCTTTAAATTCGTCTAGGTAATCACGCAACAAGCGACACTGGTTAGCCAGCATTTGACGATTGACTAGATCAACGCCCTGCTGCATTGCAGCGAGAGGCCAAAGCATATTATTCCACATGTAAGGTTTTCCAAAGCAGACAAGTACTTGTCTATTAATTTATTCAGCTGAGTTTTCTTTCGTTTCTGTATGGTCGCTAGGTACGTAAGGATTGTCATCAACGGCTACTGCCTTAGGCCAAGCCGAAAAAGGAAAAGGCTTAGTTTCTGAATTAAAAGTTAAGTAGCGGAAAGTTTGATAACTAAAACAAGTGAGCTGTGAAGCAAACTTTAGTAGCTGTTCTTGTGGCTCACCTTTAAATAAACGAAAAACAACTTGTACAAAAATAACACCCAGCAAAATAAGTTCTGCTAAGCGCCAAGCAAAAAAGAACAGCAACATAAAAGGTAAGCGCAACCAGAAGCTTTCATCTTTTAAGCGTTCTTTCATTGTGGGTTCAGTCATTTGATCTATCTCCCTAATTAGTTAGTTATACGGGTGATTTTTTGAGCTGATTTAAGCATTTCATCATGCGGTAGAACAAACTCAACATCCGTGCTTTGTTCACGCCCCATCAAAGAGCTGGCCATTTCTTCAGGGTTATGGCCTTCAAAGAGCACCAAATACAAAGCTTGTACTAAGGGCATATAAATACCCAGTTTATCTGCTTGCGCTCTAACCAACCTAACAGTATTAACACCCTCTGCTACCTGGCCTAGGGAAGCAACTATTTCATCTAAACTTTTCCCTTCGCCAAGGGCATAGCCTACTCGGTAATTGCGAGACAAAGGTGATGAACAGGTCACAATTAAATCACCTACCCCTGACAGCCCTAAAAAAGTCATGGGGTTAGCACCTAGACTTACTGCAAAACGGCTCATTTCTGCAAGGGCACGCGTCATTAACATGCTTTTGGTATTTTCGCCCATACCTAAAGCAACAGCCATACCTACGGCTATAGCATAAATATTTTTTAATGCACCACCTAGCTCAGCGCCGTACATGTCGGTATTAGCATAAACCCTAAAATAGTTATTGCCTAAAACCTCTTGCACGGTAATGCGTGTTAAATCATCTGGGCTGGCTATCACGGTGGCAGTTAGGTGTTTTTTAGCTACTTCACTTGCTAAGTTAGGGCCTGACAAAATACCTAGGTGTTGAAAACCAGTGGTTTCTTGCAGAATTTGGCTCATTAGTTTAAAGCCTTTTTCTTCGAAGCCTTTAGTAGTGCTAACGATGATTTGCTCTGAATGCATAAAAGGCAGGGCTTGTTCTAACACTTGAGCAAAGCCTTTGCTGGGTATTGCCATAAAAACCAAGCCAGCTCCCTTTAAGGCACTTTCTAATGAGCTGGTTGCTTCTAAGCTGGCTGGGAGATCTAGGTCTGATAAGTAACGGGGGTTGCGGTGTTGCTGGTTAATTTGTTCAGCCAAAGCAGCATCACGTACCCACAGGCGGGTAGTAAAACCATTGTTAGCAGCAATCGATGATAAGGCAGTACCAAAACTACCTCCGCCCAACACAGTGACAATAAGACTTTTAGCCATGAAATTCCTTTCTAATACCCATAAAAACCAGTTCAGGCATATTGTAACCTACTCGAGCTGCCTTGGCAGGGTATAGATGCTAGGAATTGTTAAGACGAGCAAGATAAGCTTAAGCCTAGCGCCCAATCAGGTACAGAGCCGGTATCTTGGGGTTGTTTTCCCTTGCGTGTAAAGGGCTGACGGAAAATAGCCAATAAACGATTAACTTCTGAAAAATCGCCCTTTTCAGCTGATTGAATAGCTTGTTCTAACAAGTGAGTTCTGGGCAGTACACAAGGGTTAACTTGGGTTAAGGTTTGCTCTACAACTGCTTGGTTAGAAAAGTTTTTGGCTAAATAAAGTTGCCAGTCACTGAGCCATTCTTGCCAACCTCTAGGAAGCTGATCTTGCTTATTTAGCATTAAGCTATTTGCTTCTGTTAGTTCGCCTTCTGCTAAAGCCCTTAATACCCTTGTCCAATCACAACTAGTCAACTCACAAAAATACAAAAAACGCTCGACTAACTGCCAGTTTTCATCTGGGTTAACACCTAGTCTAGCTGCCATGGCCTGTCGATAATGCTTGGTATAATGCTCTGTAAAACTATCTAGCACCTGTCGAATAGCTGACTCGTTACTCAGAGGCAAAAGGGCCTGACCTAAACAAATTAAGTTCCAGTGCACTATAGAAGGCTGACGGTTAAAAGCATAGCGCCCCTGGTCATCGCTATGGTTACCAACAAAACTGGGCTCATAGGTATCTAAAAATGCATAGGGACCAAAATCAAACGTTTCACCTAGAATCGACATATTGTCAGTATTCAGCACACCATGACAAAAACCATAAGCTTGCCACTTAGCCACTAGCAGGGCGGTACGTTCTAGCACTTGGGCTAATAAGCTGGCAGCAGGGTCTTGGGATTCTTGTATTTCTGGGTAATGCTGCTTAATAACAAAATCTAGCAACTGTTTTAAGCCATCTAAATCATTCGTATAGTAAAGGTGTTCAAAGTGACCAAAACGTATATGGCTTGCCGTTAAGCGCAACAGGGTTGTGGCTGCTTCAATGCGTTCGCGGCGTACTGGTTCGCTACTGGTAACTAGAGCTAAAGCACGGGTGGTAGGAATTCCTAAATGAAAGAGTGCTTCGCTAGCTAAAAACTCACGAATGGATGAACGCAAAACGGCTCGCCCATCGGCAAAACGTGACCAAGCAGTTTGCCCTGCGCCTTTTAGATGTAAGTCCCAGACCTGACCTAATTTATTGCGTACTTCACCTAACAACAAGCCTCTTCCATCACCTAAGTCTGGGTTATAGAAGCCAAATTGATGGCCAGCATACTTCATGGCTAGGGGCTGTGATTTTTTTGGTAGCCAGCGCCCTGCCAAAAACTCTATTAATTCTTGCTGATCTTGTTTGCAAAGGTTTAAGTCAATAAGTTGTGCAGCATCAGCACTAACAGCGACTAAGGCTAACTGACCGGCTAAGGGGGTAGGTTTTTTTAACTGATAAAAGCGCTTAGGTAGGTGGGTAAAACGCTTAACAAATTCAAGTGTGTGTAGCTGCATATAAATCCCCAAGGCTATAACCAAGCATATTACTCAACTATAGCGCTTGGGTGATTATTTATAAAGCTAGAAATCAATTATTCCTGCTCTAAAAAGGGGTGTCCAACTTCTTGCATGGCTTGATCAACAAAAGGCGCATTACTATTCATCATGTTAATTAGTTCATCAACATAGGCCTGACCACGCTCTGAGTAGCTCAGTAAACCGGGCGCCAAATCGACACCCTTCACTTCTTTTCCGGCATTAACTAGTTGCTGCCTTAGCTCGCGTAGCTGGCGGTAAGCTCTATGTGTATTGATATTGCGCATATAGGCTTGGACACTCTCTAAAATAGTGGCAAATTTGCGCACCTCATGGTTTTTACCTGCTTCACGCCCAGAAGGTACCAAACCACAACCCTTGCTAAAGCACCACTGACCAAATAGGTTATTACCTTCGCGTGCAAAGCGGGAAGTTCCCCAAGCCGATTCATTGGCTGCTTGCATTAAAACTAAATCTGCAGGTACTTGTTTTACTCGCCTATCTAAAGCTGCCCATTCTTTTTCAGTTAACGGCCACTCCAAGCCATAGTAGCGAACAATTTTTGTCAGGGTTTGCAGATCATTACCAACTAGTTCCTGCCCTTGATCAAGTAGCTGTTTGGCTGCCATTAGCTGCTCACCTTGCCAACTAATGCGTTCGTTTTCATAAAGCACAAGGGGCAGCAAAGTTTTAAAGAAAATATCTTTACGCCAAGGCACATGCGTAATATCACTATAATCTGGCATAGAAGTCAGTGGATTATCTAACACCAGGGTAAATGGCTTTAACTGTGGCTTAGGCTCTAACCACTCATTGATAATGGCAAAGAGCCCAATCAATAAAGAAAGCGCAATAATTAAATGAAAAACTATAGGTGGTTTATTGGGTGCAACTGACATTCAAACATTCCTTTTACTTATTTCATTTCAGGCTTAAGACAAAAAAAACCGGCCCCTTCGGCCGGAATTTTATTACAGAAAATTCTAGTTAGCTGACTTGAATATGCCAAGGCTCATAACGCACGCCAAAGCTGTTATCTGTGGTGTAGCGTATTTCAACAAAACCTAAATCTTGTAAGCGCTTATAAACATCAGTTTCGGCAAAATCATCACTGAAGTTACGGTAACCAAAGCCAACCTTACCTACATCAAAGTCACCTATCGCATGGTAGGAATAACCTGGAGGTGCCAAGGAACGAGAGGCTTTAGACATATTGCCAGCCGATTGCTCTGCTTTTGCTAAGAAGAGGTGCATCTGTTTAACCATGCTACGCACACCTGAGGTAAGCACTAGGTCATCACCCACTTCTTCTAATAACCGATTATAAAACTCTCTTGACTGGCCTTTAAATAAGTAGTGACCTGTTCGCCCTACACTTTCAACGTCTTGTTTAGCTACCTTGCTGGTAATTGTGTCTAAAACACGCTCACCATAAAAGCCATATAAGCGAGCATCTATATGGTAAAGCTCATCTAAAAAATCCATTTCAGCTTGGGTAAACTTGCCTATATCGGGATAATTACGAGCAAACCTTAGTGCTTCATCAAAGGATAAAAGGTTAAAGTTGCCGTGACCCACAAAAGACTGCAAACGATCTAAGCGCTCATAGGCCAAAAGCATGGTGGCGCGTTTTTCTTCAGGCAAGAAGTAGTCATCATCAAATACGCTTTCAAAATAGCGTGTGCGCGTTTCTGCATTACTTGACCCAGACGCAGCCGCCTGAGCAGCCGCTTGCTGGTGTACTTGAGATAAGGCTTCACTGAGCTGAGTAGGTAGAATATCTTCCATACCATGCTGCAGATTAGTGGCTGCCCACTGACCCTGTAAAGCACCCATACCGAAGCTTTTTTGTAATTTATCGGTCAAGTTAACTTGACGCAATACCGAACCACTACCTAGGGCAACAAAACCTGATAGTGACAAGGCTTTTAAAAGTGTTCTGCGATCCACTACTCGCTCCATCCTAACTAATCATTATGATGTGTAATAAGTGAACTTTACCGACAGATAGCAAGTGTGTCCAGAATAACTACAAAAAAGCCCGGTTATTAGCCGGGCTTAGGTAGTTTAAGGCATTTACTTGCTTGCTAACTCTAACAACAAGCGGTTCAGCCTTTGTACAAACTGACCTGGATCTTCAAGGCTTTCACCTGCTGCTAGTGCAGCCTGATCACACAGCAAGGTAGCTAAGTCTGTAAAGTTAGCCTCTTGCGCTTCAGCTTCTAAACGCTCAACTAGAGGGTGGCTAGGGTTAATTTCTAGAATGGGTTTGCTATCAGGTAACTGTTGACCTGAAGCTTCTAGAATTTTACGCATTTGTAAACCTAGATCATCTGCACCTATCACCAATACAGCAGGCGAGTCGGTTAAGCGAGTTGAAACACGCACTTCGCTTACTCTATCTTCCAAAGATTTTTTAATGCGCTCTAGTAAATCTTTCTTGGTTTCTGTTGCTTCTTCTTGGGCTTTTTTATCTTCTTCACTATCCAGTGAGCCTAGGTCTAAATCGCCGCGTGCAACATCCACTAATGATTTGCCATCAAACTCATTTAGGTGACTCATTAACCATTCGTCAATACGGTCCGTTAAGAGTAAAACCTCTATGCCTTTTTTGCGGAAAACTTCTAGGTGAGGGCTAGATTTAACCTGTGCCAAGCTTTCACCAATAAGGTAGTAAACTTTATCTTGGCCTTCTTTCATGCGACTTACATAATCTGCAAGACTAACACGCTGTTCATTTTGCTCGGTAGAGCTAAAGCGTAACAAGCCAGCGATGCGCTCACGGTTAGCAAAATCTTCACCTGGGCCTTCTTTAAGCACCTGACCAAACTCTTTCCAAAACTCATAGTACTTGTCTTGGTCATCAGCCATTTTATCTAGCAAGCTTAGTACACGCTTAGTCAGTGCAGACTTCATGCTATCGATTTGCGGGTTTTGCTGCAGAATTTCACGCGAAATATTCAGCGGCAGGTCTGATGAGTCAACTACACCTTTAATAAAGCGTAGGTAAAGCGGTAAAAACTGTTCTGCGTTATCTAAGATAAATACACGTTGAACATAGAGCTTTAAGCCACGCGGTGCTTCACGCTGGTATAAGTCAAAAGGTGCACGCTTAGGAATGTAGAGAAGCGAAGTATATTCTTGCTTACCTTCAACTTTGTTATGACTCCAATCTAGTGGGTCTTCAAAGTCGTGAGCAACGTGCTTATAAAACTCTTGGTACTCTTCATCTTTAATTTCATTTTTACTGCGTGTCCAAAGTGCATTGGCTTTATTGATGGTTTCCCATTCAACGGCAGTCGCTTGGTCTGCTGCCTCTGCATCGTCACCCTCCACTTCTACGTCTTTTTGTAGCTGAATGGGTAGGCCAATATGATCTGAATATTTTTGAATAATGTTACGTAGACGATGACCACTAGCATATTCTGTGGCATCTTCTTTAAGACTAAGGGTAATCTGAGTTCCACGACTAGGCTTATTAATGGCTTCAACGGTAAATTCGCCATCACCTTTTGAAGTCCAACGTACACCTTCTTCAGCCGCCACACCTGCTTTACGTGTTTCTACGGTTACTTCATCTGCAACAATAAAAGCTGAGTAAAAACCGACACCAAATTGACCAATTAAACCAGAATCTTTTTTCTGATCACCTGTTAGCTGCTGTAAAAACTCTGCTGTACCCGAGCGAGCAATGGTACCTAAGTTAGCTATGACATCATCACGGTTCATACCTATCCCGTTATCTTCTAGGGTTAGGCTGTTGTTTTTTTCATCAAAACTAATCTTTACTTTTAGGTCTGGGTCTTCCTCTAAAAGCTCAGGCTTGGCAATCGCTTCAAAACGTAGTTTGTCACAAGCATCTGAGGCATTAGAGATTAGCTCACGCAAAAAGATTTCACGATTAGAATAGAGTGCGTGCACCATTAGGTGCAGTAGCTGCTTAACTTCTGTTTGGAAACCGAGTGTTTGTTTTTCTGCCTGACTCATTATCAGCGAACTCCTGAGCATCAAGGTTAATGTATTTAAGTGATGCTAGTTTAATGGGGTCTAGGCAAAAAAATTCAAGGCTAATTGTTAGAACTAGATTTCAGGCCAAATTAAGTGAGCACGCGCTAAAGCAATAGGTTCAGCTTCTCTATCACCCTGCCAGGCTGTGATGGACACATTAACCACTCGCTTACCTAAACGGCCTAACTCGCAACGCGCATAGGTTTTCTCAGTGCGTGCTGAGCGTAGGTAATCAATTGAGAAGTCAATTATTTTAGGAATTCGTTTTCCTTGGGTATAGGCCATAACATTTAAAATAGCAGCGGTTTCCAAATAGGCTGCTACCACGCCACCATGCAAAGCAGGTAATAATGGATTACCAACATTTTCTGACTTGGGCTGTAAAGTAAATATTAAGGCATCTTCCTTATCTTCTGCTTCCACGCCGATTAAACGTGCATAAGGAATCATTGCTAACCAAGTATTAACCTCCTTGGCAGATAAGTGGTCTCCTAGTTTTCCAGGCTGCAAATCACTTTCATTCATGCTTTTGTCTCCTGAGTAAGCCCAAAAATCTGCTCAGCAAAACCCTTAGGTGTTCGCTCTGCACCTAGGCGCATAAAAGTACCTGTACCTTTACAAATAGGCTTAGCTTCATCTTGCCAAATTAAACCTTCAGTAAAAACAATTTGCCTTGCTAGGTGGGTTACCTCTGCACGGCAATAGATTTTTTTACCTACCTTGGCTGCACGGTAATGATCCATTCTTAAGTCTACCGTTGGGCATACTTCTGGTTCTGGTGAAGCAATAACCGCAGCTGAGCCACAAGCGCTATCCATTAGCACACTTAAAACTCCACCATGAATTAAACCTTCTTCTTTATTACCCAAAAAACGCTCATCACCTTCTATGGAAAGCACTAGGTGAGTTTCGCAAACAGATTCAACCTGCATGTTTAGCTGTTTGCAGTGAGGGATTAAACTCATAAAGCGGCTTATCCCATGTTTGAGTTGCTCGTTAGTCATTTTTTATACCAGCTAAGGTGGTTACAAGAGTGGCTATTGATTGCATAGTAGAAATGCATTGTACAAGCATAAATTTTATTAGGTAAAATAAGCAAAAGCTAAACTAAACTTGGAGTTCAGTATGATTTTTCCTGCTAAGTACGCTAGGTATGTATTTTCTACAGTCATGTCACTTTACATGGTTACCATTATGACCTGCGTAATAACTATAGTTAACACTGGCTATGAAGGAAACTTTATTGCGCGTTGGTGGCAAGCCTTCTACATTGCTTGGCCGATTGCCTTTGTGCTTATTTTAATTGGTGCACCGCGCCTTCAGTCTTTTGCAGCACGTTTAATTAAAAAACCTACTTCTGCTGCTAATAAATAATAAGCACTTTTTATTAGCTCAAAAAAAACCGCCTGCTTTTAAGCAGGCGGTTGGTAAAGCTAGAAATAATTTAGCCAGAACTTACCAGCCAGTTACTTCTTTTAATGCGCTTCCGATATCAGCTAAAGAACGCACAGTTTTTACACCTGCGTCTTCTAGTGCTGCGAATTTTTCATCTGCAGTACCCTGACCACCAGAAATAATTGCACCAGCATGACCCATACGCTTACCAGGAGGTGCAGTTACACCAGCAATGTAAGAAACAACTGGCTTGGTTACATTAGCTTTAATGTAAGCCGCTGCTTCTTCTTCTGCAGTACCACCAATTTCACCGATCATTACAATCGCTTCAGTTTTGGGGTCTTCTTGGAAAAGCTTAAGAATATCGATAAAGCTTGAACCTGGAATAGGGTCGCCACCAATACCAACACAAGTAGACTGACCAAAGCCTTGGTCGGTAGTCTGCTTAACAGCTTCATAGGTTAGTGTACCTGAACGCGATACAATACCTACTTTACCTGGCTGGTGAATTTGTGCAGGCATAATACCAATCTTACATTCGCCAGGAGTAATAACACCTGGGCAGTTAGGACCGATAAGAACAACACCTAGCTCATCACACTTAACTTTACATTCGAGCATATCCAAGGTTGGAATGCCTTCTGTAATGGCAACAATTAACTTAATGCCAGCGTTAGCAGCTTCTAAGATAGAGTCTTTACAGAAAGGAGCAGGAACGTAGATAACAGAAGCATCAGCACCTGTTGCTTCTACAGCATCTTTAACAGTGTTAAAAACGGGTAGACCTAGGTGAGTTGTACCACCTTTACCAGGTGTTACACCGCCAACCATTTTAGTACCGTAAGCAATTGCTTGCTCTGAGTGAAAAGTACCTTGACCGCCAGTGAAACCCTGACAAATTACCTTGGTATCTTTATTAATTAATACGCTCATTATTTGCCCTCCGCCGCTTTAACAACTTGCTGAGCTGCATCCGTTAGGCTGGTGGCCGCGATGATGTTTAGACCGCTTTCAGCCAATTTTTTGGAACCCAGTTCTGCGTTGTTACCTTCAAGGCGGACAACAACAGGTACTTTAACGCCAACCTGTTCAACAGCACCAATAATACCTTCAGCAATCATATCGCAACGTACGATACCACCAAAAATATTAACTAAAACTGCTTTAACATTTTCATCTGAAAGAATAATTTTGAATGCTTCTGCAACGCGCTCTTTGGTAGCACCGCCACCCACGTCTAGGAAGTTTGCTGGCTGACCACCGTGGATATTAACGATATCCATAGTACCCATAGCTAGACCAGCACCGTTAACCATGCAACCGATGTTACCATCTAGTGCAACGTAGTTAAGTTCCCACTTAGCAGCATCAGCTTCACGCTCGTCTTCCTGGCTAGGATCACGCATTTCTTGTAGGTCTTTATGACGGTACAAGGCGTTACCATCGATAACTAACTTAGCATCTAGGCAATGTAGGTTACCTTCGTCAGTTACAACCAGAGGGTTAATTTCAAGTAGTGCTAAATCTTTATCTGTAAACAGTTTAGCAAGGCCTAAGAAAATCTTAGTGAACTGCTTAATTTGTTCAGGATTAAGGCCTAGTTTGAAAGCTAACTCACGCGCCTGGTAAGGCTGTGCACCTACTAGAGGATCGATAATAGCTTTAAGAATTTTTTCTGGTGTTTCTTCTGCAACAGTTTCAATGTCTACACCGCCTTCTGTAGAGGCCATGAAAACGACACGACGTGTTGCACGGTCAAGAACAGCACCTAGATAAAGTTCATTGGATATATCTGTGCAGTTCTCAACTAGAATTTTGCTAACAGGCTGACCATTGGCATCAGTCTGAAAGGTTACTAGGTTTTTACCTAACCACTGCTTGGCAAACTCACCTGCTTCGTCAGCAGATTTAATAAGCTTTACACCACCAGCTTTACCGCGTCCACCAGCGTGAACTTGAGCCTTAACGACCCACATATTGCCGCCAATTTTTTTACAAGCTTCAACTGCTTCTTCCGGTGTATCTACAGCATAACCGGTGGAAACTGGAAGACCGTATTCGGCGAACAGTTTTTTACCCTGATATTCGTGCAGGTTCATATTTTCAATGCCGTTTTATATTTGTTACTTGTGATCTTGATACACCCAACTAAACGCCAGTGGTAACTAGCAACCAAGTTGGGTGTATCCCCCGTAGGCTATCGGTAAGACAGCCTACAAACTTTCGCTGATAAATCAGCGCTTCTTACGATTAGCCATGTGAATGGCATGACCATCCACGGCCAGTGCAGCTTCATGCACAGCTTCAGATAAGGTTGGATGCGCAAAGCACATCAAGGCCAAATCTTCTGCCGAGGATGCAAATTCAAGCGCAATAACACCCGTGTGAATTAGTTCACCCGCATGCTGGCCAAAAATATGCATACCTAATACACGATCTGTTTCAGCGTGAGCTAAAATTTTAACCATACCTTCAGTTGAGCCATTGGTCATAGCACGACCGGCTGCTGCAAAAGGAAACACACCCGTTTTATAAGCAACATTGGATGCTTTCAACTCTTCTTCGGTTTTACCAACAGCGGCCACTTCTGGGAAGGTATAAATAACGCTAGGAATAGCGTCGTAATTTACTTCTGCTTTACGTCCAGCAATAAGATCAGCTACAGCAACACCTTCATCAGATGCTTTGTGCGCTAGCATAGGGCCACGAACCGCATCACCTATAGCATAAACGCCAGGTACTGAAGTACGGCAGTTATCATCAACAAAGATAAAACCACGCTCATCTAAAGTTACGCCTGAGTCATCTGCAAGCACACCTTGAGTGTAAGGCTTGCGGCCTACACAAACGATTAGTTTATCAAATACTTTTTTGTGTTCGCCCTTAGCATCAGCAAAGGTAACTTCTACTTCTTTACCTTTAACTTCAGTGGCAGTAACACGCGCGCCTAATTCAATTTCTAGGCCTTGCTTGGTCAGTGATTTTTTCACTTCTTTAGCAATTTGCTGGTCTACAGAAGCTAGGAAGGTGTCCATTGCTTCGAACACTGTTACTTCTGAACCTAAACGACCCCAAACAGAACCTAGCTCTAGACCGATAACACCACCACCAATAACACCCAAACGCTTAGGTGTTTCAGTGAAGTCTAAAGCGCCAGTTGAATCAACAATAAGGCCTTCAGTTAAAGGTGCAGGTGGAATTTCTACCGGTACAGAACCAGAAGCAACAATGACATTTTCTGCTTCCAATACTTGGCTTTGACCATCGTGACCGACTACTTCAACTTTTTTACCCGCTAATAGCTTACCTGTACCTTCAAAAGAGGTAACGCCGTTAGCTTTAAACAGCATGGCAATACCGCCAGTCAGCTGATTAACAATTTTGTCTTTACGGCCAACCATCTTTTTAACATCCATGCTGATGCCTTTGGCTTGAATACCAAAATCATCAAAATCATGGGAGGCTTCGTGAAACTTATGGGAAGCTTCTAGTAGTGCTTTAGAAGGAATACAACCCACGTTCAGGCAAGTACCACCAAGTACACTTTTACCTTCTTTGTTGACCCACTTTTCTACACAAGCGGTTTTTAGGCCAAGCTGTGCAGCGCGAATGGCAGCAACATAACCACCAGGGCCTGCACCAATTACTACAACATCAAATTTGTTAGACATCTTTACTGTTCCTGTTTCAGAGTAGCAGGATTAATACACTTCCAGACCTTATACATCCAGCAAAATACGTGCTGGGTCTTCCAAGAGTTCTTTGATAGTCACAAGGAATTGTACAGCATCTTTACCATCAATCATGCGGTGATCATAAGAGAGTGCAAGGTACATCATTGGACGAATAACCACTTCACCGTTGATAGCCATAGGACGCTCTTGAATTTTGTGCATACCTAAAATGGCCGTTTGTGGTGGGTTGATGATAGGCGTAGACATTAACGAACCAAAAACACCACCGTTAGTAATGGTAAAAGTACCACCTTGTAAATCTTCGATACCAATTTTTCCATCACGGCCACGCTGACCAAAGTCTGCAATGGTGCCTTCGATATCAGCTAAGTTCATGGAATCGCAATCGCGCAATACTGGAACCATTAAACCGCGAGCTGTTGAAACAGCAACGCCTATATCTTGGTAACCATGATAAACAATGTCTGTTCCATCAATAGAAGCGTTCACATCAGGGAAGCGTTTTAGAGCTTCAGTTGCTGCTTTAACAAAGAAAGACATAAAGCCTAGACGAACACCATCATGACGCTTTTCAAATAAGTCTTTGTACTGTTTGCGCATTTCCATAATGGGTTTCATGTCGACTTCATTGTAAGTCGTTAACATGGCAGCCGTTTGTTGAGCTTGAACTAGACGCTTAGCAATGGTTTGGCGCATGCGACTCATAGGCACACGTTTTTCAATGCGCTCACCTGGCGCGACATTCACTTCTACTGGTGCAGCAGCAGACTTGGCAGCAGGCGCACTTGGGGCATTCATTACGTCTTCTTTAGTAATTAAACCACCTTTACCACTACCTTTAATCTTAGCAAGGTCTAGGCCTTTTTCTGCTGCTAGTTTACGTGCTGCAGGTGCAACGCGCAGGTCACCAACCACTTCTGCTTCTTCTGTAGCAGCGGGAGCTTCTTCTTTAGCTGCAGGAGCTGCTGCGGCAACGGCACCTTCTTTAATTTTTGCTAACAGTTGCTCAGAAACAACCGTTTCACCTTCTTGTGCAAGAATTTCTTCTAGAACGCCATCTACAGGTGCGGGTACTTCTAAAACAACTTTATCAGTTTCGATATCAACCAAGATTTCATCACGGGTTACTGCTTCGCCTGGCTGCTTGTGCCAGGTTGCAACACTGCCCTCAGCCACTGACTCAGGGAAAGTTGGAGCTTTAATCTCAATAGCCATATTATGCCCTATCCTACTTATTCTTGTATTTCGGGTCTAAATTAGACCCGAAAGCTAAAGTGTATTTTCTGCTAGCTAGCGAAGACTAAGCTTCGAAAGCATCAGCAACCAAGCGATTTTGCTGTTCTACGTGCACACTAACATAACCTGATGCTGGTGCTGCAGAAGCAGTACGACCAGCAAAACTAAACTGTTGATTAAGCTCAGGTTTAATTTGATTAAGTACATTGCGCATGTGGTGTTGACTAGAGTACCAAGCACCCTGGTTTTGTGGTTCTTCTTGACACCAAACCACTTTTTCTAGGTGAGCATACTGAGCTAGCTCTACTTCCAAGTCTTTTTCTGGGAAGGGGTAGAGTTGCTCAATGCGTACAATTGCCGTGTCATCACAACCTAGCTCTTCACGCTTAGTCACTAAGTCATAATAAACTTTACCACCACACAAGATAACTTTCTTAACCTTCTTCGCTTCTAGGTTGCCTTTGTCACCTATGATGCACTCAAAACGACCATTGGCTAAGTCTTCTAATGTAGACGTTGCATCTTTATGGCGTAGTAAGCTTTTAGGTGACATAACGACTAGCGGCTTACGAAGAGGACGTAAAGCTTGGCGACGTAGGAGGTGGAAAATTTGTGCAGGTGTAGTTGGCGTACAAATCTGCATATTGTGCTCAGCACAAAGTTGCAAATAGCGCTCTAAACGTGCAGAGGAGTGTTCAGGCCCCTGCCCTTCATAACCATGAGGTAGTAACATGGTTAACCCACACAAACGACCCCATTTAGTTTCGCCAGAAGAGATAAACTGGTCGATAACTACCTGAGCACCATTAGCAAAATCACCAAACTGAGCTTCCCAAATAACTAAAGCATCTGGCTTAGTTGTTGCATAGCCATATTCAAAGGCTAGTACAGCTTCTTCAGATAGGAAGGAATCATGAATAATGAATTTACGCTGATTAGGCTTCATGTTTTGTAGCGGAACAAACACACGACCATCATTAAAGTCATGTAAAACAGCATGACGGTGTGAGAAAGTACCACGCCCAACGTCTTGACCGGTAATGCGAATTGGCAAGTCTGCATCTATAAGTGTTGCGTAGGCTAAAACTTCGGCAAAGCCCCAGTTAATAGCCATAGCGCCGGCTTGCATTTTTCGACGGTCTTCATAGATTTTTGAAACTTGACGCTGCATCTGAAAACCTTCAGGAACTTCGCACATTTTACCAGCAAGTTCTTGAAGCTTTTTCATCTCGACACTGGTGTCGTATTCAGCAGTCCATTCGTGACCTAGGTAGGGCGTCCAATCAACAAATAAAGCTTTATTAGGTTCTTTAACTAAAGAATTAGCAACGTGCTGACCGTTATCTAGCGCGTCACGGTAGTCATCACTTAGTTGCTTATCTTCTTCAGCGGTTATCAAACCAGTTTCAACCAACTGTGAACCGTAAATTTTACGAGTGGTTGGGTGCTTAGCAATTTTTTGATACATCAGCGGCTGAGTACCGGATGGCTCATCTGCTTCGTTATGACCACGACGACGGTAACAAACCAAGTTAATGACCACATCACGCTTAAACTGCATGCGGTAATCAACAGCAACCTGAGTAACGTGCAACACAGCTTCTGGGTCATCGCCATTCACGTGAAAAATAGGTGCAGATACCATTTTTGCAACATCAGTACAGTATTCAGAAGAGCGTGTATCTTCAGGTTTTGCCGTAGTAAAGCCAACCTGGTTATTAATAACGATATGAATAGTACCGCCAGTCTTATAGGCACGGGTTTGAGACATTTGGAAAGTCTCCATTACCACACCCTGACCAGAGAAAGCCGAGTCACCGTGAATTGAGATAGGTAGCACTAGCTCGCCTTCTGTATCGTCACGACGATCTTGGCGTGCACGTACCGAACCTTCGATTACGGGTGAAACAATTTCTAGGTGAGACGGGTTAAAAGCCATGGCTAGGTGAACTTCACCGCCCTTGGTCATCACGTTAGATGAAAAACCTTGGTGGTATTTAACATCGCCCGAACCTGACTCAATAACAATTTTTCCGTCGAATTCTTCAAATAGCTCTGCAGGACTTTTACCTAGAATATTAACTAGGGTATTTAAACGCCCCCGGTGAGCCATGCCTATTACAACTTCTTTCACGCCATAAGAACCCGAGCGCTGGATGATTTCATCCATAATAGGAATATAAGATTCACCACCTTCTAAACCAAAGCGCTTAGTGCCTGGGTACTTAGAGGCTAGGTAGTTTTCTAAACCTTCCGCAGCCACTAGGCGCTCTAACAAGTGCTTACGCACTTCAGGGCTAAAGTCTGGCTTGGATCGAACGGATTCAAAGCGTTGCTGCAACCAGCGTTTTTCTTCCGTGTCGACTATGTGCATAAATTCTGCACCGATAGTGCCACAGTAGGTTTGGCTAATTGCTTCGTGAATTTCGCGCAGCGTTGCTTTTTCTTTACCAATAAAAAGCGAACCTGTTTGGAACTCCTGATCTAAATCATCGTTACTCAACTGATGATAGCTTAACTCTAGATCAGCAATTGCCTTACGCTGCATTAAGCCTAGTGGATCTAGGTTAGCTTGTTGGTGACCGCGAAAACGGTAGGCATTGATCAGCTGTAGGACTTTAACCTGCTTTTTGTCGCTCAGGCTATCGCCACCACTACTGGCAGTGCGTGAAATACGTTGACGGGCCAAACGGGAGAAATGATCGCGAACAGGCGCTAAAGGAAGATCCTGCGCTGATGCGCCTTCCGGACGGGGGAGCTTATTGAAATACTCACGCCACTGCTCCGGTACGGCGTTAGGGTCGTTAAGATACTCTTCGTAGAGTTCTTCGATATAGTGAATATTGCCCCCATAAGTATGAGAGGAATTCCACATCAACTCCATGCTGCCTTCTTGCATTCTGTTATCACCCTGCATGAAGGGGAGTCCATTCGCTTTGACCACTGAATCAAATAATACTCAGTTCCCCTGGCCGCTGCGAACAAACGGGGAAAACCCGTATCCCCTGATGGTTACTAAATTATAGTCAGAAGCCAGTGACCTGCACTGGCTTCGTCTTGGGTATTGTACCCCACTGACAGAAAAACAGACAGTGGGTGGCACAGGGTTTTATTCAAGACTTTCGGCTTAGAAAGTCTTTTTACTTTTCTTACAACTTAAGTAGCGTTATTCAACAACATACCACGAATGTTACCGATAGCACGCGTTGGGTTTAGACCCTTAGGGCAAACCGCTACACAGTTCATAATACCGTGACAACGGAATACACTGAACGGATCATCCAACTCAGCCAAACGCTCTTTTGTTGCAGTATCGCGACTATCGATTAAGAAGCGATAAGCCTGTAGCAAACCTGATGGCCCAACAAACTTATCAGGATTCCACCAGAAAGACGGGCAAGCCGTTGAACAACATGCACAAAGAATACACTCGTACAAGCCATCTAGCTTTTCACGATCTTCTGGTGTTTGCAGACGCTCAATCGCTGGTTCAGGCGTATCGTTAATCAAGAAAGGTTTAATGCGCTCGTACTGCTTATAGAAAAGCGACATATCAACCACTAGATCACGAATAACGGGTAAACCAGGCAAAGGGCGTATAATTAGCTTGTTGTTTTTCACTACATCTGAAACAGGTGTAATACAAGCTAGGCCATTTTTACCATTCATGTTTAAACCATCGGAACCGCATACACCTTCACGGCAAGAACGACGGTAAGACATTCCATTGTCTTTTTCTTTAATTAAATGCAGTACATCCAACACCATAATATCTTTACCTTTGGTGTCGATTTCAAAGTCCTGCATGTAGGGCTTTTTATCCGTTTCCGGATTGTAGCGATAAACTGATACCTGAAGCATCTTTACTCTCCCAACATCAAATTCTGATTAGTAAGTACGCACTTTTGGTTCAAAATGCTTCAACATCTCGCCCTGAATCATTTTTGGAGCTCGATTAACCGCACGCTTACTTAATGTTTTAGTGGCAGGTGAATAAACCGAGTGCATCAACCAGTTTTCATCATCACGCTCTGTAAAGTCATTACGGCTATGAGCACCACGGCTCTCACGACGCTCATAAGCAGATATAGCAGTTGCTTCAGCCACTTCCAGAAGGTTATCTAGCTCTAGTGCTTCAATACGGCCGGTATTAAATGCTTGGCTCTTATCTTCTAGGTGTGCTTTACCAATACGCTCACGCAGATCTTTTAACTGCTCAATACCTTTTTCCATGAACTCGCCATCACGGAATACACCAAAGTAATTCTGCATGCAGTTTTGCAGCTCAGTACGCAACGCATGAACAGACTCACCATCTTTAGACTCATTCCAGCGATTCATACGCGCAAGAGCTGATTCGATATCTGATTCAGCCGCATCGTCATACTCAATGCCTTGGTCAAGCGCCTGTTCAATGTACAAACCAACAGCACGACCAAATACAACTAAGTCTAGTAGTGAGTTACCACCCAAGCGGTTGGCACCATGTACGGATACACAAGCCACTTCACCACAAGCAAATAAACCATTAACAATCTGGTCATTACCCTCTGCATCAATAGTGATAGCTTGACCATGAACATTAGTAGGAATACCGCCCATCATGTAGTGACAGGTAGGCACAACAGGAATAGGTGCTTTTACTGGGTCAACGTGTGCAAAGGTTTTAGATAGCTCACAAATACCCGGCAGGCGCTTGTTCAATACCTCTTCACCTAGGTGATCTAGCTTCAAGAAAACGTGATCACCATGCTCACCAGCACCACGGCCTTCAAGAATTTCCATAACCATTGAACGTGCAACAACGTCACGACCAGCCAAATCTTTAGCATTGGGTGCATAACGCTCCATAAAGCGCTCACCGTCTTTATTAATCAGGTAACCACCTTCACCACGGCAACCTTCAGTTACCAAGGTACCAGCACCATAAATACCAGTGGGGTGGAACTGCCACATTTCCATGTCTTGCATAGCTAAGCCAGCACGCAGCGCCATACCTACACCATCACCCGTATTAATAAGAGCGTTAGTGGTAGAAGCATAAATACGACCAGCACCACCAGTCGCCATAACAGTTGCTTTAGCTTTAATGAAAATGGTTTCACCATCTTCAATGCAAATAGCAATACAGCCAACCACATCGCCTTTAGCATTTTTTACTAGGTCAACGGCATACCATTCGTTTAAGAAGGTTGCTTCATTTTTTAAGTTACCCTGGTAAAGCGTATGCAAAAGCGCGTGACCTGTACGGTCTGCTGCAGCACAAGTACGTGCAGCCTGACCACCTTTACCAAAGTCTTTTGACTGACCGCCAAAAGGACGCTGGTAAATACGGCCTTGCTCAGTACGTGAGAAAGGTAAACCCATGTGCTCTAGTTCAAATACCGCTTTAGGGCCTTCACTACACATGTACTCGATAGCGTCTTGGTCACCAATGTAGTCGGAGCCTTTAACGGTATCGTACATGTGCCAGCGCCAATCATCGTTAGGATCATCAGAAGCAATGGCGCAGGTAATACCACCTTGCGCAGACACGGTATGTGAACGAGTAGGAAATACTTTAGAAATAACTGCTGTTTTACGACCAGACTGCGCTAGCTGAAGTGCTGCGCGTAGACCGGCACCACCACCACCAACAATGATGGCATCAAACTCTAGTGTACGAAGTGTTGACATGGATTAAGCTCCCCACAAAACTTGAACGCCCCAAACCACATAGGCGAATAAAGCGATAACTACAACCAAGTGATAAATCACGCGTAGCTTAGCGCACTTAATATAGTCCGTAGCTACCGTCCACATACCTATCCAGGCGTGAGCAGCAATTGAAAGCAAAGCTAACAAACTAAAAATACGCATTGTGGTGCCTTGAAAAAGTGTCTTCCAAGTTACAAAGTCAAGATCGCCATTCGTTAATAAAAAACCTAGCAAGAACACAGTGTAAGCCAACATAATAACAGCAGTTACACGTTGCATTAGCCAGTCAGCTAAACCGCTACGGCCAAAATTTGTGACATTGGTTACCATACCCAGACTCCTGCCAACACAGCCAATACAGCTGCTAGAATAAAGACAACTTGCGACATGGTGTGACCATTTTCTAAGTTCACGCCAATATCGAAGTCCATAATGATGTGCTTAACACCTGCTAGGCAGTGATAACCTAAAGCTGTCAGCATTCCCCAAAGCACAAATTTTGCTAGGAAATTATCTTGCAAAGTAGTTTTGACACTATCAAAACCAGCTGGAGAAGATAAAGACACATCAAATGCCCAGAACATAAAAATCAGGCCAACAAATAAAATAACGCCGCTAATGCGGTGAGTTATCGATGCTAACGCTGATAAAGGAAATTTTATCGTCGATAAATCGAGGTTTACAGGTCTATTGCTTTTCACGGCTCTACACACTCTTTTATAGTGCTTGCACAGGTTTCCCCGGCAACAAGCGATTATATTTAAAAGCACTCGCCAGAAAAATGCTTAAATTACTAAGCAGTTTTCTGCTGCAGCACTTATCCCCCAAGTGCAGGTCACTGATTATAAGAACCAACAAATAGTTACGCAATCTATCCAAAGGTTGTGCACTGCACTAAAATAAGCGAATCTAATACTAAGCCTTAATTTAAGGCGTGGCGCATTCTAGCAAGCTAAACGTCAAATACTCTACACATTTAGCGTAATTGACAGGAGAAATTTCGCTTCTATAGTAGTGCCACCTTCATTTTCTAACTGCAAGAATGATCAAAACCTATAAGGAGGCCTTATGGCTGATAAGAAAGCAGTACTAACTATTGATGGCGTTGAGCAGACAGTCGAGCTACCTATACTTTCAGGTACCCTTGGCCCAGACGTAGTTGATGTACGTAGCTTAGGCTCAACAGGTGTGTTCACCTACGACCCTGGCTTTATGGCTACTGCGTCTTGTGAATCTAAAATAACTTTCATTGATGGCGGCAAAGGCATTCTTCTTCACCGTGGCTATCCTATTGATCAACTAGCAGCTAAGTCTAATTACTTAGAGCTTTGCTACTTATTGCTTAATGGCGAACTACCAACAGCTGAAGAATACCAAGAGTTTTCCGAAACCATTAACCGTCACACCATGGTCCATGAGCAGCTAACTCAGTTTTTCAAAGGCTTCCGCCGTGATGCTCACCCCATGGCTGTTATGTGTGGCGTAGTCGGTGCACTATCTGCTTTTTACCATGAAGCTATGGATATTAGCGATGCTTATCATCGTAAAGTATCAGCTCATCGCTTAATTGCTAAAATGCCCACTATCGCTGCCATGTGTTACAAGTATTCAACTGGCCAGCCATTTGTGTATCCACGTAACGACCTTTCCTACGCTGAAAACTTCTTACACATGATGTTTGCTACACCTTGTGAAGAATATAAAATCAGCCCCGTGTTTGCTAAAGCCATGGATCGTATTTTCATGCTTCATGCAGACCACGAACAAAACGCTTCTACTTCAACAGTTCGCCTAGCTGGCTCTACGGGTGCTAACCCCTTTGCTTGTATCGCTGCAGGTATCGCTGCACTTTGGGGTCCTGCTCACGGTGGTGCTAACGAAGCCGTACTAACCATGCTAGACGAAATTGGTGATGAATCTCGCATTGATGAGTTTGTAGCACGCGCTAAAGACAAAAATGACCCTTTCAAGCTAATGGGCTTTGGTCACCGTGTTTACCGTAACTTTGACCCACGCGCTAAAGTTATGAAAGAAACCTGTGATGAAGTGCTAGCTGAACTAGGCTTATCTGATGATCCGCAGCTAAAAATTGCTAAGCGCCTAGAGCAAATTGCACTAGAAGATGAATACTTTGTTGAACGTCAACTTTATCCCAACGTAGACTTCTATTCAGGTATCATTCTTAAAGCCATAGGCATTCCAACCAATATGTTTACCGTTATCTTTGCCATGAGCCGTACTATTGGCTGGATTTCACATTGGAACGAAATGATTAGCAACGATTACAAAATTGGTCGCCCGCGTCAGCTTTACACCGGCGCACCTCAGCGTGACCTACCTAATCGCTAAGCAACAACTGTTCTATCAAAGGCTGCTAAGGCAGCCTTTTTTATTACTTGGAGGAAAAATGAGCACACCTAAAAAAATTGCCTTTATAGGGTTAGGCGTTATGGGCGGCCCAATGGCCAGCCACCTTGCTAAAGCCGGACATCAAGTCACCGTGTTTAACCGTACACCTGCTAAAGCCTCTCAATGGGTTCTAGAAAACCCTGACCACACATCTGCCTCTACACCCGCTGAAGCTGCAGCCAAGGCTGAAATAGTTTTTATATGCGTAGGCAAAGACGAAGACGTGCGCGAAGTTGTAACAGGCCAACAAGGCATTCTAACTAGCCTGCAAGCCGGCAGCCTTATCGTTGATCACACCACTGCCTCAGCCTCCCTAGCTAAAGAAATGGCTGCAGCCTGCCAAAAACAACAAATAAACTTTTTAGACGCACCTGTTTCAGGTGGTGAGCAAGGCGCAATCAACGGCCAACTAACAATCATGGTGGGTGGTGATGCATCAGCTTACGAGCGAGCAGAACCGATTATGCAGTTGTTTGCTAAAGCCGTTACCTATATGGGTGAAGCAGGCGCTGGTCAAATGACCAAAATGGTTAACCAAATCTGCATTGGTGGTCTTGTTCAAGCCTTAGCCGAAGGACTAAACTTTGCTGAAAAAGCAGGATTAGACCAACAAAAAGTTATCGATGTTATTAGCCTAGGTGCTGCAGGCTCATGGCAAATGAACAACCGTCACAAAACTATGATTGCCGATGAATATGAGCACGGTTTTGCTGTAGACTGGATGCGTAAAGACTTTGCTATCTGCCTAGATCAAGCGCGTGCACTTGATGCACAGTTGCCTGTTACTGCCTTGGTCGATCAATTTTATGCTGAAGTTCAGCAACAAGGCGGTGGTCGCTGGGATACCTCTAGCCTATTAAGGCGCATGAGAGCATTCAAGCCACAAGCTTAAGCGAGCGCATTGATTGTGCATATACTTCTAGCAGTTGTTGATTTTTAACTGCTGAACAGGTATTAAGTTGCATTGGTTAACAAAAACCCAAGTATTCAGGATTTTATTTTGTGGGCATGACACAGAGCAAAAACGGAACAACCTCAGAAGAACCGAAGGAAGAAGGTCAGCTAATTAAGTCACGTGAGGGCATCTATCGCCTTATGCGTAGGCTACAAGTCAAGCATACGCCTTTAAAGCTACGCTTTGACTCGGTTGCAGACCACTATACCAGCATGGTGCTCGCCGTAAACTTTAAAGAAGGTTACATTTTGCTAGATGAAGTCACCCCAAAATGGGGTGATGAGCTTATGGCAAAAGCTATTCCCTTTCATTTTGATAGCTACCATGACGGCTGCAAAATTAGTGCAGAAAAGCTACAAGCTGTTGGGCGTGCCATCAAAGAAGATAGCCCGGTTTATAAAGTCCTCTTCCCCACTGAGTTACATTTCTTACAACGTCGTCAATTCTTTCGTGCATCTGTGCGCTTATCTTTAAATATTCAGGTAAGGCTTGGCGTTAAGAAGCCAGAAATTAAACGTGATGAATATGACAACATCATCCCACAAAGCCCTACTTGGGAGCATGATGGGTTGCTCAGAGACTTATCCGCCCAAGGCTGTCAAATTGAAGCCAAGGGTGACTTGCGCGAAACGCTACCAAAAAATACCGAGTACACCAGCTGCTATATTATTTTTCCTAACGGTCACCTTCTTGATATTGGTATAGCCATACGTCACGTTGGTTACGATGAAAAAAGAGATGTTAGCAGCTTAGGTTGTCAGCTCATTAATATGGATCCTAAACTGGATCGCAAAATTTCTTTTATCGTTAATGAGTTACAGCGTGATAATGCTCGCTCAAGTTCAGGCAATAGCTCTGCACCCATATCCGAGCTTTTCTTAGATGCTTCAGGCAAAGAACCTAGCAAAAACACCCAGCCTGAAACCGAAGAAGAAACCAAGGAGCTAGAGAAACTTACAACAGAAGAAGTGCATCACAAAGCTGTGCGTTGCGTACAAAAGCTAGTTAATAGCTTGCGAGATAAAACTGCCTTACCTATCGATGAGGCCTGGGAAGTAACCGATCTACTTTTAGAAAAGCTTCAAAAAGATCGGCAAGAACTACTACTCATTTCTCGTGTTCGCTCATCAGCCAACTACCTTTATGAGCACTCAGTCAGTGTTGCGGTATTGCTTGCTGATCAAACCATGTTTAACCAAGATAACCCTAGGTCTGGTGATCCAAGCTACCTGCGCGACATTATTTTTGCAGGCTTGTGCCATGACTTAGGTAAAGGCTTAATACCTGACAGAATTGTTAATAAAAGCGGCGAATTAAACGAAACAGAAGCCAAGGTAATGCACAAGCACTCTTTGCTAACCCGAGAAGTTCTCTCTAGGCAACAGGGCATGCCTGCCATTGCATTAACCCTTGCCACACAAAACTGTGAGCGCTTAGATGGCTCAGGTCACCCTGAACACCTAAAAGGTATTTCCATAAGCCCTGTTGGCAAGCTAGCAGCCGTTATTGATGTATTTGATGCCATGACCAATGGTCGTAGCTACCGTGCAGGCCTACCCTATGCTTTAGCTTATAAACGCCTTTTAGCCATGCGTGACAAGCTAGACCTAGCCTCTATTCAACAGCTGATTAAACGCCAAGGACTCTACCCAATCGGTTCGCTAGTCGCTTTTGAAAATGGTGACCTAGCCTTTGTAAAGCGCCATGACCAAAATAACCACCCATCAGTGGTTCGCCTAGTCTTTAATAAAAATACCAATCAGCCATTAAAACACCAAGACCTGAAGCTAGCTGTTCTACCTGATAGCAAGAAAAAGCTACTGCCTGAAGATCCTGCCAAGTACCAACTACTTAACGATTTACTACTCAACGAACTTTAAACCTTATCCACAAGATCTGTGGATAAACTGGTGGACAAATCCTTTATACTTGGCGCTAAGCCAATAAATATAGCCTCCACCTTAAAAAGTTCATTTTTTAATCAAGCTTAGTTAGGTTAAGTACACGGGCCAGAGCAGATCAACCCCAGAGGCAAAAGCTAAGTTAACCCAGCCATTAAAAAGTAATATAAATTAAATAGTTAGAGACTTAGATTTTAAGCCTAATAGAAGGTAGGTAAAATTGTGGATAAAACCAGAGATGATTACAACTAAAAGGAATGGTCAGCTGTAAAAGTGGCGTCCCATAGGGGGTTCGAACCCCTGTTACCGCCGTGAAAGGGCGGTGTCCTGGACCACTAGACGAATGGGACGTAAATACTTTTACTAACTAATAAAACAATCTGTAGGACTAGATTTGGTGGAGGTATGCGGGATCGAACCGCAGACCTCCTGCGTGCAAGGCAGGCGCTCTCCCAGCTGAGCTATACCCCCAGGATGTCCTCAAGACGGTGCGTATAATAGGCATCTATCATCACACCGTCAAGCTTTATTTTAAATAAAATTAATCAGTTGCAGTTTTATTAGCCAAAAATGCCTGATAAGTCTTTTCTAGCTTTTTAGTGAGCTTTTTCGAAACACCACCACCAGAAACTAGGTCTAACGCAAAACGTAACCGCGCTCGACTCATATCAGGGCCTAAAATCACCATGGCATCTAAAACAGAGGTAGATGATGTGCTACCACTAATAGCAACAAATACGGGCTGTAAGTAATTGCGCATCTTCAATTCTGCATTATCAGCTAAAGCCTTCACGGTATTTAAAATAGCGTCTTTATTCCAAGTGGTTAAATTATCCATTTCCCAAACTAAAAGCTGAAACAATTCAACCAAATCTGCTTCTTCAAAACCTAATGCATCATAATCGGCTTTAGTGACCTTAGGCATACCGCTAAAGAAGAAACTCGCCATGGGTGCTATATCAGACAAAACCTCAATACGTGGGCGCAGTTGTGGAATAATCTGTTTAACGTAATCGCTGTTAAATGCCCATGTCATAAGCTCTGCAATCAGCTGCTCATCAGTAAAGTCTTCACGCAGGTACAAACCATTTAGCCAGCTGAGTTTTTCAACATCAAATACTGGGCCACCTAGCGAAACTCGCTGAATATCAAAATTCGCAATCATTTCTTCTAGGCTGAACTTTTCACGCTCATCAGGCATGGACCAACCCATACGGCCTAAGTAGTTCAACATAGCCGCTGGGAAATAGCCCATACGCTGGTAAAAATTAATTGAAGTGGGATTTTTACGCTTTGAAAGTTTAGATTTATCTGGATTACGCAACAAAGGTAAATGGCAAAGTACTGGCATTTCCCAGCCAAAATACTCATAAAGTAATTTATGCTTAGGCGCTGAATTCAACCATTCTTCGCCACGCATCACATGGGTAATCTGCATTAAATGGTCATCCACCACATTGGCTAGATGGTAGGTAGGCATACCATCTGACTTTAGAAGTATCTGTGCATCGACCATGCTCCAATCTAAAGCCACCTTGCCACGCAGCAAGTCGTCAATCACACAAGCACCATCATGTTCAGGCACTAGCATACGAATTACAAAGGGCGCATTAGCAGCAGCACGCTTGGCTACTTCTTCTTCAGGTAAGTATAAATCAGAGGGCTTTAAGGCTGTTGATCTACCTGCTAATTGACGTTGGCGACGTAATTCATCCAGTTCTTCACTGGTACGATAGCACTTAAAAGCTTTACCTTTATCGAGTAATTCTTGTGCGTACTTGCCATAAATATCACCTCGCTCACTTTGCCGATAAGGGCCAAATTCACCACCTACGTCTGGGCCTTCATCCCAATCCAAACCTAACCAACGTAAGGACTCAAAAATTTTCTGCTCAGATTCAGCAGTTGAACGCTGCTGATCGGTGTCTTCAATCCGCAGAATAAATTTGCCCTGATGTTGACGGGCAAAACATAAATTAAACAACGCGATATAAGCGGTACCTACGTGGGGATCACCGGTGGGTGATGGAGCAATACGAGTGCGCACAGTCATGCTTATTAATCCTGCTGATAAAAATAATGGGTTAAATCCAGAAACCTAGTTTAAAGGATTCTGCCACTGGCTGCATTGCTCAGAATTTATTGCGACATTACGCCACCTTCACAGCCCTTATTTTTTGTAAGACTATTGCTGCCCCATTTTCTAGGGCTTTATCTGTTATCACAAGGTTTAACCACTAGTAAAACCTAGGGCGACCTAGCACTCCCCTTGCAGGTCGCCATTTTATTTTTCTAAGGTTACACTTCACCAACTTTAACTAGCTAGTGATCTTAATCTTATGTCTCTGCAACTTTGGGGTGATCAACCCTACCCCCGTTTTTCTTTAGCGCCCATGTTAGATGTTACCGACCGCCACTTTCGGTATTTTTTACGTTTGCTTAGCACTCAAACCCTGATGTACTCAGAAATGATTACCACCGGTGCTATTTTACATGGCAAAGACCCACACAGGTTTTTAGATTTTTCAGCCGAAGAACATCCAATAGCCCTACAACTGGGTGGCAGCAACCCAGAAGACCTTGCACGTTGCGCTAAAATAGCTACCGAGTGGGGTTATAACGAAATCAACCTAAATGTGGGCTGCCCCAGCGATAGAGTACAAAACAACCTAATAGGCGCTTGTTTAATGGCCCACCCCAACTTAGTGAGCGACTGCATTCAAGCCATGCAAGCTGCCACCCACTTGCCGGTGACCATTAAATGCCGCATAGGTATTGATGACCAAGACGAAGACCAAGATTTAGAAGATTTTATTAGCCAACAAAAAGCGGCAGGTTGTAAAATATTTATTCTGCATGCCAGAAAAGCTTGGCTAAAAGGTTTATCACCCAAACAAAACCGTGAAGTACCACCGCTTAACTACGCCCGTGTGGAACGCTTAAAAGCCCAACACCCAGATTTAGTAATTGCCTTAAATGGCGGTATCAACACCCTAGAAGCATGCAAAGCCCAATTAGAAACCGTCGACTCAGTCATGCTTGGCAGAGCAATATGGAACAACCCCTGGTTGGTTTCCCAAGTGGACCAACAGCTGTATGGCGAGAAAGATAACGGTCTAACCCAACACCAAGCCATTCGTCATTACTTGCCCTATGTTGAAGAACGCCTTAGCCAAGGCGACAGGCTTAACCCCATCATTCGTCCCTTGCTGGGTGTTTTTCAAGGTGTGCCCGGAGCAAGGCGCTTTCGACGGGTATTAAGTGAAGGTGCACATTTACCCGGTGCCGGTGTAGAGTTACTAGAAGAAGCTTTGGCACAAGTACCAGAAACTACAAACCTTTAAGCCACCGATAACACGGATAAGGTCAAACCCCAAAACAAAACAATATTAGTTTAGTTTTTACTAACAAAGAGTTTATCGGGATTTAATCTGTGCTTATTTGTGTAATCCGTGGCCTAGCTTTTAAGGTCTTAACTAAAAAGGATGTTTTGATGAAACGCTTAGCTATTTTTATTCTAATTTTATTAATCACACTAACGCTAGGTGGCTATTGGTTTACTCAGCAAAAACAGCCCCAGCGTAGTGGTGAAATACAATTAGAGCAGCTAAGCCAAGCAGTGAGTGTGCGTTTTGATGAACGGGGTGTTCCGCATATTCAAGCCGCAACCGAGCTAGATGCTTACCGTGCGCTGGGTTATGTGCACGCCCAAGACCGTTTATTTCAAATGGAAATGGTACGCCGCCTAGCCCAAGGTCAACTGTCTGAAGTGTTAGGTGAAAAAACCCTAAAAATTGACCGCCTATTTCGTACCCTGCGCCTTCACCAGCACGCCAAAAGCTATTTAAAAACGCAAGACCCTAACAGCCCAGCCATGCAAAGCTTAAGTGCTTACTTAGATGGCATTAACCAATACCAAGCCACCCGTGCTAAACCCTTAGAGTTTAATTTATTAGGCATTACCCCTCGCCCTTTTACCGCTGAAGATACGCTAAGTGTCGCTGGTTATTTGGCCTACAGTTTTGCTGCTGCTTTTCGTACCGAGCCTGTTTTAACCTTTATTCGAGATGAACTAGGCGAAGAGTATTTACGCATTTTTGATTTAAGCACACCCAGCCAAGGCGACCTTAGCTATCCTGAACTCTCTTCTACTAACACCACTAGCAGCCTAAGCAGCAACAAATTAACAGCAAACGATTGGCAGGGTTTAAATGCCCTAGCCAAAATTAGCCAAGCAGCACTCATTGAAAACAACCTACCCCAATTTGAAGGCAGTAACGCTTGGGTAATGGCGGGCAGTAAAACCCAAAGCGGCAAACCCCTATTGGCAGGTGACCCACATATCGGCTTTTCTATTCCTGCAGTTTGGTACGAAGCCCACCTACAAACACCTAGTTTTGAATTGTATGGGCACTTTCAAGCCCTGAATCCTTTTGCATTACTAGGGCATAACCAAGAATTTGGCTGGTCACTGACCATGTTCCAAAACGATGATTTAGACTTAATTGCCTTGCCACCCAACTGGGAAAGCTTAGACAGCCACACAGAATTAATTGCCATTAAAGGCCAAGAGCCAGAAGAGCTCACCCTTTACAGCTCAGAGTTTGGGCCTATCGTAAATGCCGCGCTAGGTGAAGAAACACCCGACACGCCCATTGCTATCTGGTGGGCTTTTTTAGAAACCGAAAACCCTATTTTAGAAGCCTTTTACGACTTCAATCGTGCTAATACGCTAGATAAAGCCCGTACTGCCGCCAGTAAAATTCATGCGCCTGGGTTAAACCTTGTTTGGGCGAATGCACTAGGAGATATTGCTTGGTGGGCAGCAGGTAAAATACCGATTCGTGATGCCAGCGCACAGCCGGCTTTTATACTCAACAGCCAAACAGACGCAGTTAAGAAATACGGCTTCTACCCTTTTAGCGATAACCCACAAGAAGAAAACCCCGAACGTGGCTATATTGTTTCAGCAAACTTTTTACCTGCTTCACCCAATAAAATACCCCTGCATGGCTACTACAACCTAGCCGACCGGGGTGAACAACTCATTAAAGAACTAAGCCAACCCAACAAACAATGGAATACCCAAAACAGCCAAGCAGTCCAACTAGGCGAACAAAGTGGCTATGCAGCACGCCTACTTAAACCCTTGTTAGGCGATTTATACGCCAGCGCCAGCAGTAAAGAAGAAACCCTGCTGATTAACCAGTTAGCAAAATGGCAGGGTAATTTCCCAACCGACAGTTATTTACCCACTGTGTTTACTGAATTTACCTACCAGCTTTTAAAAGCTACTTTTTTAGATGAATTAGGCGAAAGCACTTTTGAAAACCTACTTAATACACGCATGATTGATAGCGCCTTACCGCTATTAGCTGCAGACCCCAATTCGCCTTGGTGGAATAATCATAAAACTGGTGAAACACAAACTCGCCAAAAGGTTGTAGGCCAAGCCTGGCAAGCCACCTTAAAACACCTAAATAACACACTCGGCGCTAAGCTAGACGCTTGGCAGTGGGGTAAAGCTCACACCCTAACCCCTAACCATCCTCTAGCTGCGGTTAAACCCTTAGATAAACTTTTTAATGTAGGTAGCTTTGCAGCACCTGGTGGGCACGAACTAGCCAACAACCTTTCTAGCGGCTATACCAGTGCACCTTGGGCTGTTGAATATGGGCCATCGACAAGACGGTTAATAGACTTTGCTGAGCCTGAAAAAGCCCTAGGTATTAATCCGGTCGGCCAGAGCGGCGTTGTATTTGATAAGCACTATTCAGACCAAGCACAAGCTTATATAGAAGGACGCTACTACCCACAGCACTTAGCAGAAAAAGCTATTCACAAAAACACCCAAAGCACCTTAAAACTAGTGCCTTAGCTTGAAATAAAAACCTAAGCCATGAGTTAGCAGGGATAAATAAAGCCAAGTCCTTGCTAATAACCACCAGCTCCACTCATTACCATCACTTAAGCACTAGCCTGTAAAAAGCTAATTAAAATACTTTGCTCTAGGTCTTTGTTCTACTGCAATACAACAACTAACATTGAAAATTCAGCCGCAAAAAAATAACCTTTACGCTATATAACCTACAAGCTATAATAACCTAAGCAAATTGAGGTAACTATGTGGGAGATAGTCACTGTTAATTACTTTGACCAATGGTTTCTTTCATTAAGTAATAGCGAACAGCAAAGTATTCTAGTGGGTATATTTAAACTAAAAGAGTTTGGTCCAATGCTCGGCAGGCCTGACGTGGATACTCTTAAGAAAACTAAAAAAGTTAGAAATTTAAAGGAGTTAAGAATTCAGCATAATGGTAAACCTTACCGTATATTCTTTGCCTTTGATCCACTTCGTCAAGCTGTAATGCTTTGTGGTGGTAATAAGTCAGGTGAAAAACGTTTCTATGAAGACCTGCTACCTATTGCTGAAAAAGAATTTCTAAATTATTTACAAACCCTGAGGTAACTATGGCTAAACCCTTGAGTGAACTGCTTAAAAAAATTGACCCTAATGTTATTACCGGTGCCCAAGAGCAAGCAACACAAGAAATCTTTGAAATGAAGTTAGCTGCACTTCGTGAAGAGCTTGAGTTATCACAGGTCGAAATAGCAAAACGCTTGGGTGTTTCTCAACCATCTATTGCCAATTTAGAAAAACGTGGACAAGAAATTAAACTTTCATCATTAAAACGTTATGTAGAAGCCATGGGCGGTAAACTTACCCTAGACATTCAACTGGCTGACGGGCGCCATATTGGAATGAATTTTTAAAACTCACCTTCTCTTGGGTTGCATAGTCGCCAACTTTTTTCTGACCTAACAACTAAACACGGTGAAGATCAAAACTCAGCTAATTGCCTAGTTAATTCACCTGCCGAAATCTCTTTACAGCCTGTTGGGTTTTGGCCCGACCAAAGGGGCGAAAAATCAGCTGAATTGTTCTTTTCGGCTGCTGCCCGTAACTTACCCATTTCAATGGAAGCATAAGGAAAATCTGGTGCTGTTTCACTGATATAGCCTAGCTCTTTAATGGCCTGGTTAACGATACCTCTAGCTGGCCTACCCGTAAAAATATTGGTGAGTGCCGTGTGTTCAGCTTCAGTACTTTTTAATGCTGCACGATGCAGCTGACTGGTATTTGATTCATTACACAGCAAATAAGCAGTACCCACTTGCACTGCGCTAGCACCTAGCAACAATGCAGCCTGCACGCCTTTAGCATCGGCAATACCACCAGCTGCAACAACAGGCACTTTTACTTGGCTAACAATTTGTGGCACCAAAGCAGCCAAACCCACTTGAGTGGTTATATCAGCTGATAAAAACATACCACGATGCCCGCCAGCCTCTAAACCTTGTGCAATAACCCCATCAACACCCTGAGCTTCCAGCCACAAAGCCTCTTTAAGCGTTGTCGCAGTAGATAAAACTTTAGTACCCCAGCTTTTTATACGCGCCATCAAATCATTACCGGGCAAACCAAAATGAAAGCTAATAATTTCTGGTTTAAAAGCTTCAATTAAATCTGCCGTAGCATGATTAAAGGGTGTACGACTAGCTCCCGCTGGTAGGCTAGCGGCTTCAATACCTAGCTTATCAAAATAAGGCTTTAGCCTTGCTTGCCATACAAGTTGCTTCTGCTCATCAAAAGCAGGCATTTCGTGGCAGAAAAAATTAAGGTTTACTGGCTTAGTTGAAGCCGCTTTGATTAGCTTAATTTCAGCAACTAGTTGTTCAGGGCTTAACATAGCGCAGGGTAAAGAACCTAAACCACCTGCTTCACTGACTGCGATAGCCAAAACACTGTCTTGCACACCCGCCATAGGCGCTTGAATAATAGGTAGCTCTGTTCCTAAAAGCTGTTTACAGTCTTTGTAGTGCATACACCCACCCTTACTTAAAAATGGCATTTCAAAATATTCGTGATACTTTAACCCTTTATTTTATTCATTGTAAAAGTTGATGCCCATGAACCTAGTACTTATCAATAAAGAACCTGTTGAGCTCTATAAAATTTTAAAATTTGAAGGACTAAGTGCCAGTGGTGCAGAAGCAAAACAAGCTGTAGCCGATGGGTTAGTAAAACTAAATGGCGTACTAGAAACCCAAAAGCGTAAAAAAATTGTTGCAGGCGATATCATTGAATTTGATGGCGAGTCTTATCAAATTCAGCTGGAAGACTAGGAATATCGCATTTGAGAAGACTAACGCAATATTGCTATTGCGTTAAAGTGCCATCTCGGTAATCACGCATTGCCTGTTCTAACTCTTCTTGGGTATTCATCACAAACGGGCCGTATTGCGCGACAGACTCGTTAATGGGTTTACCACTTAACAGTAAAAACCGACTAGCCGCATTCGCTTTAACCGTTAGTGTGCCGCTATCAGTTAAAATGCTAGCAGCATCTAAAGGTGCCGCTTGGCCTTCGATACTTAGCTCGCCTTGGTAGCAATACACAAAAGCCTTGTGGCCTACGGGTAATTCAAAGCTGACCTCTGCTGCTTGCTGCACATCAAGATCGGCCATAATGGCTTCGGTACTTAACCCTTGAATAGCCCCGGTTAAGCGCTGGCCGGCAATATCTAGCTTGCCTGCAATCACTTTAGCCTGCACACCTTGGCTAACCTCTTGCCAAGGCATACTGCTACTTGGCACATCTTGGTAGCTGGCTGGCAGCATTTTTTCATGGCTTGGCAGATTTATCCACAGTTGAAAACCACGCATGCGCCCCTCTTCTTGCTGGGGCATTTCGCTGTGAATAATCCCTCGTGCGGCATTCATCCACTGCACATCACCAGAACGCAAATCACCTTTATTGCCCAGACTATCTTGGTGCAGCATGTGGCCTTCTAGCATATAGGTAACCGTTTGAAAGCCTCTGTGTGGGTGTTCAGGAAAACCTGCAATATAATCATTGGCATCATCTGAAAAAAACTGATCAAGCATTAAAAATGGGTCTAGCCTTGCCATTTGGGTTTGCCCAAGGCTGCGCTTAATTTTGACGCCCGCACCATCACTGGTTCCACGGGCATTAATGATTTTTTTAATCTTGCGTTGCATATAAAAAGTATCCTCTTAACATTTTATAAATGGTTGCGGTTATGTGGCTTAGTTAAATTAAGCTCAGGACCTTCAGGAATAATGCCGTAAGGGTTAATGGTTGGGTGGCTTTGGCAGTAATGCTGTTTAATATGTTTTAAATTGACCGTGCCTGCAATGCCTGGCTGTTGGTATAAATCACGCAGATAACCACTTAGGTTTGGGTAATCATCTATCTGGCGAATATTGCACTTAAAGTGCTGCACATACACGGCATCAAAGCGAATCAAGGTGGTGAACAAACGCCAGTCTGCTTCGGTAATGCTGCTGCCGGTTAGGTAACGCTGGTTAGATAAAATTTGTTCAGCTTTATCTAGCGCATTAAATAATTCAACCACTGCTTCACTGTAGGCTTCTTGTGTAGTGGCAAAGCCTGATTTGTACACACCGTTGTTAATATTTGGGTAGACCCAGGCGTTTATTTCATCGATGCTCTGCTTTAGTTCAGCTGGGTAAAAATCAACCGGATTAGCACCTAGGCTATCAAAGGCGGTGTTAAGCATACGAATAATATCGGCCGATTCATTGCTGACAATTTGCTCGGTTTTTTTGTCCCATAAAATGGGTACAGTAACGCGACCCGTGTAATCGGGTTGTTGTTTTATATAGAGCTGGTACGCATAGTCGAGCTGGTATAAATCATCACCATTAGCACCCAAGTCGTCGGTGTCGAATGTCCAGCCGTGCTCAAGCATTAAAGGATGCACTGCACTAACACCTATGCTTTCTGTTAGGCCTTTTAATTCACGCATTATTAAAGTGCGGTGTGCCCAAGGGCAGGCGTAACTAACATATAGGTGGTAGCGGTCGTGTTCGGCTTTAAAGCCTTCTTTACCGGTTGGGCCAGCACTGCCATCGGCTGTTATCCAGTTTCTAAACTGGCTTTCTTGGCGCACAAACTTTCCACCGGTAGATTCAGTGTCGTACCACTTATCATGCCATTGACCTTCAACTAATAAACCCATGTTTTGCTCCTTCTACTGCTCTTGTTGTTTATCGCTAAACTCAGATTAAAGAATAGCGGCTATTAACTTTTATTCACTAGAAGGCTAGTCTATTATCTATTTTATAGTTAATGAATCGCACTTTCTAACGGATTTCAATCTAAAATTTAGATAGGTTTGCAATAATGCATATTAGTTTGCAGCAATGGCAGGCATTTGTGGCAGTAGTAGAGCAGGGTGGTTATGCCAAAGCGTCTGAAGCTTTAAATAAAAGCCAATCTTCGGTTAGTTACAATGTAAGCCGCCTGGAAACGCAGCTAGGCCTTAGGCTTTTTAAAATTGAAGGCCGTAAATCAGTGCTAACCTCGGCTGGTGAACAAATGCTATTACGTGCTAAGCACTTGTTAAAGCAAGCCACAAACCTAGAACAAGTTGCCAAGCAGCTTGCAAATCTAGGTAAGCCCGAGGTGGTCATCGCTATGGATACTATTTTTCCTACTGAACTTATATTTGAGGTGTTAGCCAAGGCAGGCGAAACCGAACCATTGCTTCGTGTGCAACTATTAGAAACAGTATTAGGTGGCACAGATGAGGCTTTAATGAGCCGCGAGGTCGATCTAGCCATTAGCACCCATGTGCCAGCAGGGTTTATGGGTCAACATTTAATGCGAGTAGAATTTATTGCCGTGGCCGCACCTTCACACCCGCTACATAAGATGACCGCGCCTATTAGCTTTGATAATTTACGTGACTTTAGACAGTTAGTAGTGCGCGACAGCGGTTTAAAATTTAAACGTGAAGCCGGTGCTTGGTTAGAAGCCCAGCAGCGCTGGACAGTAAGCCATATCACTTCCGCTATAACGGCTGTGCGAATGGGTCAAGGGTTTGGCTGGTATCCTAAGGCGTTAATTGCCAAAGAACTAGCAGCAGGTGAGTTAAAGCCGCTACCACTGGCCAAAGGTGATAAGCGCTATGCTGATGTGTATTTGATTATTGCCGAGGGTGATATGGCAGCACCACAGGTGTTAGACCTTGCTGCTAGGCTGCAAAGTAGAGTATGCGCAAAAACAATATAAGCTTCTTCTTACGAACAAACTCAAAATTATTAATAGTATAAAAAATATACCATTATGGATTTCTGCACAAGCTTGCTAGAGGTTTTAACGCCTAGCTTTGCGAGTGCCGGAGCGCAGCGTAGGCGCGTCCGACAACAGCCGCTTGTTAACCCCGTAGCTCGTGGCCTTCTCGAATGACCTCGGGATGACGGGAAGCAATCTCAATGAGTGCTTTTGCTGGGCCAGAGGGTTCACGTCGACCTTGCTCCCACTCCTGCAGGGTTCGCGCGGAAATATGCAGCACCTCAGCAAACTCGACCTGAGTCAGTCCGGTTTTGCCTCGAGCCTCTACCACCTCGTTAGGCTCAACACGACTAACTCGTGCAGTTTTGCCCGCTTGCATTTCTTTAACAGACTGAAGCAACTTGTTGCCAAGCTCCTCAGCACTCAGCGTCTCGTCACTCATTTTCCAATACCTCACGAATCGACTTCAGGATATGAGCGGGTATATTGCCCCTGACAGCTTTTTTGTAGATCACTAATAACCAGATCTCACCATTTGCCAGCTTAGTGAAGTAAATGACTCGCACCCCACCACGCTTCCCTGAACCCGCTACCGACCAACGAACCTTTCTACATCCGCCACTACCCGAAATGGGGTCGCCAATTTCCGGACTTGCCGCAAGCCAGGCAAAGAAAGCGCCTCGCTCTTCCTCAGTCCAGATTTTTCTGGCATCCGCTTCAAATGTGGGGGTTTCGATGATAGTAAACATGACAGCCAATATACGTCATTGACGGACTTTTGCAAAGTGGTGGTCACAAGGGTTAACGCCGCCAACACAGGCGAGCGCAGCGAGTCCAGCCAGTGTGCTTTTTTTTGCACTGGCGATTGTGCTTGGCCTTGTTAGACCGTAAGCGCCCTTAAATCAGCCTCTTTTAACTCAATCTGCCTAGCATCACACTAATACCTGTCTTTTTAAAAGAGGTGTTGGTTATGAATTTGCAAGAACGTCAGCAGTTTTGGCAGCAGCAGGTTAATACTTGGCAGACAACGGGTTTATCGGGTGCGGCTTTTTGTAAACAGCAGGGCTTGAACTACCAACAGTTTATTTATTGGCGTAAAAAAAGCCAACAGCCAGAAACTACAGTCAAGCCAGCAGGTTTTGCCCAGGTTACACAGTTAACCGTTCCAACCAGTCGTAACAGTAATGAACTTAACATTCATCTGCCTAGCGGCATCAGTTTTTCAGGAATTAATACGGGTAACCTTGATATCGTGTTAGCTCTGCTAAGGAAGCTCTAATGCAGGTGCGTTATTTACGGCCAGCCAAGCAAATGCCGGAAATTTATCTGTACCGTGCGCCGGTGGATTTTAGGAAGCAAGCTAATGGCTTGGCACTGCTCATTGAACAAGAGCTTGGATGCAATCCATTTAGTGGCGCTTTGTATGCCTTTACTAATCGGCAACGCAATAAAATTAAGTGCGTCATGTGGGAAGACAATGGTTTTGTCATGTATTACAAAGCGCTGGCGGAAGAAAAATTTAAGTGGCCTAAGCCAGCTGATGATCTGTTAGCTCTAACGGGTGAGCAAATAAATTGGCTGTTAGATGGCTATGATATCAGTCTATTTAAAGGCCATAAAATACTGCATTACGAAAGTGTTGGATAGCTCGACTTTACTGGGTTTTAGCTGCTTTTAAGGGTGCTTTTGGTGGCGGATTTTGCTATAATTTCGGCATGAAAAAACAGCCTAAAACTACCATGAAAACCCCTGATTTAAGTAGCCTAAGCGCTGCTGAATTACGTTTAATGGTGGCCCAATACCAAGCTGTCGTAGAAGAACAAAACACCAGCTTATTAGAACAAAATGCTCGCTTAGAAAATCAAAAAAGCAAGCTAAACGAAGCGCATCGACGCATCGCACTGTTAGAAGAAATCAATCGCCTACTTAAAACACAAAAGTTCAGTGCTAGTAGTGAAAAGTCTAAGTTCCAGTTTAATCTTTTTGACGAAACCGAGCTTGAAGTAGAGATCAATACGTTACTAGGCGCTTTGCCTGAAACCGATGATGAAAGTACAAGCATTGCCCAGCAACGCAAAGAGCGTAAATCACGTCAGCGCGGTTTTTCTGCCAACCTAGTACGTGAGCGCATTGAACACCAGCTCACGGAACTAGAAAAAGCCGGTGCTAGTAAAACCTTCTTCACTAAAGTAAAAGAAGAGCTGCATTACATTCCAGCGCAGCTAAAAGTGCTGGAGCACTGGCAAGAAAAAGCTGTTTTCACCCCTGAAGGCGATGCACAAGAAGAGCAGGTGGTAGCCGCACAGCGCCCTGTACATCCGTTTGGCAAATGCTCAGTCACTACCGCACTGATTGCCCACGTTATTAGCGATAAATACCAGTACGGTATGCCGCTATACCGTCAAGAAAGTAAATTTAAAGGCTTAGGCCAGCCGATTTACCGCAACAACATGGCGCAGTGGTGTATGCGCTTTGGTGATACAGCTAAACCCTTGCTGCAACTGATGCGCGAGGTGCAAAACAGTAGCAATTACCTGCAAGCGGATGAGACCCGTCTGCAAGTGCTTAAAGAAGACGGTAAAACAGCACAATCTGATAAATGGATGTGGGTCACTCGAGGTGGACCACCGGATAAGCACAGTATACTTTTTGAATACGACCCATCACGAGCAGGCAGTGTGGCTGTGCGCCTGCTGGATGATTTTGAAGGTGTGCTGCAAGCCGATGGCTTCTCTGGCTATAGCAAAATATGCCGCGAGAACAACCTCACCCGTATCGGCTGCTGGGATCATGCGCGACGTAAATTTGTTGAGGCCGATAAAAGTGCTGATTCTAAAGCTAAAGCCAAGAAAGGCACAGTGAGTAAAACCGATGTGGCACTCAGCTACATTCGTAAACTCTACCGTATAGAGAGCAACATCGCTGATAAAACAGATGAAGAGCGTTTAAAAGCGCGACAAGAAATCAGCGTGCCAGTGCTGAATGAATTTAAGCTGTGGCTTGAGAAAAACGCTGCAAAAATCATGAAAGGCGGCGCTCTGAGAAAAGCAATCGACTACACCTTAAACCAGTGGCAATACTTGGTGGGCTATTGTGAGCGCGGCGACCTTAAGATCAGTAACGCCTTGGCCGAAAATGCCATCCAACCCTTCGCTATTGGCCGTAAAAACTGGTTATTTGCCGACACTCGTAAAGGCGCAGAAGCCAGCGCCGCTTGTTACTCACTGATAGAAACCGCCAAGGCTAACAACCTCGATCCACAAGCCTACATCAAGCACATTCTTGACCGCATAGCTGTCGCTGACACATTAGAAAAACTCGAAGCCCTGCTGCCATGGAATGTAGAACTGGATTAAGCTAAGTAGCCGTTCTGCAAGGGTGCTGATTTAAGGGCGCTTAC
>NZ_JMLW01000023.1 GCF_000686905.1 Marinospirillum insulare DSM 21763
GTTTGCTGAGCATCAAGCCATTGCAAAAGCACTGAATTGTGACTTTTACTTTGCAGACCCTTATGCTTCTTGGCAACGTGGATTGAATGAAAATACAAATGGCTTAATACGTCAATACTGCCCCAAAGGTTCATGCTTTAAGCACTTAGATGATGAGCATTTTGAATTCATTATGCATCGTTTAAATAACCGACCTAGGAAAACACTTGGAATGAAAACACCAAATGAAGTATTGTTTGAAGAATTACAGGCTGTTGCACTAGCAAGTTGAATCCAAGCTTTCTGTTGGAGCAAGTGTTGATCTAACTGAAGGCTTGCAGCTAGTTGTAGATCATCATAGGGAGGATAAAGAATCGCAGTATGGCTCTGGCAAACCCTCTGAATACGAATATAATTCGACTGATTTAGCATTAAAATACAAAGATTCAGACCTTAGCTTGATTTTTGGAGTTCAAGGTTTTGATGGCGAAAGACAACAAGCGGCTTCACAGTACAATGCAGAAAACAAAACTACCAAAGCTAATCTAGCTGGTTTTGTACTAGGGCAATATAAGTTTGGCTCTAGTTTAGTTAGTGCGGGTGCCCGTCATGAGAAAGTTGATTATAAATACAATGACGGAACAAGCGTGTTAAAAGATGATCACAAGCTAACTGCCTGGGATGTAGGCTTTAATCAGCAGTTTACCCAAGAGTTGAGTGGTTTTATTAACCTGAATCAAGCTTACCAAGCACCTGATATTGATCGTTTTTTTAAAAATGAATTAGACAGCTTTTGGGCTTATGATAAAACTATTTTTAATGGTTTTATTGATCCAGCCAAAACTAAAACCCTTAACTTGGGTTTAAACCACTTAACAGAAGCCAACAAGCTTAAAGTAACGGCTTTTTATACTAAGTTAACAGATGAGATTTACTACTATAGTGCGCCTTCGCCAAATGATAAAAATACTAACATTGATAAATCATATAAGTATGGTTTGGAAATTCAAGACCAGTGGCAAATCACCGAGCAATTAAGTACTAACCTAAACTATGCTTGGGTTATCGCTAAAATAGACAAAGAAGATGAAGGTGCTGGCGCTTATAATGGTAAAGATCTACCAGGCGTTTCAGAGCACAACGTTTCTTTAAGCCTAGATTATGCAATTACTGAAAAATCTACTGTGATGTTAACCCAAGTTTGGCGTAGTAAAGCCTATGCAGCCAATGATTTCGAGAATAATTTTAGTCAAAAGCAGCAAGCCTATAACCTTACAAATTTAGGCTACAGCCATAAGTTAGAGCAGGTAACCTTATTTGCTAAGGTAGATAATATTTTTGATAAAGGTAATGGCATCTGGATTAGTGATAATAATATTTACCCAGTAAACTTTACTCGCACTTGGCAGTTGGGTGCGCGTTTAGATTTCTAAGCTTAAATAAACAAGCCCTTAATTACCTAGTAGTTAAGGGCTTGTTAACAGAGGTAGTTATGACAGAATCAAGCAAACCTGAACGCCATAAAAAGCGTATGGAACGCCACAAGGAAATAGTCGATAGTAAAATTGCTCAAGCCACCACAGAACGCGGTGTAGTGGTAGTGCATACCGGCAATGGTAAAGGTAAAAGTACCGCTGGCTTTGGTATGGCGGCCCGTGCGCTAGGTCATGGTATGCAAGTGGGCATAGTGCAATTTATTAAAGGCAGCTTTAGTACGGGAGAAGAAGCTTTTTTTCGCCGTTTCCCCGAAGTTAGCTACCATGTAATGGGTCAAGGCTACACTTGGGATACGCAAGATTTAGAAAAAGACCTAGCCACCGCTGCTAAAGGTTGGGCGCAGGCTAAGGCTTTTTTAGAAGATGAGAAAGTTGATTTAGTGGTATTAGATGAGCTGAATATCGCTCTAAAATACAACTACATTGCTATGCAAGATGTATTAGATGCCCTAGCTAATCGCCCAGCTATGCAGCATGTAGTCATTACTGGCCGTGGTGCCAGAGACGAACTCATCGCCGCTGCCGATACAGTTTCAGAACATAAAGAAATTAAACACGCCTTCCACGCTGGGGTAATAGCGCAAAAAGGCGTGGAGCTTTAAATTTTAGTGGCTGGTACTGGCATCTAGTGGTATTTGATTTAGGCGTGTTAAGGCTAAGTCTAACCTTGCTCGGCTAAAAATTTTAAGCTTTCGGTCTGCCCAGTATTTACCCGCTGGCCAATTAGCTAGCCCATCTAATAGTGCTGGTGCAGTAGCCGCCACTTGTTGCTGGCTTATTAACCAATCAACCGTAGAAAGTAACTCCATACCAAAAGGTGATTCAAACCCATCAATTAGCTGAGTGGTTTTTTCTAAGGCTGGTAAGTAATCTTTTGCTTCATTTTCTAGGTAACTTTTTAGTTGATTATACTTACTATCATTAAACCAGATTACATCGTGTGGACCACAATCACTAATACGCTTGTCACTTATAAGGTAGCTACCATCTAAACCATCGAGTAAATGACGTAATTTATCAGCATAAGGGCCGTAGTTTTTAGCATTAAACTTCAAGTTTAATGGGTTAGTTAATTTTTGTGATTCAATAGCTCTTTCTAAAAACCAGGCAAGTTTTTGAATTTCTAATAGACTGCACTCCATTCCCAGTATCCAATAACGGCGTACTAGTTCAGCAATAAGTGCTCGAGCAGGCGTTAGCTTCTCAAAGCCACTAGCTTTCCTTATGTTTTGATATTCATAAGTAGGTTCATAAATAAAAATATCTACATTCTCTAAATCAAAGAGTGCTTCTTCTATATGCTGTTTAACTTCAGACCAATTTAAACCACCATTACCAGCACCTAAGGGTGGTATTGCAATAGATTGCACGTTGTTTGCTATTATAAAACAACGTAAATCAGCTAGGCCATCAATAATCCATTGCATTTGTGATTTAGAACGCCAGTGCTGCTTAGTTGGAAAGTTGATTATCCAGCGCGGTGCTAAAAGTTCATTAGTTTCTGTTACAAACATCTTGCCAGTTTTTACTTCTTTATCCTTACAAGCTTTAGCATAGGCTTTCATGTTGTCAGGAAAACGCTCTTTAAACATTAGCGCTATGCCTTTACCCATAACACCAACGGTATTAACTGTATTAACTAAAGCCTCTACCTTAGCTTCTAACAAGTTGCCTTGAGTATAACTAATCATTTAAGCTCCTAAAAAAACCAGTTTGGGCGACAAATAACTTTAAGTGGAATACCAGGATCTTCGACATGCTTTTGTACTGTCTGTTGAGTTGATTCTGTATAGCAAACAACGCCTAACAAACCTTCTACAGGTAGCTTTTTAGGAATAAGAGCTTCAGCTTGGTAACGCTCAATCTTTTCTGGATCATTAGGGTCTCTTTGAAAATTTCTTACCTGTAGCAATGGCCAATTTATAGCATTTAGACTATCTAGCTTATTGAAGTAATTAGCTGTAATTGAATAAGCATGACGGTCTGTGAATACGAAAGGCAGTCCTAAGCTATGCAGATGGTACAGGCTAGACACTAGAATGATAATCTTAGAGTTCTCAACCTTGCGAACACCCCCACGCCCAGTATGTATGTTATACAGCATAGGCGAAAAAGGAGTGAAATAAAAAGGAATGTAGTCGTTAAGATAGCCACCTGGAGAAATAGGTACTTGGCGCGTGGCTCGTTTATTAATTAGGTCAATGTTACCAATAATTTCCCAGCTGTTCGAGTGGATTGGACTATTTGCTGCATGTAATCCATTCTCAAGTATCCAAGGCAGGTTGTCTCTATGAGTAATTCGCCAAATTAGAGCTTTGTCAGGGTTCAAGTCTTTATAAGTCATTTTATTAAACCAAATGCCAAGTTTGGGTGGTTGTTTCGTATTCTGCTAAGCCCACTGCTGCTAACGATTGTAAGCCTTCTTCAATTGATTTGGTGGGTTTGCGTTTAAAGGTTTCAGCTAAGCTTTCTAAAGTGTAGGAGCCTTCGGTTAGGGCTTCACGAAGCACTTTTAACTGTTCTGGTAGTGTTTTAGGGAAGCTGGCTTTATCTTTGGCTGCAATAGCTTTTGGTTTGCTGGCGGCAACGGTTTCAAGTGCAAGGTCGGCTTGCTCTTGAACGTCATCGGGTGCTTGATAGTCTGGGCGTAACCAGCGAACAATACCTTTGGCTTCTTCTTCAGCACGTTGTTTGTTTAGTGCTACCAAGCGCATGAGCAGCTCCTCTTCTGCTTCGGCTTGTTCGGCTGGCTTGTCAGGTAACGGTGTTGTTGCACCAGGCTTGCCGACTAGCTTTTCGGCTAAGTCTGACCAGCCGTAAGCTTCAAATACTGCGGTGTCTAGGTCGTCGTGGAGTTCGCGCAACAAAGACAGCAAACCCTCTTGATGAGTGGTTTTATCTTTTTCAGTGAGTTCTTCGCCTGCTCTAAGCTTTTCTAAGACGTTGTACATACCTGTTAATGTTAAATTAGGGTGTGCTGCTTGCTGGCGCTTACGGTGGGTGTCGATTTGTTCAGCAAGCTTGGCTATTTTTACTGACTGTTCATCATTTAAAGTAGGGAAAGGAAAAGCTTCAAAGCATTTACCTTTGTTGTAAACAGGGTCATTACCAGCACCAAGAGCACCGCCAGCAACTAAAGCCCAAAGCATACTAACTCGGCTAGATAAAACTCCTAAACATTGCGCATCACTTAGAGCAATGGCGATAAGTTTATCATCAGGCACAATTTCAGAATTAAGAAAAGTGAAGTATCTGTGTTTAGAAGTTTGGACAGTAGCTATGTACTTTGTTAAACCTTCGTGAGCAGCACGTAAAACTTTTCTTGGTTCAGCAAAGCGCCACCATCTTTCACGCACTGACTTTCTTTTGTTTTCGTCACGGTCGGGTTTTACACGTTCAAAAAGCCATTGCCATGTTTCTGGGTATTGTTCTTTTAGTTGCTCTTCTTCTAAGTCAAAGGTGTCAAGAACTAATACACCGCGTGGTTTGCTAGCTAAATCGCGTCCATTTCTATAAGGGCGCATCAAAGCACCCTTATCTAGGTTCTTGCCTTGCTCATGAGTAACTAAAAAGCCTTCGCCATGCGGAATCATGCCACGGTTACTGATTAAATTATTGGATTGCAAAATAACAGCACTAGCAATATCTGCACCTATATTAAGGTCTGAAAATAGTTTGCCTTTTTGCTGTTTCAGGTTGACTAAGCGGCTTCCATCTTCACTTTCAGATTCAGAGGTTAGGGTAAAAAGTGCGCCTGACAACTCACCTTTAGCACCAACAGTCATCGCTATTCTTACTGCTGCACCATCATTACCGTCTACCCAAGGATGATCTGGAATAGCGTACAACAATGAAAGAGGTTTTTTTGTATTATGAAGGTGAGGCTCTATAACACGACGATTAAAAGTCTGCTTAATGCTATTAGTGGTTATAAAACCAAAGCGATTAACTTCACCTAGTCGGGATTTTTCAGCAGCGATATGCCACCAGAACATAACGAAGTCGGCTGACTCTGGAACAGAACCTTTATATACCTGACGAATAGCATCTACATAGCCGTCACCTAGGGCATTTCTAAGTCGCTTGTTACCAATAAACGGCGGATTACCAATAATATATTCTGCATCTGGCCAGTGCGCTGGGCGTGGGTTTTGGTAGTTGTAAACTGTCGCTCGCCCTGTTTCATCTGGAATTAACTCGCCCGTAGTGGGGCTGGCTTTCATGCTAATACCGTCCCAAATAGTCACTGGGTTGCCGCTGTCATCTAACAAAGCTTTTCGGCTGTCGTAGTCAATTAGGGCATCACGGCATTCAATGTTTTTAAAGTCTTTAAGAATGGGTTCAGGAATGTTTAGGTTGCCATTTAAACGGTAATGCCACTGTAAATAGCCTATCCATAGCACCAGTTCGGCAATTTGTGCGGCTCGGGTGTTAATTTCTAAACCTAAAAATTGGTGTGGGCTAACGGTTAAACCTTCGGCATCTAAGGCGCTTTGCCCACCACTTAATTCAGCAATAAAAGCTAATACTTCGCCTTCTAAACGCTTCATGTGTTCTAGCGCAACGTATAAAAAGTTGGCACTGCCGCAAGCTGGGTCTAGCACACGGGTTTGGCAAAGCTGAAAATGAAAGGCTTTAACTTCTTCTAGTGCTTTGTCTTGTTTGCCTTGGCGTAATAAGGTTTCCGCAGCGGCTCGAATATCACCCCATTGTTCGCGTAAAGGGTCTATTAGCGTTGGCATTACTAAGCGTTCTACATAGGCGCGGGGCGTGTAGTGTGCGCCTAACTTGTGGCGTTCTCTTGGGTCTAGGGCGCGTTCTAACAAAGTACCAAAAATGGCAGGTTCAACGTAACGCCAGTCAGCATTGGCGGCATCTATTAGCAGTTGAATTTGGTTGGTGTCTAGTGCTATGGGGTCTATACCTTTGAACAGCCCACCATTAAAGCATTTAACATTAATCATTAAGCGTTCGCTGTAGCCACCCGTATTCATGGTTTCCCAAAGAGCTTTTAGTGCATGGGGGAAGGCTTCAGGGTTTTTATTTTTAATATCAACCAGTAGGTCATGAAAAGAAGAGGCAGGTAAAAGGTCAACATCTTCTGCAAACATGGTAAATAAGCAGCGTTTTAAAAAGCTGGCTACCCGCTCAACGTCATAACCGCTTTGTTCTAACGATTTGGCTAGTTGTGCCAGTTTATTACTGACTTGGCGAGTGACTTTAGCCGTGTGTTTGCTTGGGTCTAGACTGTCTGGGTCTTGCCATAATTTGCGTAAACGCTCTTGTATTTCGGGCTTGTGTAGATCGTCTAGCTTAATTTCGTGGTGGCGAGGGTCAGGATAAGCAACGTAATTACCGCCGGTTCGGGTAAATTCCGAATAGGTATAAATGGCGTTGCCAACATCCACCACAATAATAAAAGGTGGGCGGCCTTGTTTTATTTCATTTTTTGGTAAGCCGCGTACATAGCGTTCGGCTTGGGCAACGGCTGCATTAATGGCGTTTTGGTGAGTGCGTGTGGCGAGCTCTTTGCCGGTTTGTTTGCCTTCTAGTACAAAGTGGTCACGCTTGTAGAGGTCAATAAAACGCTTTTCGGTAGTGGAGTCGGCACGCTGGGGTGCAATAAAACGTTCAAAAACATAAGCGTTTTGACTAGCTTCACTTTCACCCGGCTCAGGGTGAGGAAGGTCTAACAGGGTGCAAAGGTCACGAATAAAGGATTGAAAGTTAGAGCGTTCACTTCCGGCATTTCCTTTCCAGCGTTTTAAAAAATCTTCTACAGCAGCAGGGGTGGCGATGGCATCCAAGCGGGTTACTCCTTAACTAGAGCTAGATATTGAGTTTTTAGGCAGATTATACAGCCTATCACTTAATTTCTATAAGGCTACCTAGAAAAAGCCTCTTTGGAAGCTTGCTGTGACTAAAGATACCTTTATAGTATAGGTTTGCTGTTGATTAACTTAAGAGGGTTAAATTATGGAACTTGGAACGATTAAAATTGCGAATATGCAGGGTGAAGACTGCGTAGCTACTATTAACAAAGCACTAGGCGATATAGGTGGTGTGACGAGTGCTAAGGCATCTCTAGCCAACCAAAATGTAGCGGTTAGCTTTGATGAAACAGTTACTTCTTTAGACAAGCTAAAAGAAGCCGTTCTAGCCAGTGGCTTTAATTTAGCTGTTCATGGTGAAGATGGTAATTGCTGTGGTGGTTGCGGTAGTTAAAAAGTCACTTCTGGTAGGCTTTCAAATGCAGGTTTTGCAAAGTAGTAGCCTTGCATCAGCTCTATACCTGCATTTTTTAGCCATAGGTATTCTTCTTCAGTTTCTATGCCTTCTGCTAGGGGTTGAACACCTAAGTCTTTAAACATGCTTAAACAGTTTTTAACTATATGCTGGCGAACTGTGCTGCTAGCTATATTGCGAATAAGCTCCATATCTAGCTTGATAATATCGGTTTGAAAATCTGCCAGTAGGTTTAAGCCAGAATAGCCTGAACCAAAGTCATCAGTAGCTGTTTTAAAGCCTAGAGATTGGTAGTACTCAACCACAGTGCGTATGTGGTTGTTATCTTCTAACTTTTCCACTTCTGTAAACTCAAACATAATGTTTTCAGTAGGGAAGTTGTATTTATGGGCTGCCTCTAAGGTGGTTCTTATGCAGCGTTCGGGCTTGTAAATGGCATTAGGCAAAAAGTTAATGCTAAGCATAGTGGTTATTTTTAGGCGGGCAGCTAGCTCTATGGCTTTAATGCGGCAAAGTTGGTCAAAAATATAGCGGTTGTCATCGTTTACTTGCGAAATAATGGAGTAGGCAGATTCATTATTCACGCCACGCACTAAAGCTTCGTAACCAAAAATTTCTTGAGTTTGGCAGTTAACTATGGGCTGAAATGCCATAGTAAAATCAAAGCCTAGGTTGTCTGCATCTGCACATTGGCTACATAAAAAGCGTTTAAGTTCAGTTTCTTGGTTCATAAATATTTTCCTAGTTCAGCCAGCGAGCTTGGGTATTCCATTGCTCTAGCCAGAGTAAAAATTGTTCTTTAGGTAGAGGGCGGCTAATACCGTAGCCCTGTACCCACTTGCAGCCTAATTCTTGTAAGCGTAGACCATGTTGTTGGGTTTCTACCCCTTCAGCGATAACGGCTAATTTAAAGGTGTCTGCCATGCTTATAACGCCTTTAACTATCGCTAGGTCATCTGCATCATCTATTAAGTTGCGTACAAAGCTTTGGTCTATTTTTAGTGTGTTGACTGGCAGGTGTTTAAGGTAGCTTAAAGAAGAATAGCCAGTACCAAAGTCATCAATCGAAATAAGTACACCTTGCTGCCTTATTTGTAATAAAATTTCTGATGTTTTTTCTAAGTCTTCAACGGCAATGTTTTCTAACACTTCTATTTCAAGGTTATTAGGGTTGACTAATGGGTAGTCAATAAATACTTGTTTTAAGTTATTTATAAACTCAGGTTCATGCAATAAATTAGAATCCATATTTATACTGATGGGGCATAGAATACCAGCTTGCTGCCATTCATTAAGCTGTTTGGCTGCAGTTTGCATTACCCAATAGCTAACCTGCTGCATAATAGTATGATTACTAATATCTGGCAAAAATAACCCGGGTGCTAAAAGCCCTTTAACTGGGTGGTTCCAGCGTATCAGTGCTTCAGCACCTATAACCTGGTTGGTTAGGCTATTAATTTTAGGTTGGTAATACAGTTCAAATTCACTGTTATCGAGTGCTTTTTGAACCTCTTTTGCCTTGGTTGATAAGTTGCGCAGGTTTAAGTCGAGCTGAGGATCAAAAACCTCAAAGCAGTTTTTGCCTTGTTGCTTGGCGGCATACATGGCTTGGTCTGCATGGCGTATTAACTGTTCTGTATCGCTTGGGTCTTGTGGGTAGTAGGTAACGCCAAGGCTTGCTGTCACTTTTATGACTTCATCATTAGCTAAGCTACGCTTGGCAATGGTTGCCAGTAGTTCATTGAGTAAATCGGTAGACTGCTGAATGTTTTCAAGCTGGGTAAAAACTAAGATAAATTCGTCACCGCTTAATCTACCAAACAAGTCTTCTGGTTTAAGCAGCCTTTTTATACGCTTGGTTAATTCAACTAGTAGCTGATCGCCCGTTTCATGCCCGTACTTATCGTTAATTTTTTTAAAGCTATCTAAGTCAAAATAAACCACGGCAAGTTGGGTATTTTGTTCGTTTGCTTGAATAATAGCTTCACGAAGCTGTTGGGTTATTAGCCGCTCATTAGGCAAGTTGGTTAGGGTGTCGTAGTGGGCAAGAAATTGCAGTTGTTTTTCGTTGTCTTTTATATGAGTAATATCAGCGGCTACGGCTAGGTAGTTGGTAATTTCTTTAGGGAGTTTTTCATTGTAAATTGTATTGACAGACAAAGTAACCGCATAAGGTTTACCGTTACTTTTTTTGCTCCACAGCTCACCCTGCCAGTGCCCTTTATAAGCTAGCGCCTTCTCAATTTCTTGGTAGGTTTCTGCGTCTTGTTGGTTAGATTTAAGCAAATTGGGGCTTTTGCCTAAGAGTTCAGACTTTTTATAGCCAGAAATACGCTCGAAGGCGGTGTTTAGATCAACTATTTTACCGTTTTGGTCGGTGATAATGATGGCATCATAGGACTGTTCAAATACCTGTGCCGCTAGTTGCAGTTCTTGTAGGTATGCCTCTTGCGTCTGCTTGTTCTTTTTCTCGCGCAAATAGCTAGCATATAAACCAAGGATACCCAAAAGGCCTACACCTAGGTGGGTAACTAAAAGCTGGTATTTATGCTGTTTAAAGTTGGCGAGGTAGGGGGTTAATAAAACTGAAGCAGTAATTCCACCTCTAACTTCGCCTACCTTATAGCCTTGATGAGCATGGCAGCTCAGGCATTCAGCTTCTACATAAAAGGGGTGGATACTTTTGTAATAGGTTTGATTATCTATCTCTACCAGATCACTAACCATATCTTGTTGATCAGTGAAGCCGGCTAGCACTTTTTCTTCCCAGGCATCGGCTTGGTTATTGGGGTTAATAGGGTTGCTGCTGATGAGCTGTGTTTTAATCCCTAAGTTGGTGACTGACTGTTCTTGCAAGTCTCGCATTAAGTAAGCTGGGTTGAGTAGGGTGAGGTTAAGGTCTTGTTGAGTGGTTAGGTTTTTGAGTGGATGAACCAAGTAAGGGTTAATGTCACTGTCTGGATTGGCTAACACATAAACACCACCTTTTTTTGCAGCCCAGCTTCTAAAGCTGATATCTCTATCAACAGTAGCTTTAGCAGCAGTGCTAGCGTTTCTAAGGGTTTCTTGGTAAGCAGCATTATGATTGTAAATAAATGAGGCTAAAAGTGTTAGTACCCAGAGAAGAAGAAAAAATAGGTATTTTTTTAACATTTAGTGATGGTGCCTTAATAAAAAATACGGTCAAGCTTTGGCTGTTGCTAGGTAAGGTTTATACTAACTCATGACCTGTAAAATTGTTACACAAAATTTCATAAGCCAACAACTAAACTAGCTTGTTTCTACAAGACGAGAGATAGAATGCCGCATTTAAACAGACTGAGATGGTTTTTTATTGTGTCAGTCTCATTTCTCTCAAAGCTCACAAAAAACAACATGGACTAGAGTGTTTTTTGCGCTCTGTTACAAATCTTTTTGTAATTCAGCTAGGTTTACTTGGTTTCTACCTTGGGCTTTGGCTAGGTAAAGGGCTTCATCGGCCCGGTTGATAGTGCTTTCAATGGATTCTTGGTTGGCAATATTCATTTCTGCAACGCCAATACTGATGGTTATTTTAAGGTTGGTTTTTTCATCTATAACAATGCTGTGTGCTTCTATACCTTGGCGAATGCGTTCGGCACATTCTTTGGCTGCATTAGAGTCAGCGCTGGGCAGAAGAATAACAAACTCTTCACCACCAAAACGGGCGATTAAATCTTGCTCTCGGCTAAGAGTATTAAATAGGTTGGCGACTTGGATTAACACTAAATCACCTGTTTTATGCCCATGTTGGTCATTGATAGCTTTGAAGTGGTCTATATCGAGCATCATAACCGATAGGTGGCTGGTATTTTGCTGTGCTTTCTCAACTAGGTGGCTGGCTTCTACTAAAAAATAACGGCGGTTATACAGCTGGGTTAGAGGGTCGGTAGATGCTTGTTTGGTTAGCTCGGCTTGTTTGGCACGAATGCTTTCTAATATTTTTATGCGGTGAGAAATAATAAAGGCTAGGGTTAGTGCTTCTAGCACTATGCCTATACCTACACCGTGGCTGTTTACATAGTTGGGTTCTATTAAGCCTTTGTAATACAACACGGCATAGGCATTAAAAATAACAAAGAAGGTATGGCCGATTAAAAAGTATTTAACCAGCGGATTGCCTTTGCGGAATAAGGAAATGCTAACGGAAAAGGTGACTAGCATCATGATTAACGCTAGGCTGCTGGCGTATTTTAATGCACTGGAAATATCAAACAGGCCATAGGCAAACCCCAGAACCAATAAGACTAGAATAGCTTGTAAGCCTTTATGTTCTTTAGGGTAGGTTTGTGAGGTTTCAAAAATAGCCATCATAAACAAGACTAAAAAAATAGGCATGGTGAAAACCGTTAAGTTAAGCATAAACACCCAATCACCATAGACATTAAAGGTTTTGCTAATTAACCCGTAGGCAAGGGCTATCCAGACCTGACCTGAAATTAGGTAAAGCGAGTAGAGGATATTTTCTTTTTTGCTAGTGGCTAGGTAGAGCAGGCTATTATAGAAGACAAGTGCGGCCAGCATGCCAACCAGTAGGGCAATATCTAAATGCCCACCCACTAGGGCTTTTTTAGATTGTTCATCGTCGTAAATCTCTGCCGCAAACCATTGGTGCGAATAGGCGTGGCTTTTAATGTATAAACTAGTGGTGGTTTGTGCTGGCAGTGTGAAGGGGTAAACCACTGTGCCTTGGTACATTAAAGGGTGGTTGTTGGCAGTGTTTAGATCGATCGAAGCTTGGTTTATTAAAGAGGAAGATTCTTCAAATATGGCTACTGAACGTAAGTGATAAGCTTTAGGTAGATGCAGGTAAAGTTTTTGCTGTTGTTTTTCTTGGTTGTGTAGTTTTATTCGATACCAAGTAACCGATGCTTGATTGCCTAGTGTGGTGGTGCTGTTGGTTGGGTGAAAGGTTTGGTTACGCAATTGTTCAAACTTCATTGTTTGTGAAGTGTCGATAAAATATTCGATAGAGTAATTTTTTAACTTTGTTGTGTCTTGATTGATATTGATGATAGGCGAGGCTAGTGCACTTAAACTAAAGATGCACAAGAAAAATGACAGAAAAAATAGGCGAGAGCTTGCCACTAAAAAGAACCTTTTTTTGGTTAGGTATTTATTGGTTAGAACGTTGATAAAGCCAGTTTAACAGTCTGTTTTTTTTAGAATATCGCATAGGTAAGGGTTTTGATAATCATTTATTTATTTTGGAGTGGCTATGCGTCAGCTTGTTTTAGGTGGTGTGCGTTCAGGTAAAAGCCGTTATGCAGAAAGCTTGGCTAAAATAACAGGCTTGCCAGTCATTTATATTGCTACAGCAAGGGCTGGTGATGATGAAATGCAAGCACGTATTCAGCAGCACCAGGCTTACCGACCTGCTGACTGGGTTACTTTAGAAGTGTTTGATGCAGACTTGCCCAAGCAGCTTGCCAAGCTGATGCAGCAGCCTAAGGTAATTCTTTTAGATTGCTTAACGCTTTGGTTAACTCAGTTGCTATGTGAAGCGCCTTTAAGTGAGGCTTTGTTGGAAAAAGTAGATGGGGTATTAGATGAGCTAGTGGAAATAGTTGCCGCTGGTGGGCAAGCAGAGTTAATTATGGTGGGCAATGAGACAGGTTTAGGCATTATGCCAATAGATGCTCTTTCTAGAGCTTTTGGTGATAGGGCAGGGTTGCTGCATCAGCGTTTGGCTGAAGTGTGTGAGAAAGTGGTATTAACCGTTGCTGGCTTGCCTTTAGTGGTTAAAGGTTAGCTGTAAGAAATTTAATTATGGCCTGTTTAGTGGCCTGATAGAATTTTAGGCAAAAAAAAGCCCCTGATAAATCAAGGGCTTAAAGAATAAGTTGGTGGAGGGCCAGAGATTCGAACTCTGGGAGGGCTCACACCCTCGTCGGTTTTCAAGACCGGTGCTTTCGACCACTCAGCCAACCCTCCAACACGGGGCGTATATTACCACCAGAATATTTTGCGTCAAGGCTTTTCTACAATATTTGTAAATTATCTATTTTCTATTTGAATCAAGGGGATATCTATTGCATCCATTAGCCTTGGTGCTGCGGAAAGATCATAAATTTCACCGTCTTTTACTGATTTAGAATTAATATCTAGGCTTTTTGCAAAGTCGCAGTGGGCATCTTGGTGATAATCTTCACCATGCATAGCGAGTAGGTGTTTAGGTCGTAGCCATTCATAGAGCTGTTTAATTTCATCTTGAGCAGGGTGCCCAGAAGCATGAATAAGGCCATCTTCATCAGTTAATAGCTGAATACCGCGTGCGGCAAGCTGTTCTGTTAGGCGTTCTACGGCTTCTTCATTACCAGGAATGGTCTTTGAAGAAAAAATAACATGATCACCTGCTTCTAATTCCAAAAACTGGTGCTTGCCTTCAGCTAGTCTGGCCAGCGCTGCTTTCGGTTCACCTTGGCTACCTGTACAAATAATTAACTGCTCATGGCGGGGTAGGTAGCCTAGCTCTTGGGCTGCTACTAGTTCTGGAAAGTCATTTAGGTAGTCGAGTTTTTTACCTATGCCATGAATCCGCTGCATGCTTCTACCTAAAAGGGTGACTTGCCGCTTAGTTTGCTGGGCAATTTTACCCAAGCTATAGATGCGGGCTAAATTACTAGCAAAACAGGTCACCAATACACGGTTGGGCAGGGGGCGAATCATGTCTAGCAGACCTTTTTGTACACGGGTTTCTGATTCGCTGTGTCCTGTTAAAGGTGCATTAGTAGAGTCACCAATAATAACGTCTATGCCTTGCTTACCTATGGCTTGTAAACGCTGGGTGGCAGTTGTTTTACCTAGCACTGGCGCTGGGTCTAGCTTCCAGTCACCCGTATGGTAAAGATTACGACCTGCAACCTGTATAAATAAGCCGTTAGCCTCGGGTATAGAGTGGGTAACGGGAATCCATTCAACACTAAAAGGGCCGAATTGATTGGTTTTTAGGGGCTCTATGCTATGTAACTGACTAAGTAGGCGTTTATCTTTTATGCGTGAAGCTATCAGCTCTAAGGCGAAGGGGGCTGAATAAACAGGGCATTTAAGTTTTTTCCAAAGATGCGGTAAAGCACCTATATGATCTTCATGCCCGTGGGTAATTAATATGGCTTGTATTTTTATACCGTTATCTTTGGCTGCTTGTATGTCTGGGATCAAAACCTGTGGATCACCGCTGGGGTTATTGATAAAACCTTGTCCGCAGTCAACGGCTATCCAATATCCTTGACTACCATACAGATAGAAGTTTGCACCTATCTCACCTGCGCCCCCAAGGGGCATAAAAAAAGGACCTTTTTTTTCTTTAATTTCCAATTTATTTTTACTTAACACTATTAATCCTAACAAGTTGATAGTAAAGAACAATTAAAACAATACTGTATAAATAAATATACTGTTTAAAAGAACAGTAAGGAGTTTTGTAATGCTAACAGCAGAATACGTCACTGGCCTGTCGATTAGAAGAGGCACCGCAGATCGTAAGTGGGTTGCCTTGGTTGATGTTAATAATTTTTATGTAAGTTGCGAGCGTGCTTTTGCTCCTAGACTCATTGGCCGGCCTGTTGCTGTGCTTTCTAATAATGATGGTTGTGTTATCGCTAGAAGTGATGAGTTAAAAGCTTTGGGTGTAGAAATGGGTAGGCCAACTTATAAGCTTAACCACCTTGTAAGGCGTTACCGTGCGGTGCTTATGAGTTCTAACTATGCACTTTATGCGGATATGAGTCGCCGATTCAATGATGTATTAGGGCGCTTTTCAGATGAAGTTGAGCCTTATTCTATTGATGAGTCTTTTGTTGCCTTGCCTGGATTTTTTACTGACACGCTACGCGAGCTAGGTCAGTCGATTGAAAAGACCGTAGCTAAAGAGGTGCATTTACCCGTGGGTGTGGGAGTTGCTCCAACGCGTACTTTAGCTAAGTTGGCTAACCGGGTTGCAAAAAAGCTGCCAGAAGGTCAGAGGTTCTACTTGTTAGAGCCAGATTCTAAAGAAACAGAAAGTTTATTAAAACAGACAGCTATAGGCGATGTATGGGGTATAGGTGCAAAATTATCTGAGCGTTTACAGTCACTAGGTATTAATACTGCTTGGCAGTTGCGTGAATCTTCTGAAGATTTAATTAAGCAGCGTTTCTCGGTTACTTTACAGCGTACCCAGTTAGAGTTGCGTGGAATAAGCTGTCAGCCATCTACTCAACAGGTTAAGTCGCGTAAGCAGTTGGTTGTTTCTCGTTCTTTTGGTCAAGCAAGTGCTGAAGTGTTGGATGTAGCTGAAGCTATTCGTAGTCATGTTAACCGTGCTGCGCAAAGGCTTAGAAAGCAAAAGAGTGTGGCCAAGGCTATGACGGTATTTATTAGAACAAATCCCTTTAACCAAGATAAACCCCAGCATAGTGATTCATTGGTTTGGGTGTTTGATGAGCCAACCTCTGATACGTCTGAAATGTTGCAGGCTGCACAAAAGCTTTTAAGGAGAATTTGGCGTAAAGGTTACTTTTACCATAAGGCTGGCGTGCAGCTGATGGACTTAACAGACTCATCTTCTGCCCAGTTATCGCTTTTAGATGAATCCAAAACTGCTGAACTGCGCGCAAGAAACCAGCGTTTAATGGATGTTATGGATAGCATTAATGAGCAACAAGGTCGCGATACTTTGGTAATGGGGGCTAAACGTAAGGTTGCTGCCTGGCATACTAAACAAAAGGCCTGCTCACCTGCTTACACAACGGCTTGGTCTGATATACCTAGGGTTGTTGCACGGTGAGCAGTGCTTGGGTGTTTAGGCTGACTTTTTAATTGCGTTAACTGCAGCTGAGTGACTTGAGGATGAAGGGCTTTCCGTAGCAGTGTTAGTAGGATTAACAGCCTTTTCTTTGATGTTGGTTTCTTCAGTCACAGCTGTACTGCTGATTGCGACACAAAAACCGCCGGCTGTTGCTACATAACCTTTTTTAGACATAGTTGTCTCCTGCTCTTCTTAGGTTGAGGAAAGGAGCGGTAAGCGAGTACCACTGATGTGTGTTTTTAGGTTCGGAAAAGACAATAACTGCTTTATTATGTAATTGAAAGCCTTTTCTTGTGCATTGCACAAAAAGTCTAATACAGGTCAACTGTCTGCTTTTGGCTTCAAATGAGTTCTTCTAGCAGGAATTTGCCTTGAGTTCCTTGCATTAGCAACGCATTAAGTTCGGGTAGTAGGCTCTTAAAATCTGTAGCTAGGCAGTAGGGTGGATTGATGATTAACATGCCGCTACCAGTCATGCCTCGGCCGCTGGTTAAGGGTAAAGGCAAGTGTTCAACTCTTAATAAGTTGGGTAGTCCTGCTTTTTGAAAGCGCTTTATCCAAGCATTGGTTGCTTGAGCTTGGAGTACAGGATACCAAATAGCATAGGTGCCTGTGGCAAAGCGTTCTAAACCATTTTTTACAGCTTTTATGAGTAGGTCGTAATCGGCTTTAACTTCGTAAGAAGGATCAATAAAGATTAAACCACGTCTTTCAATGGGCGGTAGTTGCGCTTTTAATGCAGCAAAACCATCACTAGCTTCTATTCTAACCCGCTTATCTTTTTGAAAGTTGTTGGTTAGCTTTTGGTTATCTTTTGGGTGTAGTTCATGCAGTACCAGTCTATCGGTTGGCCGCATTAGTTTTGCTGCTATAGCAGGTGAGCCTGGGTAGAAATCTAATCGACTAGCTGAATTGAAGCTGCTAATAAGTGTTTTAAATTCTTTTAAAAGAGGGTGTTTGGGTTGGCTTAAAAACAACCTTTCTATACCTTCACGAAACTCTGCTGTTTTCTCTGCCTCTGGTGAATGCAGTGAATATAAGCCTGCACCTGCATGGGTGTCTAAATAAAAGTAGGGCTTGTCTTTGCGATTAAGGTAATTAAGTAGATAGCTAAGGGTGAGGTGTTTGAGTAGGTCGGCAAAGTTGCCAGCATGAAAACTGTGACGGTAGCTAAGCATTACTGGGTATCCAAAAGTGTAAGGTGGCTAATTTTTAAGGGCTAGAATAGCAAAAAGCCGCATCTTCTATTAGATTGCGGCTTTTATTTTACTTAGCAGACAAGAAAGGGGTTAAATCCAACCTTGGCTTTTTGCGTGGGCTTCCATTTCGGTATAACCACCTATGTGGGTTTTATCGAAGAAAATTTGTGGAACGGTATTGACTGGCTTACCGATAGTTTTTTCCATGTCTGCTTGTGAAATACCTTCGGCATGAATATCGATATAACGGTGAGTAGCACCTTGAGAGGCTTCTAGCTTTTCTGCTAGCTCTACGGCTCTTACACAAAATGGGCAGCCAGGACGACCAAAAATTACTATATGCATTTTTCACCTCGAAAAATTGAGTTAGTTAAATTGCCACTTAAGCTTTAATTGGGATTTTCGCCTAGTAGTTTAACTAAATCCAATCTAAAAAAACTAAACAGGTGATTAAATTTTTGTATCTTGTGTTTTTTCTGGGCTTTAGAAAGCGAAACGCCCCGCTTAAGCGGGGCGCAGACAGCAGACTTTATTAGTCTGTGTACTTCTCAACTGCTATTGAGATTCTTGCCTGTTGAGCAGCTGGACTCCATGTCCTAAAGCTCAGAACCTATGTTAGAGAGATCTTGGTGTTGAGTGTAGATGTAATTGCGTAGCTTCTTGTAGGAGATTGCGTACAAAACCTTGTTTTCTTAGGGGTTATATTTAAGCTGGGTGAGCCAAGCGTAACTGTCTGTTGAAGCGGAAGGAAACTCTGCTGCTAACCAACCTGAATAACCTAGTTGCTTCAGCTGGTTAAAGATAGCTTGTAAATCTATTTCACCACTGCCTGGATGACTGCGCCCTGGGTAGTCGGCAAACTGTATGTGTGCAAGAGCAGCTGCATATTCATCTAGCAGCTGAGTTAGAGGTTCTTGCATTCTAGCTGCATGATACAAGTCTAACTGTAAACCAAAGTTGGGTTGGTTTACCTGCTTAGCTAAGGCTTGCCAGTCACTCGCTCTTGAAATTAAGTAGTTGGGTTGGTCTAGGTTATTAATGGGTTCACAGCTAACCGTTATTGGGTAGTCGGCTAGGGTTTTGCAGGCTAGGCTGATGTTTTTGATTAGCTGGTTTAAGCAGGCTTGTTCACTAAAACCAGCTACTTGTCTGCCAGCTAAAATATTGACAACCTCAGGTTGCAGCTTTTCTATATACGGCAGGCTTAATTCTAATGCTTGGATAAACTCATTTTGGCGTTTTGGGTGGCAGGCTAGTCCATCACCACCTTGCATCAAGTCACCAGCTGGCAAGTTAACCAAGATAAGTGGCAGATCAGCTTCTGCAAGTAAAGCTTGCCAGGTTTCTACTGGTAACTCGTACGGAAACTGTACTTCAATGCCTTGAAAGCCAAGCTCAGCCGCTTTTGAGGGGCGCTCTTGTAAGGGTAGGTCATTGAACATTAGGCTGATATTGGCAGCTATTTTCATGGTTTAATCTTTACCTATTCTTCGCTTACATCATTTATATATTGGCGCTTCACACGGGGCAGTAGGCAGGTCAACAGGGTATAGCTGATGGTGTCGCAATAGCTGGCTACTTCATTAACCGATAAGTTTTCACCCCAAAGAATTACCTCGTCGCCTACTTGTGCGTTAGGACAGTTGGTTAAGTCTAGGGTTAGCATATCCATAGATACACGACCTGCCAGTTGGCACTTAATACCCTTAACCAAGGCGGGAGTACCGTCAATAGCTTGGCGTGGATAGCCATCACCATAGCCGCAGGCAACAACACCTATGCGCGTAGGTTTTTGGGTTACAAAACGTGCGCCATAGCCTACGGGTTCACCGGCTGGTAAATCCCGAACACTAATCAGCTGGCTTTTTAAGGTCATAACTGTTTGTAACTGGTCGCCTAATAAGTGACCGGGAGCAAAAGGCGATGCACCATAGAGCATAATGCCTGGACGCAAATAACCAGTTTGGCTAGCTGGCCAGCCAAGGGTGGCAGGTGAATTGGCAATGCTGATAGGGCAGGCGAGTTGTTTTTGTAAATCAGTTAAAAGTTTTAGTTGTTGGTTGGTGGCTTGGCTGGTTAAATCATCGGCACAGGCAAAGTGGCTGGTTAGGGTTATTTCTTTAATGGCAGCTAAGTCTTTTAATTGGGTGTAAATATCTGCCGTTTGCTCTGGTGAAAAACCTAAGCGGTGCATGCCTGTGTCTACTTTTAACCAAAGGCTTAAACTTGCTTTAGCTTGTGGATGCTCAGCTAGGTAATGAATTAACTCTGTTACTTGCCAGTGGTTATGAATGAGCGGTTGATAGCTGTTAGCAAAAATAGTGGGTAATTCGCTAGCATCAAAAAAACCTTCTAATAAGGTTATGGGTTGTGTAATACCTGCAGTTACCAACTCATTGGCTTCTTCTATACTAGCCACTGCAAAGGCTGGGGCAAGGTCAGCTAAGGTTTTGGCAACTTTAACAGCACCATGCCCATAGGCATTAGCTTTGACCACTGCCAGTGCAGAAGAGGTTGCAGACTGACTCAATGCCAGTTGATAATTATGACGCAGTGCAGCTAAGTTAATTTCTGCAACAAGAGGGCGTGCCATGCCTGTCTCCAAGTAGTTGGATTTTAGAGTCGTTTATTGAATGTTAACTAAAATTTTAAATGTCTGCTCATGTTGATGAGTTTAGTGATTGCACATAGAGGTGCAAAGGGCACAGCACCAGAGAATACACTGCGCGCAATTCAGTTAGCCGCTGAGCAGGGTGCCCAATGGGTTGAACTCGATGTTATGCTGACTGCTGATCAAGTACCTATTATATTCCATGACCCAGTCTTAGTTTTATCTGCAGAAGTTCCTCTTTTAGTAAAAGATACGCCTTGGAAACGCATGCAAAACTTGCAAGTGGCTGCGCCGGTGGGGAGTAAAGAAGCCTCAGCACCTATAGCCACCCTTGAGCAGGCAGCTAAGCTAATTCACCAATTAGGGATGGGATTAAATTTAGAAATTAAGCCGGCTGCTAAAGGGTTAGGTGAACTAACATTAAAACGCAGCTTAGAGGTGTTAGAAAAGAGTCCAGCACTTAACTTGGTGATATCTAGCTTCGATTTTACTGCTTTGCAGGCAGCTAAACAGTTAGCACCCAATATTCCCCGCGCTCTTTTGTATGAAACCTTAACAAAGCATTGGCGTGATGAAGTTCGCAACTACCAAGTTAGATCCATTCATTTAGCTGATGTAGCTAGTTTAAATCCAACAATTATTGCTAGTATTCGCGAGCTAGGCTTGGAAGTGTACGTTTATACCGTTAACTCTGTTGAGCGAGCAGAAGAACTTATTAGTTGGGGAGTGAAGGGGATTTTTACCGACTATCCAGCTAAGTTTACTCGCTTAATAGCCACAACTAGTAAGCGAGTCAGTGCTTATGGTGACCCTGTTTAGGTTAGATGTTAAAAGTAGCTAGTTGCTGTCAGATGCTAATAATAGTTGCACCAGTTCATCATGAATCGCAGGCGTAGTAATAACCCAATCACGGGTATCTAGGTAAAAAGAGGTGTATTCGCTAGGGTAAAGGTGACTTAGCTTAGCACCGGCTTCTTCTGCTATAAGGACTGCTGCTGCAAAATCCCATAGACTTAAACTTTCGTAATAGCCATCTAAGCTACCATTTGCAACATGACAGATATCTAAAGCTGCAGAACCACAACGGCGCAGGTCTTGGCATTCTGGTAAAATAGTGGCTAAACGATCAATTAAGTGCCTAAGTTGGCTTTTATCGTAAGGAAAACCTGTCGCAATAAGTGCAGGTCGTAACTTGTTTAAACCGCTAACTTTAATAGCTTCTTGATTTAAAAAAGCACCCTGACCTTTAATGGCTGTAAAAGTTTCTTGTAAAAAAGGCGAGTGTACAACACCTACTTGGGGAACACCTTTAGAATAAAACCCTATAGATACTGCAACATGCGGCTGACCGTGAGCAAAGTTGATGGTTCCATCAATGGGGTCTAGTATCCAAAGCCCTTCAACTTTCTCTGCGTTCTCGCTATCGGTATCATTTTCTTCACTAAGAATTTTATCTTCAGGAAAAGCTGCTTGAAGTTCACGACACAGAAAGTCATCTATTTCTTTGTCAGCACTGGTAACTAGTTCTTCATGGCCTTTATAACTTTGGCTAAAGTCACCTGTTTGGCGAGCTTTTTGCATTAGTTCACCCGCTTGTAGGGCTAAACTGAGCGCAACTGACTGACGTTTTTTAAGCTCATCAAGAGTGTAGGTTGCAGTTTTAAATATATTCAATTTTTCGGCTTCCAGTTGACTTTGTTCCATGCAAGGGTAGCATTCTGGGCAGTATAAACAAAAGGCTAGGTATAATGGATGGTAGAATAACTACAGGACTCGGCTGGTTTTTTGGCTGTTCACTTATTTTAATAGGCTTCTGGCTGACTGGCTTTTATTTTTTATCGGGCGTGGCTTTAGCTTTAGTTGGTTTTTTATGGTGGCCACCTTCACGACAGCAAATTATTCAGCGTTTGGGCCTACCTAAAATGCCTGTGTTGCATGTGGCCTTAACCCTTTGTTTGCTAGTCGTTGCTTTGTTCGCTTTTATTGGGCGTTATTCCGCTTTATTAGAAGAACAGGCGTTAGAAGCTGGTTATCCAAGCATTGAAGCTTGGCAAGATGCTCAATTACAAGAACAGAAGCAAAAAAACTAATGTCTAAAGACCATCATTTACACCCATTACAAGAAGATGAGCTCGAGCTAGGGCTTAAATTACCTTGGACAGTTTATAGTGCCAGTGGTCAGCTATTGATGAAAGAAGGCGCACTCGTTGATAACCAGCGTAAGCTAGATAACCTGCTCATGAATGGCCACCGAGAAAAGCTAGGTAAACCCGGAAATGATGCTGAGCAAGGCCCACCACCAGACGAACCTCAACCCGTTAAATTTGCTGAAAATACTAACCCTTTTGCTGAATTAGATGAATTAGGCTATCAGCTAAAAACACTTTTTGAACGCATCGATGAGCAGCGTGTTAAACCAGGTGAGGTAGAGCGTAAGTTTTATGAAATGGCTACCCAAATTCAAGGGCTGGTCATTTTAAACAGTGATGCTGTTTTGGGGGCAGTGCATTTAAACCGTCAACATGAATACATTATTCAGCATCCTCTGCATGTTACCGTTATGGCTGCTTTAATCGGTAAAACCTTACAGATACCGCAAAAAGTTCAGCTTTCTATGCTGGCTGCTTCTTTAACCCAAAACATTGGTATGAATGGCTATCAAATGCGCTTGCATGGCCAAGCACAACCCTTAGATAAAGAACAACGTAAAAAAGTAGACCAGCACCCTTTAGTGGGTGTAAAAATGCTGAGTGAAGCAGGTGTTACCGATAAGCTGTGGCTGCAAATTGTGTTTCAACACCATGAAAAAATTAATGGTACTGGCTACCCTAAAAAACTTAAAGGTAATCAAATTCGTGCAGAAGCACGGATTGTAGCTTTAGGTGATGTTTATTCAGCACTTGTCAGTGGTCGACTTTATCGCCCTGGGCTTAGTGCTCAACAAAGCTTGCGCTCCATCTTCTTAGAACGAGGGCAGCAATTTGATGAAAAACTAAGCCGGGTTTTCTTGAATGAGCTAGGTCTTTACCCACCTGGTGCCTGCGTAAAGTTAAAAAATGGTGAAATAGGAGTGGTGGTCAAGCGTACTTCAGACAGTCGCGCACCTAAAGTTACGAGTGTTATGGATGAAAAAGGGCAATTATTTATGCGTATGCAAGAGCGCGACACCAGTGACCCTCAGTATGCTTTGGTAGCCAATGTTAATCCTCAACACATGCCGCGTCTTAATCCTACTTTGCTCTGGGGAATTAAGCTTAAAAGAGTGAGTTAAGAAGAATGTTACTAAATCGATTACGTCTTATAGCCTGTTTGTTTCTTGTGGTTTGGTTTTCAGCTAGCCCTGCTGAAACCGATCTTTTAGACGAGGGCATTAGTGCTGAAGAGGTAAACTTACGCATCGATACTTTTGATGAAATGGATCAGCTTTTTAAAGCTTTAAGGTTTAAAATCGTAAACCAAAGAAGCACTAATCGAGAAGCTGCTTTAATCTATTCTAACCAACTGGTGACTCTTTCTTATCGCTTACCTGATTTGTTTGATCTGCCTTCTTCAAGAGAGCAGTTTCCTCAAAGCCGTTCAAGGCCAGAAATTTGGACTCGTAAAGCACGTTTTGATCACTTGTTAGAAGGCTTTGTTATTAATCTAGAAAAGATTGATGACGAAATTAAAGATGGAGACCTAACCAAAGCTGGACGCTTGATAGATGAGACTGCAAAAGGCTGTCGTCGCTGTCATAATGGTTACCGTTATAGATAAGCAGCAATTATTTTTTTAAGTAGAAGGTTTTATTTATGTCTAAATTTGATTTTGATTTACTAGTAATTGGTGCCGGTTCTGGTGGTGTAAGGGCAGCACGTACCGCTGCTGGCCAGGGTGTTAAAGTAGGTATTATTGAAGACCGTTACTGGGGTGGTACTTGTGTAAACGTAGGTTGTGTTCCTAAAAAACTTTATTCTTATGCGGCACATTTTGCCGATGATTTTGCAGATGCTGCGGGTTATGGCTGGACGCTAAACAAACCAGAGTTTAACTGGCCAACCTTGCGAGATAACCGTGCTGCTGAAATTCTACGTTTAAATGGCATTTACAATAACCTGCTTGAAAACAGTGGTGTTAAACGCATTGAGGGGCGGGGTAAAATTCTCACACCCAATAGCGTAGAGGTAGGCAACCAAACCTACACAGCTGAACGACTATTAATTGCTACTGGTTCTTGGCCTTTTATTCCTGAGTTTCCAGGTTCTGAGCATTGCATAACCTCTAATGAAATTTTTGACCTACCCGAGTTCCCTAAACGCTTTTTAGTTTATGGTGGTGGTTATATTGCTGTTGAGTTTGCTTCTATTTTTAATGGCTTAGGTGCTGAAACTCACTTAGTTTACCGTGGTGAAAAGCCGCTACGCGGGTTTGATGAAGAAGTACGTGATTTTGTGCAGAAGGAAATCACTAATAGCGGTGTGCAAATGCAACTGACTTGCGAAATCACTAAGATTGAAAAACAGGCTACAGGCCTAGTCGTTAGTTTAAGTGATGGTCGCACTATTGAAGTTGATCAAGTACTCAGTGCCACAGGTCGTCGTGGTAATGTAGAAAATCTTGGTTTAGAAAATGTAGGCTTAGAAGTAGATAAGAATGGCGAATTAAGTGTAGATAGCAGCTTTTGCACTCAGGTTCCCAGCATTTATGCTCTAGGTGATATTGTTGGCGGTCCACAATTAACACCGGTGGCTTTGGCAGAAGCTATGGTGTTAGTGCATAACCTTTACAGCGGCCAAGAACCAAGACAAATGGATTATAACAACATTGCTACGGCTGTTTTCTGTCATCCAAACATAGGTACTGTTGGTTTAAGTGAAGAAGAAGCGCGCAAGGAATATCCTGCAATCCGAGTTTATTCAACTAACTTTAAACCTATGCGTAATACTTTATCTGGCAATACAGGTCGAGTATTAATGAAACTGGTTGTTGAAGATGCCACTGATAAGGTTGTTGGTTGCCACGTGGTAGGGGCTGATGCTGGTGAATTAATTCAGGGTATAGGCATTGCAGTTAAAGCAGGGCTAACCAAGGCAGACTTTGATGCCACCATTGGAATACACCCAACCTCGGCAGAAGAGTTAGTGACCATGCGTAGCTTAACGCGCAACTAATTTGTATTTGTAGCTATCAAATTAAACGGCCTACGGGCCGTTTTTTCGTTATTAGCTGGATGACAGTCCACTATCATAATTTTAAATTATGCATCTGTAGCTTATTGATAATAAAGTGTTTGATTTCTGAATCTGAGCTGTTATCCTTGTAGCCATCTTAGACAGAGACCCAAGTTTTTATGCCTTCCAAAAATCTGAAGATTAGAAAACCTAATGCCAATGATGGCGTGGCTATTCATCAGCTCATTGAGAATTGTCCTCCGTTAGACCTCAACTCAACTTACCTTTATTTGCTGCAAACTACCCATTTTGCTGAAACCTGCGTTGTTGCAGAGGTTGAAGGCAAAGTAGCAGCCTTTCTTTCTGGTTACATCAAACCAGGTTCACCCAATACATTTTTCTTATGGCAGGTTGCTGTAGGTGATGTGTTGCGTGGCAAAGGAATGGCTAAGCAGTTAATTAATGAGGTTTTAAAGCGTGATGCTTGTAGCCAAGTCGAATTTCTAGAAACCACTATTACACCCGATAACCAAGCCTCTTGGGGACTGTTTCGTAGCTTTGCTAAAGAGCGTTCAGCCCAGCTTGAAGATAAGGTGTTTTTTACTAGCGAGCAGCTAGGTGGGGAACACGAAGAAGAAGTTTTAGTAACAATTGGTCCATTTTAATCAAATATTAATAGGTAATTAAATGACAACTCCACATGTAAACTCAGAATCGTTAGAACGTTTAGAATCAGAAGTGCGTACCTATAGTCGTTCTTTTCCAACTGTTTTTACTCGTGCTCGCGGTGCAACTCTTTATGATGAAAACAATAAAGAGTACATCGACTTTTTAGCCGGTGCCGGTACGCTTAACTATGGTCATAACAACCCTAAACTTAAAAAAGTGCTTTTAGACTATATGATGGATGATGGTCTAACTCACGGTTTAGATATGTGGACTACAGCTAAGCGTGACTTTGTAGAAGCCTTAGAAGAGTTAATTTTTAAGCCTCGTGGTTTAGAGTATGTAGTACAGTTTTGTGGTCCTACAGGTACTAACGCCATTGAAGCAGCTTTAAGAATTGCGCGTAATGCCACTGGTCGTACTAACGTAGTTTCTTTTACCAACGCTTTCCACGGTGTCACCCTAGGTGCTTTGGCTGCCACTGCTAACGGTAAATTCCGTCACGCTGCTGCTATGCCTACTCAGGGCGTATCGTTTATGCCCTACTGTGGTTATATGGAAGGTGACTCTTCAAGCCTAGCCTTCCTAGAAAAAACCTTAACAGATAACTCTAGTGGCGTAGATTTACCCGCTGCTATCTTGTTAGAAACCGTACAGGGTGAAGGTGGTATTAATGTTGCTTCTATCGAATGGTTAGAAGGCATAGATAAAATTTGTAAGAAGCACGGTATTTTACTGATTGTTGATGACATTCAAACGGGCTGTGGTCGCACAGGTAAGTACTTTAGCTTTGAACACGCTGATATTTCACCCGATATAGTGACTACTTCTAAATCTCTATCGGGTTACGGCCTACCTTTTGCTGCCGTATTTATGAAGCCTGAGCTAGACCAGTGGAAACCAGGTGAATACAACGGTACTTTCCGTGGTAATAACCTAGCTTTTGTTACTTCTACGGTTGCTATGCGTGAATACTGGGCGAATGATGACCTAGCCAAAGAAGTAACTCGTAAAGGTACAGTGGTTGAATATCGCTTTAAACAACTGGCTCGTATGTATCAAGATGCTGGCATAGAAGCTGAAGAGCGTGGTCGTGGTTTAATGCGTGGCCTAGACATAGTGAAAGGTGATCTTGCCGATGAGCTAGTGGCTGAGTGTTTTGAACAAGGTTTGGTAATAGAGACTTGTGGTCCAGATGGTCAGGTTGTTAAATGCTTGTGTCCTCTATTAATTACTGATGACGAGCTAAACAAGGGCTTAGATATTTTAGAAGCCGCAGTTGAAAAGCAACTTAAAGCGCTAGCTGCAAAATAAAATATGAAAACTGCTGAAGGATAATTTGATTTATGTTTGTAAGAAACTTAGAAGAAGCACGTAAAGAAGGTCGTATGGTTACCGCTGAGGGCGGTAACTGGGATTCAACGCGTTTAGTTCTTGCTGAAGATAAAATGAACTACTCGTTTCACATTACGCGTATTTATGCTGATACAGAAACGCCCATTCACTATAAGCATCACCTAGAAACTGTTTATTGCATTGAAGGTGAGGGCGAAGTAGAAACAGTTGCTGATGGTAAAATTTGGCCGATTAAACCTGGTGATGTGTATGTGCTAGATAAGCACGATCAACACCTGCTAAGAGCCAGCAAAACCATGACTTTGGCCTGTGTTTTCTACCCTGCAATTACGGGTACAGAGCGCCACCGTGCAGACGGTTCTTATGCGCCAGCAGATGAAGTTGAAGGTTAATTAGTTCAAAGTTTTACTTGAATTTTTAAGCTTTACTATAGAAAGCCGCCTTTATTAGGGCGGTTTTTTGTTTGAGTTTTTTTATAGTAGGGTATTTATTGATAGGTAACTGGCTACTTTTTCTGCGCTAGGTTCCTCTAAATAGGGTACTTGCCCTAAGCAGGGCGCTGAAATTTGTTTTTTTAAGGTCGCTAAAACTTCTTTTAATCGGGCGCAATTAGGGTCAATTACATTTGCCACCCAACCAGCTAACTTTAAACCATCGCTACTAATTGCTTGTGCTGTTAGCAAAGCATGATTGATGCAGCCTAGCTTTACTCCCACCACTAAAATAACGGGCAAATTAAGTGCTATCGCTAAGTCAGATAAAAATGCTTGGTTGTTTATAGGCACTCGCCAGCCACCAGCGCCTTCTATAAGCGTAAAATCTGCTTGCTGGTGTAGAATAATCTGAGCAGCCTTGTATAAATCGCTGACTTTTAATTCAATTCCAGCTTCTTTAGCAGCAATATGCGGTGCTATGGCTGGAACAAAGGCATAAGGATTTACTTCTTGATAAGGGCGTTTAATGCTGCTTTGAGCCATTAAAGCTAAAGCATCGCTATTGCGTAATCCTTGCGTGTTTACTTCACTTCCTGAAGCAATAGGTTTCATGCCTAGAGTGCTTAGTTGTTGTTTTTGTGCGAGATAGAGTAAGCCTGCTGCCATAGTGGTTTTTCCAGCATCGGTATCGGTACCTGTTAAAAAATAGGCTTTTGTCATCAGTTATTCCCCTTTTCTTAAAACACCATAAACCACCTGCCAAGTTGCGGGTAAACCTTGTGGCTGACGGTAAGTTTCATAGGTATTTAGAAAGCGTTGAAAACCCTTTCTGCCGACCAGACCTTGGGCTCTTCCAGTTTGAATATGATTTGCACCCAAGTATTTAAGTTCATGAGTTAGATCTCGAACTTTTTCATAGTGATAAATATGCTGGTAACAATGCAGGTCGATCATTTCTAAATCACTACTGGAAACTAGGTTTGTATAGTTTTTAAAAGTGCGGAATTGGTTGACATGTTTTTTTGCATCTACGGCTTGCCAGCTTTTATTAAGTTCAACTAGCGATCCATCAGCAATGCTACTAAATAATAGTAATCCACCCGGCTTTAATACCCGTTTAATTTCATTTAAAACAGCTGAAAAGTCAGGACACCACTGTAAGGCGAGGCTGCTAAAAATCAGGTCTTGGCTGTTATCAGCTAGTGGCAAGTGTTCAGCATCGGCGCAGAGGTAGTGAATCGGAGGGTAGCGAAGGCGTGAAAACTGCAGCATACCTTCAGCAAGGTCTAACCCTATGCCTAGAGCCTTAGGCCATTGTTTTTGGAGTTGTCCAGCAAAGTGCCCGGTTCCACAGCCTAGGTCTAACCAGTTATTTATGGTTTTAGAATTTAAAGGCTGTTGTACTTTTTCTGGCAGCAACTCTTCAGGTAACAAGCTTAATAACCGTGTACCCACAGCACGTTGTAAATCGGCGAAGCTGTCGTAAGTAGTTGCAGCTTGTGAAAAAGAGGCAGCAACTCGTTGTTTTTCTTGTGGCTTAAACATATTGTTGGCTCGCTATAAAAGCTGCCATGCGTTGAGCAATTAATACAGGTTCAATAATCGGACTAGCGTGACTTTTACCTAGTTGTTCAACCACCGCACAAGGGTTTAAAGCTTTTAGCTCATTAATAACCTCAAGAGGAACTAAAGTATCGTTTTCTGCTAAAAGATGTAATTGTGGGCCAGCGTAATGAGTGATGGTCGCACGATTATCTAAGCTAGCTAACAAATCTAAACCTGCCAACAGCTCTAACGGATTGGTGCTAGCTGTTGAAATCATGGCTTGCAAAGCTACTGCGCATGACCGAGCTTGATGTTGAATACCCCCTTGGCTACACAAGAGTGTAAAACGCTTTAAACCCAGCCTTATGTCTTGTTCGCATAACTTATAAAACTCAGTAAAAGTACTGGCTGGCATGGCATTCAACCAAGTGACATTAGCTACAAAACAAGCATTGCTTGCCAAGGTGATTAAACCTGCACCTGTTTGTTGTTGGCGCTTGGCAGCTAGGGCAGTGGCAAGCATTCCACCTAAAGACCAACCAGCTAACCAGCAGTTTTGTGGAAGCTCAGTATCAAGCTGCTGAATAATTTCGCTGCACTCTTTACCTGAGCTAAGAGGTAAAGGATGCAAGAGCACTTTAAAATTGGAAAAAACACTTTGTAATTCTGTTTCTAAACTAATCGCTAAAGCGTTAAGTGGCTGTGTGCCTAAGCCCCAACCTGCGAGCAATACTAGCGTATTATTCATCACAACCCTCATTATCACACGTTTTTAATCCACATTTAGCCAGTGCTTCAAGCAAAGCTTCAACCTGAGCATGGCTATGCGCTGCCGTTAGGGTGATACGTAAACGTGCTCTGCCTTGTGGTACGGTGGGAGGACGAATGGCACCCACTAAAATACCTTTTTCACTAAGCTTATTAGCTGTAGCCATGGTTTCTGCTGAGTCACCAATAATAATCGGCTGAATGGGGGTAGGACTGTTCGTTAATTTCAAACCCAAGGCTTGTGAACCTTCACGAAACTGTTGAATGAGTACTTGTAGATGTTCGCGCCGCCAGTGTTCTTCTTCTAGAATTTTTAAACTAGCTAAGGTTGCACACGCAATAGCCGGTGGGGAGCTAGTGGTATAAATATAGGGGCGAGCAAATTGAATTAAGGTTTCAATAAGTTCTTCGCTACCGGCAACAAAGGCACCCGCTGTACCAAAAGCTTTACCCAGGGTGCCAACCAGCACAGGTACATCAGCTTGGGATAGCGCATAATGTTCAACTAAACCACCGCCTGTATTACCCAATACACCAAATCCGTGTGCATCATCAACCATTAACCAAGAACTGTTAGCTTGGGCTAAGGCTGCTAACTCGGGTAGGGGCGCTAGGTCACCATCCATGCTAAATACGCCATCGGTGACTATTAAGGTATTGCCTTGTGCTGATCGTTCTTGTGATGAGTGCAAACGCTTCGCTAGGCTTGCCATGTTTTTATGTAAGTAACGGCTAAAACGCACACCCGATAAAATCCCAGCATCCAGTAAAGAAGCATGGTTTAAGCGATCGTGAAGAAGCGTATCGCCTTTACCCACCAGCGCAGTAATTACCGCTAGGTTAGCAAGATAGCCACTACTGAAGACCAAAGCACGTTCACGCCCAGTGAATTTAGCTAAGGCTAATTCTAGCTGTTGATGGGGTTCACTATGGCCTAGCACTAAATGTGAAGCACCGCCGCCAACACCCCAATCTTTTGCACCTTGCTGTAATGCAGCGACTACTTCTGGATGATTAGCTAAGCCCAAATAGTCATTGGAAGAAAAAGCTAAATAGTTTTTTCCGTTTACTTTTATGCTTGGATTTTGTGGACTTTCTACAAGTGAGCGTGAGCGATAGAGGTTTTTTGTTTGGTGATTAGCCAAGCGCTCAGCAAGATTAAAGCTCATATTTAAAGGCTTTCTCATTCAATTTGCTTAGGGTATAAGTTAGCGTGTAAACTCGATTAAAAATATAGGTTAACAAGATAAGAGAAACCAGTCGACACTTTTTTAATTTAGGAGAAATCAGTTGAGTTTAAATAATGCGTGGATGCAGCGTGATTTAGCCGTGTTATGGCACCCTTGCACACAAATGAAAGACCACGAACAACTGCCTTTAGTGCCTATTCATAAAGCGCAAGGTATTTGGCTAGAAGATTTTGAAGGGAAGCGTTATTTAGATGCAGTCAGTTCTTGGTGGACGAATATTTTTGGGCATTGTAATCCACGCATTAATGAGCGTATCAAGCAGCAGCTAGACCAGTTAGAACACGTTATGTTAGCTGGTTTTAGTCATCAGCCAGTCATTGAATTATCTGAGCGTTTAGTGCAAATAACCCCACAAGGTTTAGACAAGGTTTTTTATGCAGACAATGGGTCGGCAGGAATAGAAGTAGCGCTAAAAATGAGCCATCACTACTGGCTAAATACTGGGCAGCCTAATAAAAAACGCTTTGCTACAATCAGTAACGGTTATCATGGGGAAACCCTTGCTACTATGGCGGTAAGCGGTGTTTCTTTATATACAGAAACCTATAAAGCACTGTTAATGGATTGCATTAAAGTGCCTAGCCCCGATTGTTATTACCGCCCAGAAGGGGTGAGTTGGGAAGCCCATTCGCGCTTAATGTTTGAACAAATGCGCCAAACCTTAGAAGAGCACCATCAAGAATTATCTGCTGTTATCTTAGAGCCGTTGGTGCAAGGTGCTGGTGGTATGCGTATGTACCACCCCATTTATTTAACCTTATTGCGTGAAGCCTGTGATTATTATGGCGTGCATTTAATTGTTGATGAAATTGCTATGGGGTTTGGGCGCACCGGCACGCTGTTTGCCTGCGAGCAGGCGAATATAACACCTGACTTTATGGTTTTATCTAAAGCCTTAACCGGTGGTTATTTGCCTATGGCTGCGGTATTAACCACTGAGCAAATCTACCAAGCTTTTTATGATGAATACGCTAGCCTACGTGCTTTTTTACATTCGCATACTTATACAGGTAATCCTTTAGCTTGTGCTGCGGCCTTGGCAACTTTAGATATTTTTGCTGAAGATAAGGTTATAGAAAACAATAAACTGTTAGCCAAGCAAATGGGGAGAGCAACGGAGCATTTAATTGATCACCCTTATGTGAGTGAGGTAAGACAAACCGGTATGGTTTTAGCAATAGAGATGGTGAAAGATAAAGCCACTAAACAACCCTTTGCTTGGCAAGAACGCCGTGGTTTAAAAGTGTATGAATATGCAATGCAAAAAGGCGCTTTGCTGCGGCCTTTAGGTAATGTGGTGTATTTTATACCACCTTATATTATTACCCCTGAACAAATTAATTGGTTAGCTGAAGTGGCTACCGAAGGGATAGATTTAGCAACTAGGAATTGAGTTTAGGCGGCTAGTTTTAGGTACTTAAGTCTTGGTAGCCTTCTTGGGTGTAAAGTAAAATACGATTCCGACCAGTCCGTTTTGCACTATACATGGCCTGGTCGGCTGCTTTAACTAGGCTGTCTGCATCTTCAAATTGCAGCTGCTTATCATCAGTCTCGGTTAAATCGTGTACCGCTAACCCCATGGAGGCTGAGATATAAATATCTTCTTTGTTATGGCTAAGTAGGGGTGTAGTTGCTAGGTGCTCTTGCAAGCGTTTAGCAAAGGTCAGTGCTGCTTTTTGACCATAACCCGGCATAAGCACTACAAACTCTTCGCCACCATAGCGACCAGCCATGCTACCAATATCAACTTCCTGCTCTAGCGTTGAGGCAAAAGCACATAGGGCTGCATCGCCTATAGCATGACCATACTGGTCGTTAATCGTTTTAAAGAAGTCTAAGTCTATAAAAATAACAGCTAAGCTGTTATCAATACTTGGCATAGTCTTGAAATATTTATTTAACTGCTTTTCAGTGTATTGACGATTATAAATACCAGTTAACGGATCTTTCTTTAGCTGTTCTTGAAGTTTTTTAGAGTTTTTACGCAGTTCATCTATTTCTTTTTGCTGCTTTTCTAGCTTTTGCATCATGCGTAAATTACGTTCAACCAATAGTTGCTTGGCTTCTTGTAGCAGCTTAAAGGTATCAATTTTAGCGGGAGTTTTGATTTCAAAAAGCTTGGCTACCTCAGGTAGCTTGTCTTGAATGCCTACCAATAAAAGGCTGAACTGCTGTTCACTCATACCTAAGTATTCTTGGCTAGCTTGGTAAGCCAGAGTCATGGCCATTTCCTGGTTATGGGATATCCAAGGATCAGCTAGTAACCCAGATAGGGCTAATACTTTTTCTGCAATGGCATGACTAGGAATTTTTTTAGCTGCCAAGTGGCTAGTAGCAATTAATTGAGTGTATTTAGCAGGTAAGCCCCAGTGAGTTCCTAACCAATACCCCACTTGGGCATGGCAAGTGCCATATTCCCTTTCTTCAAAAGACGCGAGTTGACGGTGTGAACGTGAGCTATGGAAGATTACTCCATAAATATCTGGGTCTAGCTCATTAAGTGCCAGCATACCGATATCTTGAATAATCGCTGCTAAGAAGATGGTTTCTACATCAAAGGTTAGTTTGAGTTGTTTTTTTATTTCTCTAACCACCATGCCACTGATAACCGAGCGCTTCCAGAAGGTATCTAAGCACATACCATTGGTTTTTTGTTTAGAGTGGCGTGTTAGCCCAAAACTTAGTGCTAATGAAAGCGCTGAATCCATACCCAAACGGTTAATAGCATGTTGTAGCGTGCCATGTTCATCGCTACCGTAAAATACCGAGTTAGCTGCGGCTAAAATTTTGGTGCTTAGGGAGGGGTCGCTAGCTATGAGTTGAGCAAGATCGCTTGTGCCAGCGCTGGGTGAGCGGGCTAGCTCAATTATTTTAAGAGCAATAATGGGTAGGGATGGCAGAGTTTTACAGCCCTTAAGTTTTTCTAATAAGGTCGCTGGCATAACTGGCGCAGTAAAGTCTGGCATTCCGTGTATCCTGAATAGCTAAATCTCGAGCTCCCACTATACAAGCACCTAGCCAACCCTGCAAAAAAGTTAGCTAGGGGGGTGCTTTTAAAGTTCTTGCAAAGCTTCTATATGCCTATGGACCGAACGAGCTAAGGAGTTTAAGTCGTAACCACCCTCTAATACAGACACTAGTCGTCCATCACACTGACTTTTAGCTTGGTCCATTAAAAAGTTGGTGATCCAGTGGTAGTCATCGTCTTCTAAATTAAGCTCTCCCATAGGGTCTTCGCGGTGAGCATCAAAGCCTGCAGAAACCAGAATAAGCTGAGGTTTGAACTTTTGTATGGCTGGTAGCCAACTAGCTTCTATTGCGCGACGAAAGTCTAGGCTTCCAGAGTGTGCATCTAGCGGAGTGTTAATAATGTTATCTAACTCTGTATCTGCATAGCGCCAAGGGTAGAAGGGGTGTTGAAAGCTAGAGCAAACCATTACACGTGGGTCATCTCTAAATACATCGACCGTACCGTTACCGTGATGCACGTCGAAATCAAAAATAGCGACTCTATCTAGCTTGTGGTGCTCTAAAGCATGCAGCGCACCCACTGCCACATTGTTGTAGAAGCAAAATCCCATGCTTTCGACTCGCTCAGCGTGGTGGCCGGGTGGACGCACAGCACAAAAAACATTGTCAGCTTGGTTTTTAAATATTTGATCGACACCACGAACAACTGCACCAGCAGCAAAAGAGGCGGCTTCCAAAGACCTAGGAGCTAAGAGTGTTTCATCTTCAATACTGGTGAAACCCTGCTCGGGCAGACTGAGATGCAAAGAACGAACGTGCGCCTTAGGATGAGCACGAAACAGCTGCTCATCGGTTACTGGCCGAGCTTTATACTGCATTAGCTGGTTCATTAAGCCACTCAGCTTGAGCTGCTCAATTATGGCATTTAGGCGCATCGGATTCTCTGGGTGCCAAGGCCCCATATCATGAAGTGCGCAGTCTTCGTGAGTGATAAACGATGTAATCATGTTAAGGTCCGTTTAAGTTTAAATATAGTGTAATCTTGTTGCGGATTAATGGATACTGGGCAAACGTCGTAAGGTTTGCAAGAATATTAATTAGATAAGACCTAATTCAAGCATGGAGGTTAAGATGAGCACGCGTTTTTTAAGGTATTTTTTTGAACCTAAAAGTTTAGTGGTTCTAGGTGCTTCGGAAAAAAACTTTAGCCTAGGCGGGCAGGTAGTCGCTAATATGCTAGATGCCAAGTTCCCGGGTGATATTTGGGTAGTTAACCCCAAGCCTTATGAAACAGTGCATGGTTGTCCCTGCTTCGATGAAATCACTGAACTACCTAAAATACCTGATTTAGCCGTGGTTTGCTCCCCAGCGGCGAGTGCACCCGATGTTGTTGCTGAACTGGGGCGCTTTGGTGTGAAGGCAGCCCTGGTGCTAACGTCTAACCAAGGCCATCGCCAAACCAATTATAAAGCACGTTTATTAGAGGCCGCTCAATCATCTGGTATTCGGGTTATGGGGCCTGAGTGTATGGGTATTCTAGTGCCCTCACGCAAGCTCAATGCCAGTTATGCACCACAAAACATTAAGCCGGGTAAGGTTGCCTACATAGGTCAGTCTGGCATGTTGGGTAATGCCATTATTGACTGGGCGAATGGTCGTGGCATAGGTTTTTCACACTTAATTACCCTAGGCGACAGTGTAGACGTGCGCTTAGCAGACGTTATTGACTATGTTAATCGTTATTCTGGTGCACAAGCTATTCTGCTGCATTTAGAGGATGTGCCTGACTCACGTCACTTTATGACGGCTGTGCGTGAAGCATCGCGTAATAAGTTAGTGCTGGTCATTAAATCGGGTCGCACCATGGAAGCTCAAGGTAACCCAGACATTTTCACACCTGGCTTAATTAATCGTGACCCTATCTACAATGCTGCTTTTTCTCGTGCGGGTATGGTACGAGTTGATAACAGTGAAGAGCTTTTTGATGCCTTAGAAACGCTGACTCGTATGCGCCCTGTTAGGGGTGGTCGTTTAGCCATTATTAGTAATGGTTTGGGTCCTAGCATGTTGGCGGTAGACCGTTTAATTCACCAAGGCGGTTATTTAGCTGAACTCAGCCCAGAAACCCAAGCCAAGTTACAAGACTGGCTGCCAAGTGACCGGGAAAGAGTTAACCCTTTAGACATAGGTGGCGGTGCAACACCTGAGATGTTTGTTGAAGCCGTTCAAATGGTAACCGAGGATCCAGCAGTTGATGCAGTATTGGTCGTTCATGCTCCAACTCGTTTAGCACCGAGTAAATCGACTGCTTTAGCTTTAATTGCCAATAAAAAACTGTTCAAACGTAATTTGCTCACCAGTTGGATGGGCTTAGAGCATGCTATTCCTGCTCGCCATGAGTTTAACCTAGCGGGTATTCCAACTTATATTTCACCAGAAAAAGCCGTACAAGCTTTTATGCATCTGGTGAATTACCAGCGAAATCAGCAACTATTACAAGAAACGCCGCCCAGCTTACCTTTTGAAACCACGCAAGATTTAAGAAAAGAAGCGCGTGAGATGCTTGAATCTATAGCTGCTGAAGGCCGTGATCATTTAAGCCATGAAGAAACCCACCGGCTTTTAACCGCCTATGGTATAGAGGTTGCGCCAGTGCGCTACCCTAAATCGCTTGATGAAGCGGCAGCTATGTCTGCAGAGTTTCCTGGCCCTAAAGCATTAAAAATTAACCATACCGCTAACTCTCACCCGTTTGTTTATCGTAAACATCCTCACAGATTTTCTTCTGGTCTTTTACAAGATTTAGAAACCGAAGAAGATGTTCGCACTGCTGCTCAACGCTTGCTAGAAAAAGTAGAAGAAACCTTCCCCACCAGTCAGTTTCATTCTTACGTTCTGCAGCCTATGCAGCGTGGCAAACATTCTATGCAGTTAAACCTTGGCATTACCCGTGACCCACTTTTTGGTCCTATTATTCTTTTTGGTATAGGTGGCTACAAAGTCAATATTTTGGTTGATCGTCAAATCGCCTTACCTCCGTTAAATATGAGTCTGGCAAAAGATCTAGTGATGCGCAGTCATGCAGGGCAGCTAATTAAAGAGCACAGTAATGACCCTAAAGATGACTTAGAAAGGGTGTGTATTTTATTAGTGAAGCTTTCACAGCTTTGTTCAGATATGCCGTTAATTAAAGGCTTAGAAATCAACCCCTTGCTGTTAAATAATCAGGAAATGTTTGCTATCGATGTGCAGTGTGACCTAGGTTCGCCTGCCTATCATGCAATTATGCCCTACCCAGAAGACCTACGAAAACTAGCCCAGTTAAAAGATGGTCGCGCTGTTGAGGTTCGACCTATCAGGGGAGAGGATGCCGTTGCTTTATTACGTTTCCATAGTCGTTTGTCTGAAGAAAGCATACGTTTCCGTTATTTCCATAACAAAGCGGACTTAACTAAGCGTGATTTATCTTTGCTGACGCAAATTAACTATGATCGACAAATGGCATTTATTGCTGAGGAATTAAAAGAAGACGGGAGTCGAGAAATTTTGGGCGTTTCAAGAATATGGACCGACCCAGACAATATTCGTACTGAGTTTTCGGTGATTATTCGCGATGATTTACAAGGTTTAGGGCTAGGTTCTTTATTGATGAATGCCATCATTGATTATTCGCGTAGCGTAGGCACGCTAGAAATGATCGGCAAGATAATGGTTGAGAATCATCCTATGCGCGGTCTAATGAAATATTTAGGCTTTAAAGCAAGTTATAACATGGAAGAACAAGTGATTGATGCCGTACTGCCACTCAATGAACCCACCACTGAATGGCAGCAGCACCGACTCAACAACCCAGTCGATTAAGTCAGTGGGCTAGGGAGACAGTCGCTCTCTAGTCCATTCTTGCTGGTTATCTTGTTTTTGCTTAAAACGTAAACGGTCATGTAAGCGGCTTGGTTGACCCTGCCAAAACTCTATACTGGTAGGTATAACTTGATACCCGCCCCAGTGGGGTGGGCGAGGTAAGCTATCCATGCCTGCATATTGTTCGGTAATTATCGCTTCTCGCTCACTCAAAACTTCGCGACCACTAATTATTTGGCTTTGCTCTGAAACCCAAGCACCTAGCTGGCTTTCACGCGGGCGGCTAGTGTAGTACTGATTAGACTCTTCTTCACTTAACTTCTGTACATAACCTTCAACCCTTACTTGCCGCTCTAATAACTCCCACCAAAAAAGGAGTGAACAGCGTGGGTTGTTTCTAAGTTCCTCACCTTTGCTGCTTGTATAGTTGGTGTAAAATACCCAGCCCAACTCTTTAGAGAATCCCTTTAAGAGCACAATGCGGGCTTTGGGCTGCCCGGTTTCATCAACGGTTGCTAGGGTCATGGCATTAGGATCAAGCGTTTCTGTTTTTGCCGCTTCAGTCATCCAGCGGTTAAATAAAGCATAAGGACAGGATCCGGCGTTTGCTTCTGCTAGGTCATTGGCTTTATAAACACGCCGCATATCTGCTAATTCGCGATTCATCTTGCTATCCTCTTGCGGTAAAGTAAAACTAGTTAACAACTTTAACTTAATTTAGGAGCTTCTTATTAATGACACCACCTAACTCCAACCAGAATATCAAAGTATGGGACTGGTCTATACGAGTTTTTCACTGGTCTTTGCCTTTATTGATATTTTTGCTTTGGTTTTCACAAGATCAAGGGGAAATGGCACGCCATTTTCTATTTGGTCAAATCTTACTAGCGGTTCTGGTTTATCGCATTATTTGGGGTTTTATAGGTACACCCTATGCAAGGTTCAAACATTTTTTGTATGGACCTAAAGCTTTCTTAGCTTATTTTAAGCATTTTTTTTCTAGCACTAAACCCCGCTACCTGAGTCATAACCCTATGGGTGGCTTTATGGTTTTAGTGTTGATGGGTGGCGTTATTTTCCAGTTGGTGACAGGTCTTTACACTACTGATGATATTTTTACCTTCGGACCTTTATATGAAACAGTCAGTCGTTCAACGTCTGCTTGGATGTCGCGTTGGCACTATCTGTTTTTTGATGTGTTGCTGGTACTGATTGGCTTACACCTATTAGCCATACTGCTATATAAAATACGCGGTGAAGGCTTGGTTAAAGCTATGTTTAGCGGTAAAAAACCAGCTGCTGAGGAGAATCAAGACCAATTACCTGCAGAAGCAATGCAAAGCTTTCCTTGGTTACGTTTTGTTTTGGCAGTGGCGATAACTAGCCTGGTTGTATTTGTTGTTTTCCATATCAACTACGCATAAAAAAAGCCCCAGATGGTTAAATTTTACCATCTGGGGCTCTAGTTGTTACTGAATATTACTTAGCGCGGTAGTCGTCGTGACAACCTTTACAGCCTTGTAAAACAGCGCCAATGGCTGGGCGTGCAGTTTTTAAATCAAAGCCAGGCTTAGAAGAAGCTTCAATTAACTCGCCTAGGGCTTTACCAAAGGTTTGGCCTTTAGACTGGAAATCTTCCATATTCGACCAAGCGGCAGCTTTAAGCTTAGACTCTTTTACATCACGAGTCGCAGGGAAATAGGTGTCGCCTAACATGGGTGCAATTTTACCTAGGTTGGTTGCACGCTTATTAATTTCCGCAGCATCAAAATCAATTTTCCCTTGTGCCATACCACCCATAACACCGGCTTGGGCTGAGAAAACCTGATAAATTGCTTGGCGATACTTAACTGCATCTTCAGGTTTGAATAAATCTGCCGACTGTACACCAGTGCTACCGAGTAAAGTCAGAGTAGCTAGGGCAATAGCCTTCTTTAACATAGCGAGAACTCCATTTAATTTAATAAATTAATTATTGATCTGGGGGTTTATAAGTGTTTTCTTAAGGAAGGCGTGACTTTACAATAAAAACTTGCTTTACGCAAAAGAATACCTTTAATAGGGAGAGCTCAGTTGAAATTTATAATGAGTATTTTTTAAGTACTTTTTGCCTGCCACCAGCAAGCGTGTTTTTAAGTAAAAAAATATTATTGGCGGCAACAAAAGCCTTACTTCTAGGGCTGTTCAAATGGTGTAAGACTGTTATTATAGATCACTGCGACTTGATAGCTTGTCTTAGGATTAAGCAAATAACCGATGTAACTAAAACTTAAGGATCGCAATATGGATCTTGCTACACTACTTGGCCTGGTACTGGGATTTACGCTCATCATCTTGGCTATCGTTACCAGTGCTGACCTAGGTTTGTTTCTTAGCTTACCTAGTATTCTGATTGTAGTAGGTGGTACTTTTGCCGCAGCTCTAATCAAGTTTCGAGTTCAGAGCTACTTAACAGGGATAAAAGAAGGGGTAACCTCTGCTTTTTTTGACCGCAGTGATAACCCACGTGAAATCATTGCCCTGGCTAACCGCCTTTCACGCATTGCACGTCGTAACGGTCTGCTAGGCTTAGAAGATGAGCCCATAGACAACCCTTTCTTCCAAAAAGGGGTGCAAATGTGTGTTGATGGTAGTGCGCCAGAGTTTATTCAAGAAGTTCTTCAAAAAGAAATGCTCCTCACCATTGATAGAAAATCAGTGGCAGAAAAAGTGTTTCGTGCCTTTGGTGACCTAGCACCGGCTTTCGGTATGATAGGTACCCTAGTTGGTCTTATTGCTATGCTTAACAACCTAGATGACCCTACCAAACTTGGTCCGGGTATGGCTTTAGCACTAATTACAACGCTTTATGGTTCAGTTTTAGCTCAGCTTATTTTTATTCCTCTAGCCGATAAGCTAGAAATGAAAAACGATGAGTTAAGAAACAATATGGCTCTGATTGTAGATTCGGTAATGGGTATTTATAACGGCATGAACCCTCAAGTACTCGATGAGTTGCTTGAAACTTACCTACCTGAATATCAGCGTGGCGCTATGAATATGACTGAAGAAATAGAGTAGATATTTATGAGTAAGGCCGCATTACCAGAAAAGAAGAAAAAAGAAGTTAAGGGAACACCCATTGCGCCTTGGATGGTAACTTTTGCTGACATGATGACGCTCTTGCTGGTGTTTTTTGTTCTTATCTTATCTTTCTCAACTATGGAAGTAGAAAGGTTCCGTGCGGTATCTATGGCACTGCAGAATTCTTTTGGCTTTCAGATGATGAATCCGCTGAATATGATTCCAGTGGATAATCCACCACGCACTGAAAATATCATTGCACCTATTAAGCCCGAACCTCCTACTACTGAAAATACTGGTATGGAAAATCAATTAGACACTTTAGGTAATCGCCTAGACACTAACTTTATTGATGAAATTGAGAAGGGTTTGATCATAGTAGAGCAGGACGAAGATCACATTATCATTCGTTTTCCAGATGACGCTGCCTTTGGTTCAGGTAGTGATTGGTTAGAGCCACAAATGGTGCCTATTATTCAGCGGGTTGGTGAGTTAATTTCAGACTTTGATATGTATGTTGTGGTGGGTGGTCATACCGACAACATTCCAATTAACACTGAAAGATACCGTTCTAACTGGGAGTTATCCTCAGCACGTGCAACTTCTGTTGCCCATGAGCTCACTTGGATGAGTGACCTAAATGAAGAGTATCTTTATGTAGTTGGTAACGGGGATGCTAGGCCGATTACCTCAAACGCTACACCAGAAGGGCGTGCAGGAAACCGTAGGGTAGATATTCTACTCATGGAGCGTGACCTCACAGAGGAAAGAGAAGTTTTCCAAGGTATTCAACAAATACCTACCTACCGTTAAGTTAAAACTTTAACGATTAGAAATGACTAAGAAGCCTGTTATTTTATTGAATAGCAGGCTTTTTTTTGGTTAAACTTTTAGACCTTGCCAACGTCTACGCTGCCAAACCCTGACAAATACCACCGAGTTAATCATTCTATAGGCCAGTTGGGCTACCCAAATACCTATCAGCCCACCTTGTAAGTAAATACCTAAAAACCAAGCTGCAGGAAGAAAAAATAACCACTGCATAGACAGACTGATTTGCATAACTGACCTATGCGCACCTGCCCCTTGTAAGGCTTGGTTAAAAACAAGCGCTGCTGAGTCTAGGGTAATCATAATTCCCGTTAGCATGAGAGGAATTTTACCCAGCTCAATTAGACTTTCTTGATGTAAAAATAAGCCTAAGATTGCTTCGGGAGCCAGCAGCATGGGCAGGCCTAAAAACGCTAATATAATGGCGGCTAGGCGCATGCCTTCCCAGCCCCAACGGTGGGCTTCTTCTTGGTTGTTTTCTCCTAAGCTGTGACCAACCAAGGTCATGGCTGCCATACCTAAGCCAACGCCAGGTAATATAAGTAAAAGCGACAAATGTACTAATACATGGCCCACTGCAACGCTAGCCGTGCTTATTTGTCCTAAAAACCAAAATAAAACGGCGTAGCTAACTGCAAATAAAAATTGCTGCAAAGAGTTAGGAGCCACCAAACTTACTAGGCTCCACAACAAGGTAAAACTGGGAGATTTATTTAAAAAACCATTAGGCCGAGCATTGCGCCAAGTAAGCCAGCCCCAAACTAAAGCACCACTTGTCACTGAAATGCTAGTGCCCAGCGCCGCACCAGTAGCACCTAAGGCTTGTATCCCTAAGCCACCATGAATAAGCCAAATACTCAGCAGAATATTCAAGGTATGGGTAAAAATAATAATACGAAAATAAACCCCAGTTTTTTGAATACCATGCCAATAGCCACGAAAGCTTAGGGTTAATGCAATTGGTAGTAAACTAATCACTCGCCACTGAAAATAGTCATTGGCAACCGTTTGCACAGCAGTTGTTGGGTTTATCTTTGCAACTAGCCAACTAGAATTAAACCAACCCACTAAACTTAACGGCAAAGTAATCATTAAAGCCAGCAAAATAGCGGCATTAAGCGGCAAAGCTAGCTGAGTGTATTGTTTCGCACCTTGTCGGCGCGCAACCTGAGACTGTACGCCAGAACTAAGCCCGGCAACCAAGGCCGACAGCATAAAAATGGCGTAACCACCCACTCCAACACCCGCCAGTACTGTTTCGCCCAAGCTTCCTACTAGAATTGCATCCACTAAATTCAGCAAACTCTGGCTAAGCATGCCACCCATAATAGGTAGGGCTAAAGCCAGAATTTTTTGCCTGCGCTGGGTAGCAATCATTGTCTAGGGCAGCTAACTAAGCTTGGTCAGGATCATAGCTAAGGGCTGGTAATAACCAACGCTCCATAGTGTCAACTGGCATGTTTTTGTGCTTAGCAGCCGATTCCACTTGATCTCGGGTAATTTTACCTAGGTTAAAGTATTTACTATCTGGGTGAGCAAAATACCAACCCGACACAGCAGCGGTTGGGTACATAGCAAAGCTTTCGGTTAAAATTAAGCTGGTATGTTCGGTAGCATTTAATAGTTCAAATAAATGCTCTTTTTCTGTGTGATCAGGGCAGGCTGGGTAACCCGGTGCAGGGCGAATGCCTTGGTAGGCTTCTTTAATGAGCGCATCATTGTCTAGCTGTTCATTGTTAACATAACCCCAAAACTCTTTGCGTACTCGCTGGTGCAAGCACTCGGCAAAGGCTTCAGCTAGGCGGTCAGCCAAGGCTTTTAACATAATGGCGCTATAGTCATCTAAGTCTGCTTCATACACCTTGGCTAACTCATCCACGCCAATACCTGCGGTTACCGCAAAACCGCCAATCCAATCTGGAATACCACTGTCTTTAGGCGCAATAAAGTCGGCTAACGATTTACAAAAGCCTTGTTTGTCAGGGGTTTGTTGACGTAACTGGGTTAGCTTTTTAATAACTTGCTGACGGGTTTCATCGGCATAAACTTCAATAACATCGTCATCAACACTATTAGCAGGCCACAAGCCTATAACACCTCGAGCTTCAATTTTTTGCTTGCTAACCAGTTGTTTTAACATGGTTTGCGCATCAGTAAAGAGTTTTTTAGCTTCTTCACCCACCACTTTATCTTCAAAAATAGCTGGGTATTTACCTACCAAGTTCCAGCTAATAAAGAAGGGTGTCCAATCAATGTATTCAACCAGCTCTTCTAGGGAATAATTAGCAAAGGCTTTAACGCCGAGTTGCTTAGGGGCAACCGGTGGTTTGGATTCAAAATCTAATTTCAGCTTACGGCTTCTTGCTTCGGCATAATCACAAGAAGCGCCTTTTAAAACCCGTTTACTTTGGCGGACTCTAATTTTTTCATATTCCTCTGCAATTTCTTCCATATACTTAGGCTTGTGTTCAGCAGATAAAAGATTGCTGGCTACACCTACGGCACGCGACGCATCGCTAACATAAACCACGGCTTCATCGTAGTTAGGGTCTATTTTAACCGCTGTATGCGCTTTTGAAGTGGTAGCGCCGCCAATCATTAACGGAATAGTAAAGCCTTGGCGCTGCATTTCTTTAGCGACAGTTACCATTTCATCGAGGGAAGGGGTGATTAAGCCGGATAAACCAATAATATCCACGTTTTCTTCACGGGCTTTTTCTAGAATTTTATTGGCAGGCACCATAACGCCCATATCCACTACTTCGTAGTTGTTACACTGTAAAACCACGCCAACAATGTTCTTGCCTATATCGTGAACGTCGCCCTTAACCGTGGCCATTAAAATTTTGCCTTTGGTTTGCACTTCGCCCGTTTTTTCAGCTTCAATGTAGGGAATAAGAATCGCCACGGCTTGTTTCATAACCCTGGCTGATTTAACCACCTGGGGTAAGAACATTTTACCGGCACCAAACAAGTCACCCACCACATTCATACCCGTCATTAGTGGGCCTTCAATTACGTGGATAGGCCGGTCAGCCTGCTGGCGAGCTTCTTCAACATCAACATCTATAAAAGCCGTAATGCCTTTCACCAGAGCATGAGAAATGCGCTCATTCACAGGTAGGTTACGCCACTCTAAGTCTTCTTTTTTCTCTGTGGTAGAACCATCGCCTCGGTATTTTTCGGCAATATCTAGTAGGCGTTCAGTGCCATCGTCACGGCGGTTAAGCACCACATCTTCAACTGCAGTTTTAAGTTCTTCGGGCAGGTCATCATAAAGTGCAAGCTGCCCAGCATTAACAATACCCATGCTCATGCCAACTTTAATGGCATGGTATAAAAACACGGAATGAATGGCTTCACGAACGGGGTTATTACCCCTAAAAGAGAAGGAAACGTTAGATACGCCGCCAGAGATCATCGCATGGGGTAGGTTCTTGTGTATCCATTCTGTGGCTTGAATAAAATCCACGCCATAGTTGTTGTGCTCTTCAATCCCTGTGGCTATAGCAAACACGTTAGGGTCAAAAATAATGTCTTCGGCAGGAAAGCCTATATCATCGACTAATAAGCGATAGGCTCTTTCACAAATTTCAATTTTACGTTCAAAAGTATCTGCTTGGCCTACTTCATCAAAGGCCATCACAATAATTGCCGCACCGTAACGCTTACAAAGCAAAGCCTGCTCACGGAAAGCGGTTTCGCCTTCTTTCATGGAAATGGAGTTGACGATGGGCTTGCCTTGCACACACTTTAAGCCCGCTTCTAAAATCGACCATTTAGAAGAGTCTAACATAATAGGAACACGGGCAATGTCTGGCTCACCGGCGATCAGATTCAAAAATTTCACCATGGCGGCTTCTGAATCCAACATGCCTTCATCCATGTTGATGTCGATCACCTGTGCGCCATTTTCAACCTGCTCTAAAGCCACTTCTAATGCAGTGTTGTAATCTTCTGCAAGAATTAACCTTTTAAAGCGTGCCGAGCCAGTAATGTTGGTACGCTCCCCCACGTTAACAAACAGTGAGTCGGGGGTAATATTAAAGGGCTCTAGGCCAGATAAACGGCAAGCAGGTAGAATAGTTGGCACTTGGCGAGGTGGAATTTTTGCTACGGCTTCGGCTATTGCTTTAATGTGATCTGGCGAAGATCCACAACAGCCACCAATAATATTCATTAAGCCGGCTTGGGCAAATTCCACCAAAATACTAGCCATTTCTTCTGGGGTTTGGTCGTATTCCCCAAAAGCATTGGGTAAGCCTGCGTTAGGGTGTGCCGACACAAACGTATCAGCAATGCGCGAGAGTTCTTCTACATAGGGGCGTAAATCTTCCGCACCCAAAGCACAGTTAAGCCCTACAGAAATGGGTTTTGCATGGCGAACACTATTCCAAAAAGCTTCCGTGGTTTGACCTGAAAGTGTGCGCCCAGACGCATCAGTAATGGTGCCAGATATCATAATGGGCAGCTCAAACCCAAGTTTTGCAAACACTTCCTGGACAGCAAAAATAGCTGCTTTAGCATTTAAAGTGTCAAAAATGGTTTCGATCATAATTAAGTCGACACCACCACGAATCAAAGCTTCCGTAGATTCTATATAGTTTTCGACGAGTGCATCAAAGGTGACATTACGAAAGCTGGCATCGTTAACATCAGGAGAAATAGATGCAGTACGGCTGGTAGGGCCTAAAACACCTGCTACATAACGCGGTTTTTCTGGTGTAGAATGCTCGTCCGCAGCTTGGCGAGCTAAACGTGCACCCGCTTCGTTTATTTCAGCAGCCAGTTCCTGCATGCCGTAATCAGCTTGTGAAAGACGGGTGGAGTTAAAGGTGTTGGTTTCAACTATATCCGCACCAGCCGCTAGGTATTCACCATGTAAGCGTTGAATTAGATCGGGTTGTGTTAGCACTAAAAGGTCATTATTGCCCTTAAGATCACTGGGCCAATCAACAAAGCGTTTACCCCTAAAATCTGCTTCAGCTAGTTTTTGATTTTGGATCATCGTACCCATGCCACCATCAAGAATAACTAGTCTCTCTGCTAGGCTTTTTTTAAGGGCGGCGGTACGTGCCTTAGCGGCTTGGGCAAGGGTGTTCATTGAGAAGGCAGACTCCGAAATAAATTTTGCGCTAGTGTAACAAAAAGCGCCCGTTAAGGTCATATTAAAAGACCCATTAAAACACTAGGGTATTGTCCTTAAGGCTAGGTTTAGCATAAGATGTTCACAAGTTAAGCCTTATCTCTAAAGAGGAAGCAAGATCAATGAGTGACACAGAAGCAGTTAGCAAACCACTAGAAATTACCAGTAACGCTGAAGATTACTTAGCAGAGTTACTAGCTAAGCAAGATGTAGAGGGTATGTCGGTTAGAGTGTTTATTACTCAGCCGGGTACTCCTTACGCTGAAACCTGCTTAGCCTATAGCCGCCCTGGTGAAGAAGAACCGACCGATGAGCTGCTAGAACTAGATAAAATTAAAGTTTATTTAGAAAAAAATAGCCTCGCTTTTTTAGATGAAGCAGTGGTCGATTTTAACCCAGACCGTATGGGTGGTCAGCTCACCATTAAAGCGCCCAATGCAAAAATGCCTAAAGTCAGTGCGGATAGCCCACTAGCTGACCAAATTAACTACATTCTTTATAGTGATATTAACCCAGGTTTAGCCGCTCACGGCGGTGAAATTAAACTGGTAGAACTAACAGAAGATGATGTTGCTGTTCTTCAGTTTGGTGGAGGTTGCCAAGGTTGTGCAGCGGTTGATTTAACCTTAAAAGATGGCGTAGAAAAAACGCTATTAGAGCGTTTGCCACAATTGCGCGGTATACGTGACGAAACAGACCACACGGTAACTGAAAACGCTTATTACAAATAAAAGCCAAACAAATCAGCAAATTGGTTTGACAGGCAGCGAGTGACTGCCTAAATTCAAGGTGTAGGATAAAACCAATAAAAATGGCTTGGGAGAATAAAAGCATGTCAATGCTAAGAAAAACACTGGCAACAGCGGTTGTCACTGCAGGTTTAGGCTTAGGAGCTGCTGCAGTTAGCTCTACAGCACTAGCAGAACAAAGCTTTATTACAGTAGGTACAGGCGGTGTTACTGGGGTTTACTACCCAACAGGTGGTGCAATTTGCCGCTTGGTGAACCGCACTCGCAAAGACCATGGTATTCGTTGTTCTGTTGAAAGTACCGGTGGTTCTGCTTACAACGTCAACACCATTCGTGCGGGTGAGTTAAATTTTGGTATTGCCCAATCTGACGTACAGTTCAATGCTCACCGAGGTGAAGGGCAGTTCGAAAAAGCCGGTGCTTACACTGATTTACGCTCTGTTTTCTCTCTACACCCAGAAGCCTTTACTGTTGTAGCTCGTGCAGATGCTAAGGCAAAAGAATACGATGACTTACAAGGCAAGCGAGTTAACGTAGGTAACCCTGGCTCTGGCCAACGCTCAACTGTTGAACAGCTGCTAGAAGTGCGTAAGCAAGATATGGGCATTTTTTCTTTAGCTGCCGATTTACGCGCTGCAGAAATGTCTAGCGCCCTGTGTGACAATCGTATTGACGCAATGATCTATGTGGTTGGTCACCCTAGTGGTTCTATTAAAGAAGCCACCAGTAGTTGTAAAAGCAACCTAGTTAACGTACGTGGTGACTATGTTGATGCACTGCTGAAAAAATACCCTTACTACCGCCGCGCAGTCATTAAAGGTGGTGAGTACAATGGTAACCCTGAGGACACTCACACCTTTGGCGTAGCAGCAACTGTAGTGACTAGTGCAAAAACCTCTGATGAACAAGTTTATCAGCTAGTAAAAGCTGTGTTTGATAACTTTGATACTTTCACTCGCCTGCATCCTGCTTTTGCAGACTTGAAGAAAGATGAGATGGTGAGCGCAGGTCTATCTGCTCCTTTACACCCAGGTGCAGTAAAATACTACCGTGAAGCAGGATTGCTTAAATAAGCAGTCTGTACCCGAGTAGGTAAGCGGGTAAATAAGAACCAGCTATACAATATTTGTTTAGCTGGTTTTTTTATCTGCCCTTGGATTCAACTTGCTAGTGCAACAGCCTGTAATTCTTCAAACAATACTTCATTTGGTGTTTTCATTCCAAGTGTTTTCCTAGGTCGGTTATTTAAACGATGCATAATGAATTCAAAATGCTCATCATCTAAGTGCTTAAAGCATGAACCTTTGGGGCAGTATTGACGTATTAAGCCATTTGTATTTTCATTCAATCCACGTTGCCAAGAAGCATAAGGGTCTGCAAAGTAAAAGTCACAATTCAGTGCTTTTGCAATGGCTTGATGCTCAGCAAACTCTTTACCAT
>NZ_JMLW01000024.1 GCF_000686905.1 Marinospirillum insulare DSM 21763
ACTGCAGTTGGAGCATGTATCAACGAGTGGTGACAGCTTATAACGAGCCAGATCGCAGACGTGGCAAAAAACTAATGCAAGCACTTATAAAAATAATCACAGCGCCTGACTTACCGATAGAACTTATTGAAGTTAAACGCTTAGGAAAAACATTAAAAAAACACGCTCAGAGCATCCTTGCTTACTTCGATCGCCCAGGCACTAGCAATGGACCAACAGAAGCGATTAATGGCAGGCTGGAGCACTTACGAGGCATAGGACTGGGTTTTAGAAATTTAACCAACTACATAGCAAGGTGCTTGTTAGAATCGGGTGGGTTCAAAAAGCACCTACACCCTTAAATGCGAAGAGCCAGATAAAGATATAAACAAAGCTAATTTTTATACCGCCATAAAGCAAGAGGAAATTCTGTTTACTCTAGAAAAAGCTACTTAACACAAGTCCCTAGCAATAAAGTCTTAGGTGCATCGGGTTTACATTGGTGCTTTAGCCCTTATAATTGACACCTTGTTTTTGAAAATGCATGGGATGCTATACTTTAAAATAGTTAACTAGGTATAAAGGAACACCTTAAACTGGAACCCTCTTGAACCAAACCCCAGTAAACACAGAAGCTTTGCACTCTGACTTAAGGTTAAAGCATTTAACCTTAAAGTATTTTTTTGCCTTTTTTTCAGGTATTTCTCTCTTTCTATTTTCTATCAGCCTACCCATTTACCTCCACTATGTACAAGGCATAGAAGACCAGCTAATAGCACAAGAAGAAACCTCTGTTGTAGCAGCTAGACAGATGATTCAAAGAGAAATGTATGAGCAACTACACATCTTCGATATGGTAGTTAAGTCTAATATTTTAAATGCTTATATTAATGACAACAGCTTAGAAAACCAGCTTAGGTTAGAAGATTTCTTTAAAAGCATTTCAACCTCCTTCCATCGTTTTGATCAAATTCGGCTGCTCGATAACACAGGCAAAGAAGCCATTAGAGTGAACCTAGTCAAGGGTGAAGGTGTGCTAGTCGCAGCCGATGAATTGCAGAACAAAGCCGACCGCTATTACTTTAAATCAGTTCAGCAAATGCCTGCTGGGCAAATCTACGTTTCACCTATGGATTTAAATATAGAAAATGACGTTATTGAGCTACCCCACAAACCCACCCTACGCATTTCGACGCGTCTTTATAATGAACAGGGCGAAGCGGCGGGTGTATTTGTTATTAACTACCTAGCCAAAGGTATGCTAGAGCGTTTTCGGCATTTAATGACCCAGCGTACCAACCAACAAGGAATGCTGCTAGACAGCCAGGGTTACTGGTTAAGTAATCATGTGCGTAGCAATGAGTGGGGTGCCGATTTAGGTAAACCCGACCATAAGTTTGCAAGCTTCTACCCCAAAGCTTGGCCCTCTATTAAAGCTAACAGCTCGGGTATTCTCGAGATAGATAGCGGCATTTTTCGTTATAAAGCAATTGAGCCGCTTAATTACTTAGAAGATCAACCAGCCCACTTTCGTCTTGAACATCACCCAACAATCACTAAAGAATCTTTTGCTAATACTAGCTGGAAGTTAGTTATTTTCATTCCACGTGAAAAAATTAATCAACGTACTTTTTTATACCAACCTTTTGGACGTGCCCTAACAGCTTTAATTCTAGTGTTAGTAGCTGTCTTATCTTTTTTTGGTGCTTCTTTCCTAGTACAGCAAAAAAATGCCGCACAAAAAGAAAAACAAACCCGTTTAATTTTAGAAAAACAAGCCAATATTGATGCATTAACTGGCATTAATAACCGCCGTAGTTTCTATGAGCTAGCTGAAAAAGAGCTTAAGCAAGCCAAACGTAAAAACACGCCCCTTGCTGTCTTAATGCTGGATGCCGACCACTTTAAAAAAGTAAATGACACCTATGGCCATGCTATTGGCGACCTAGTACTGAAATACCTAGCTAATAGCATAAAAACTACCCTGCGTGATGTAGATTTATCAGGACGAGTGGGCGGTGAGGAGTTTGCAGTTTTACTGCCTCAAACACCTCTACAAGAAGCGCTTGAAATTGCAGAGCGCCTAAGAAAAGCACTCGAAGCCTGCCAGGTTCCCTTACCTGAAGGCGATTCAATCAGTTTCACGGTATCCATAGGTTTAGCCATGCTGACTATTCAAGAAGAACAGTTTGATCAACTAATGAATAAGGCAGACTTAGCCCTTTACCAAGCTAAAAGCCAAGGGCGTAACCGTGTAGAACAAGCAGTCTAGTCAACTTAAGCAGCTAGACTATTCTTAATAGAAAGCTTTATGCTTTAGCGATACATAGAGAAACAAAATTGCCTACTAACACCCTTAAAGACCCTACTAACCCAGAATTAAATGAACTGGGTAATACGAAGATCAATCGCATGATTCTAATGCGATTTACTTTATTTTTATTACTACTAACAGCTCTTTTGGTTGCTCTTAGCCTACCCATTTATTCGGAGTATGAGACTGGCTTAAAAGAACAGTTATTAGCCCAGGAAGAAGTCTCTGTTGTATCAGCCAAGCAAATGATTCAAAAAGAGATGTACGAGCAGCTTCATCTACTCGACATGATTGTTGAATCTAACCCTTTAAAAAACTACCTAGATGAAACTGACTCTAAGCAAAATAAGCAGTTATTAGAGGCTATGCTTAAGAATATTTCTGCATCCTTTCATCGCTATGATCAAATACGTGTTTTAGATAACTCAGGGCAAGAAAAAGTTAGGGTTAATTTAATTGATGGTAAAGCTGTCACAGTTGCAGAAGAGTTCCTGCAAGATAAATCAGCTAGCTATTACTTTAAAGCAGCAAAAAAAATTCATATTGGACAAATTTATGTTTCAGCAATGGATTTAAACGTAGAACAAGGGAAAATAGTTGAGCCTTATCAACCTACTTTGCGTTTTACGACTCCGCTAGAAGATTCACAAGGCAAGCCTAAGGGAATGCTAGTCATCAACTACTCAGCCAAAGGAATGCTAGAGCAGTTTCGAGACATTATGACCCAAAGGGTAGATCAGCAAGGTATGCTCTTAGACAGCCAAGGCTATTGGTTAAGTAACCATGAGCGCAGCAATGAGTGGGGTTTTGATCTAGGCAAACCTGAACATAAATTTGCTAGTTTTTACCCTAACGCCTGGCCAAAAGTAAAAGAGAGTAAATCAGGCACCTTTGAAACCGATAAGGGTGTTTTTCGCTATGTCAGCATAGAACCACTCAATTTTAAAGATTACCAACCAGCCCACTTTCGTATTGAACACCAGCCACTGATAGCTGAGTCAGCTTTTATCAATACCAACTGGAAAATGGTTATTTTTATTCCTAAAGAGTTAATCAATAGTTACTCTTTTTTATACCAACCTTTAGGTCGTGCACTAAGTCTGCTGCTCATACTTCTCTTGCCCGCTATCGCTTTTTTAAGCGCCTATTTTTCAGTGCAAAGAAAGATCAATAAAATTAAAGATCAACAGCTAGTCGCCCTTTTAACCCATCGAGCAAATTTTGATGCACTAACAGGCATTAATAACCGCCGCGCTTTTTTTGAACTAGGTGAAAAAGAGCTTAAACAGGCACACCGCCAAGCAATACCTTTAGTTGCGCTGATGGCTGATGCCGACCACTTTAAAAAAGTGAATGACACCTATGGTCATGCGGTAGGTGATTTAGTTCTTAAAGATCTGGCCAAAACCCTAACTAACACCTTAAGGGATGTAGATATCTGTGGCCGCATTGGTGGTGAGGAGTTTGCTGTATTGCTTCCACACACACCAGAGGAGGAAGCACTTGAAGTGGCAGAACGCCTAAGAGAAGCTCTAGCAGCAAGAAAGGTACCCTTGCCTGATGGGAATACTCTTAGCTTTACTGTTTCTGTTGGCCTAGCCCTGCTAACAACTGAAGACCAACACCTAGACAAGCTAATGCAAAAAGCTGACCTTGCTCTTTACCAAGCGAAAGAGCAAGGCCGTAACCGTGTGGTGGTTTATCAAGAAACACCCGCAGTAGAGGAATCCACCTAACTTAGCTCGGTCAACATTCTAGCTGGCTTTTCTAGGTAGCTTTTCCAGAGGTTACAAAAGCTTGCTAAGGTTGCGCCGTCAACCACTCTATGGTCGGCTGACCAGCTGATATCCATAATCTGCCGTGCCTCTACTTCACCTGCTGCATTAAAACGTGGCAGCTTTTGCATTCGCCCTAAAGCCACTATAGCCACTTCTGGCTTATTAATAATGGGTGTAGCCACTGTGCCACCTATCACGCCAATATTAGAAATGGTTATACTGCCACCCTTCATGCTAGCTGGAGGCAAGCGTACTTCACGCGCTAGCTCGGTCACTTGAGTAATTTCACCTGCTAACTCTCTTAGCGTTTTATTTTGAACCTGCTTAATGTTAGGTACTAGCAAACCTTTGCTACTCGCTACCGCCATACCAATATTGATATCGCTTAGGTAAGTTAGCTGGGTGCAATCCGCATTCACTTGGCTATTTAAAATAGGGAACTGCTTCACTGCTAAAGCCAGTGCCTTCATAAAAAAAGGCATTAAGCTTAATCGCTGACCGGCCTGCTCAAACTCCAGTTTAAGTTCTTGGCGTAGTGCTTCTAGTTCCGTGACATCAATGGACTCAGCATAGGTAAAATGCGGAATGGTGGAATAAGCTTCTTGCATTTGCTTTGCCATAGCCGCTTGAATACCCTTAATGGGTTCAACTCTATTCACCTCAGGCTTGGCTAAGTTTTGATCTTGCTGGGTCTTATTTTGTTGAGCCTCGCTTTGTTGAATCTCGCTTTGTTGAGTGCCAGCTTGCTGTAAAGGCAAGAGGTCTTCTTTTAATACCCGCCCCTCTTTACCGCTGCCGACCACTTGGTTTAAGTCTAAATCCAGTTCTCTAGCTATGCGTCTAACGGCTGGACTGGCTAAGGCTTTAGCATTAGGGCTCACGGATACTTGATCGGCAGCTTTTGTTTCAACTTCTGCAACTTTTGTTTCAATTTCTACCGTTTTTGATTCAACCTCTGCAGTTTCTGTATTAGCCGCTGCCTCACCAGCAACCTGAATTTCAAAAAGTGGCTCACCTACCTTGGCTATTTCACCTTTTTTCCAATAATGCTTAGTAATAACGCCCGTGTGCATAGCGGTAATTTCAACCAAGGCTTTATCAGTCATCACATCGGCTACAGGCTGATCTTCTTCAACCGTTGCACCTTCCGCTAAATGCCACTCAACCAGCTCACACTCAACGATGCCTTCACCGATATCTGGCAGAATAAAATCGATCTTCATTGTTTGTCTCCTTAATAATCCATGCTGGATTGAATGGCATCTAGGGTTCGTAAAGCGTTAGGAAAGTATTCTTTTTCTAGCGCCAGCGGGAAGGGTGTATCCCAACCGGTAACCCTTAAGATAGGAGATTCAAGGTGAAGAAAGCAGGCTTCTTGTAAGCTGGCCGCTAATTCAGCACCAAAGCCGCTTGTTTTAGGCGCTTCATGGTTAATCACTAAGCGACCCGTTTTTTTAACCGAGGCTGCCAAAGTGGCTCTATCCCAAGGTAAAAGTGTACAAAGGTCAATCACCTCACAAGAAATACCTAACTCTGCTGCTTTGTCTGCCGCCTCTTCTATTACCTGTACCTGTGCACCCCAGGCGACCAAAGTTATATCTGTGCCTTCTCTAACCACTTCAGCCTTACCTAAGGGTAGCTGATAAGGCTCATCAGGTACTTCGCCCGTAGAAGCACGATATAGCTTTTTGGGTTCTAAAAATAATACTGGGTTGTTATCTGCAATAGAGGCTAAGAGCAACCCCTTAGCCTGATAGGGATTACGGGGCACAACCACCTTTAAACCAGGTGTATGAGTAAAATAAGCTTCAGGTGACTGGGAATGGTAAAGCCCACCATTAATGCCACCGCCGTAAGGTGTCCGCACTGTTAAGCTACCCACATCAAACTCATTACCTGAACGATAGCGGTACTTGGCAGCTTCGTTAACTAATTGATCAAAGGCAGGAAAGATATAGTCTGCAAACTGAATTTCAGCTACTGGACGTTGTTTTTGTGCGGCCAAACCTATAGCAAAACCAATAATGCCTTGTTCGGTTAAGGGGGTATTAAAGCAACGACTGGGACCAAATTTTTCTTGCAAACCGCTAGTCGCACGAAATACACCACCAAAGGCACCTACGTCCTCACCAAAACATAAAACGCGTTCATCTTGTTGCATGGCCGTTTCTAAAGCTGAATTAACGGCTTGTAATAAATTTACTTTACTCATTTAACTAGCCTCCCCGCTGTCGCTGGATAAGCCGTAGGGTTGCGCAAGATATGCGCTTTGGCTTCTTCTAGCTGCTCTTCCAAGTGCCAAGGCAACTCATCGTAAACATCACTAAATAGTGTTTCTAAGGGTGGCTTAGGCAGTTTTTCAGCCTTTTTCATAGCTTCTGCCACTTGCTTTCTATGTTTGGCAAGGCTGCTTTCTTCTTGCTCTTTAGTCCACCAACCCTGTTTAATTAACCAATGACTAAAACGAGCTACAGGGTCTTGCTCTCGCCATTTGCTTTCTTCTTCTTTACTACGGTAACCACTCGGGTCATCAGAGCTAGAGTGAGCACCTAAGCGGTAAGTCATGGCTTCAATTAATACTGGCTGAGGCTCTTCAACTGCTATTTTTCTTGCTAGGCAAGTGGCTTGGTAAACGGCTAGGGCATCATTACCATCCACCCTAAGGGTTTTAATTCCATAACCTGCACCACGGCTAGCAATGCCATCACCTGCAAATTGTTCATGCGTTGGAGTGGAAATGGCGTAACCATTGTTGCGGCAGAAAAAAATAACTGGGGCTTTTAAAACGGCTGCCATATTTAAACCGGCATGAAAGTCACCTTCTGAAGCTGCTCCCTCACCAAAGTAACAAATAACTACCTGGTCTTTTTTATCTTGCTTTAAACCATAGGCATAACCCGTGGCTTGGGGTATCTGTGTGGCTAAGGGCGAGGAAATAGTCACATAGTTAAGTGCTTTTGAACCATAGTGAACAGGCATTTGTCGACCTTTACCTAGGTCTAGTTCATTAGAGAAAATTTGATTCATAAACTGGTCAACACTAAACCCCCGATAAGCCAAAGCACCCTGCTCACGGTATTGGGCAAAAATAGTGTCTTCAGGTTTAAGCGCTGCAGCACTACAAATGTCTGCAGCCTCTTCACCTATTTCAGTCATGTAAAAGCTAATACGCCCTTGACGCTGTGAGGCCAGCATTCGCTCATCTAAGGCACGTATAAAAAGAAAGGTATCGTGAATCTTTAAGGCATGTTGTTTAGATAAATCGGGCGCTTCAGCGGTGGGGTAAAGCTCACCGTTTTGCTGCAAGAGACTAAACGTGGGAATTACTGATTTTTTAGGATCTAAAAAATCTGCTTGGTGAACCTGCTGATGGTGCAGACTAGGCTGATCAGTCATAGCATTACCTACTCAGTTACTTTATTGTTTTTTAAACCTTGCAGATTGTGTCCGCTAGGTTTACCGGAAGGCAGGAAGATCATTCTTGCCTTAAGCTGGTAACTTATTGCTTAGAAACAGATTAACAGTATTAGCAAATTTATGACAAGTTTTAAAAATTCATCTTACACGGCCGCTTCGCACGCCTGACAAAAATGCACTTCTATAATGGGGTGGTGCAAACCTGGTAAGTCGCCTAGCTGCTGCTTATAGGTATTGGGCGAGTTATCTAGATGGCTAACTAGGCTAGCGGTTAAAGTCCAAGCGCCTTGCCCTACAGACCAAAGGTGCAAATCTAAAACCTGTGTTCCCTCAATGGCATTTAACTTGCTTAAAACATCTTCCCTTAACTTATTAGGGGCTTCTGCATCTAACAAAATACCACCCGTTTGCCGTAACAAGCCCACTGCCCAGCGCAGCACAACAACCGAAGCCACCAAAGCAATGGCAGGGTCTAACCAGAGCCAACCCCATAACCAGGCTGCAACCAAGCCTAAAATAGCTGCAACCGAAGTTACCGCATCGGCAATCACATGCACCAGTGCCGCCTTTAAATTATTATCTTGTTGGTGTTCATGGTTATGCGAATGCCCATGATCCTGGCTAGGTTCATGGCTATGCCCGTGCCCCTGGCAAGCATCTTCACTACCTGCCAATAACCAGGCTGACAACAAGTTAATGACCAAACCTATAACAGCCACTAGTAAAGCTTCTTTAGCCATTAAAGCCTGGGGGTTAAGCAAACGATGAATGGATTCAAACACTAACCAAACCACTGATGCCCCTAAAAACAAGGCGCTGGTATAAGCGGCTAAATCAGCAATTTTTCCGCTACCAAGGCTTAAACGCCTGTCTTTGGCATGGCGGCGCGAAAAGTAATAGGCTGCCGTTGCCAAACCTAGCGCTAAAGCATGACCACCCATGTGAATACCATCGGCTAGCAATGCCATCGAACCTGTCACCCAGCCACCAAATATCTCTGCTACCATGGTCACTAGGGTTAGGATGGTTACAAACAAGGTGCGCTGTTCAGCCTTGCGCTTTTTACCCTGCCCAAAATCATGGGCTAAATGTAGCTTTTCTGCTGTTGTACAAGCCTGCCTATTTTTATCCAAGCAACACCTCAATAAAAAAACCAAAGATTAAACTCATATTGAATCGGTTATTCCACCATTAAGGATGAAGACACCTTATAATTCAAGCAGTTCACTGGTGCAGACCAGGTAAAAAATCGCTAAGATAGAGCCATTGTTTACTTCTTCACTTTATTGTTATCAAGAACTCAGGATACTCATGCCTCAACAATTGCCCACCCAACGCAAAATACTGGTTACCAGCGCTCTACCCTATGCCAATGGCCCTATTCACCTAGGCCATTTATTAGAATACATTCAAACCGATATTTGGACTCGCTTCCAAAATAGCTATGGCAACCTCTGCACCTATGTTTGTGCAGACGATGCCCACGGCACAGCCATTATGCTGCGTGCTGAGCAAGAAGGCATAACCCCTGAACAGCTGATTGATAGAGTCAGAGTTGAGCATCACGAAGACTTTAAAAACTTCCATATTCATTTTGATAACTATTATTCAACCCACTCAGATGAAAACCGCTACTTTTCTGAGCTTATCTATACGCGTTTGCGCGACTCTGGGCACATTGCCAGGCGCGAAATCGAACAAATGTTCGATCCAGAAAAAGGTATTTTCTTAGCTGACCGCTTTATAAAAGGCACCTGCCCAGAATGTAAGGCAGAAGACCAATACGGGGACAACTGTGAAAAGTGTTCAGCCACCTATTCACCTACCGAGCTAATCAATCCACGTTCAGCTATTTCAGGCGCTACCCCGCTACTTAAACCCTCTGAACACTATTTCTTTAAGCTACCCGATTTTCAAAATTTCTTAGCTGAATGGACGCAAGATGGCCGCCTGCAAGATGAAGTAGCCAACAAGCTTAAAGAGTGGTTTACCGACGGTTTGCAAGAGTGGGATATTTCCCGTGATGCACCCTACTTTGGTTTTGAAATTCCTGATGCACCAGGCAAATACTTCTACGTTTGGCTAGATGCCCCCATAGGTTATTTAGCCAGCTTTAAAAACCTTTGTGATCAGCGCTCTGACTTAAACTTTGATGACTACTGGAAACCCGATTCAACCGCTGAGGTTTACCACTTTATTGGCAAAGACATTGTTTATTTCCACGCCTTGTTTTGGCCAGCGATGCTAGAAGGTGCTAATTTCCGCACCCCTAACAGCGTTTACTGCCATGGCTTTGTTACGGTTAATGGTGCAAAAATGTCTAAATCTCGTGGCACTTTTATTAAGGCCCGTACTTATTTAGATCACCTTAACCCAGAACACCTGCGCTACTACTTTGCTGCAAAACTTACCAGCCGCGTCGATGACCTAGACCTCAACCTAGAAGACTTTGTATTTCGCGTCAATTCAGACCTAGTGGGCAAGCTAGTGAACATTGCTAGCCGTTGTGCAGGTTTTGTTAAAAAGGGAGGTGGTGTACTTAGCCAAATGAGCGAACCGGCCCTTTTTCAGCGTTTTGTCGATGCGGGTGAGAAAATTGCTGCCGATTACGAACGCCGTGAATATGGCCGTGCTATGCGCCAAATCATGGAGCTAGCTGACGAAGCCAATACTTGGATTAATGACCAAGCCCCTTGGGTGCTTGCCAAGCAAGAAGGCCAAGACGCTCTAGTGCAGGGTATTTGCTCAACGGGTATCAACCTTTTCCGCGTATTAATGGTTTACCTAACACCCGTTTTGCCAAAAATGTCTCAAACCACGGCTGATTTCTTAAAAGTCGACAGCATGAACTGGGCTAGTCGTAGCCAGCCGCTAGAAAATCATGCCATAGAAAACTTTAAACCCATGATGCAGCGGGTTGATGACAAGCAAATAGACGCTTTACTAGAAGCTAGTCGTGAAGATGTGGCCAAAGAACTAGCTTTGCAGGCAGGCACTGAACAGGCTGCTGTGCAAGAAGATGGCCCGCTACAAAAAGATCCCATCGCTGAAGAAATCAATTTTGATGATTTTATGAAAGTGGATTTACGCATTGCCAAAATTATTCAATGCGAAGCCGTGCCTAAGGCGAATAAGCTGCTTAAACTTACCCTAGATTTAGGCGGCGAAACCCGCACGGTTTTTTCAGGCATTAAAAGCGCTTATAAACCAGAAGAACTCGAAGGCAAGCTAACTGTGATGGTCGCAAACCTTGCCCCTCGTAAAATGAAGTTTGGTTTATCAGAGGGCATGGTGTTAGCGGCTGGTGACGGCAGTGATATTTATATCTTAGAACCCCACGAAGGCGCACAGCCAGGTATGCGCGTGGTTTAGTTCCTTTTAAGTTGCTGCTTTAAATTGCTTGCTTCACCTTCAACTGCAAGGCCCAATGCGCCAGAAAAATCACTGCGATGACTGGCGCAAAAAAACTAACAAAAGGAAAGACAGTTAAGGCATAAATAAGCATCAATCCCAGTGTTGGTGTGCTCTGCCATAAAGAGCGCACCGCCTGAAACTCCTGATCACTTAATACCACTTGGCCTACATCTAGAAAAATAGCGTAGCGGAAAAACAAAAAGCCCAAAAACCACAGCCAAACAATATTCACTAAAGGAATAAATAATAGCGGAACCCCAAGCAGTAGCAGCAGCAGTAAAAACACCCCATAACCCAGCATCTTCATTATTAAGCCAAAAAAACTGCCATGCCCTTGGTATTCCACACTCGGGTAATGAATATCCCTGACGGCTTTAACAAGGCTATCGGTCATAAAAGCGGTAATAATCAGCGCCACAATTAGCACTAGGTAACTGCCCAATAAAAAACTGACAATACCAACAAACAAGGTAAACAAGCTCAGAATTGTCCAAACCAGTATTGCACCAACAACAGGGATACTGGCTAACCATTGTTCTACACTGTCAGCTGCTGCATTCATTTCAACAACATAAGTATTTTGGGTTAACCAATCACTGGTTAATAGCAAACCAAAAAAGCTATAGCCTAAAATAGAGACCAACACCATAGAAATTAAAAAAGGCAAAAATAAGCGCCATAAAATAGCAGGGTGTTTAAGGTCTAACAGGGTTTTCCAAAGTAGCGACAGCATTTTTTATTCTCTGGGTGGTTTTAAACTGAGTTTAATTGGGCGGGCATTTAATAACACCCATTCTCATGCCAAATAACTTAAAAATATTATTAAGTGTCTGCAAGGTTGGGTTGCCTTGATCATACTCTACTTGTCGCAAGGCCCTTAAAGAAATCTTGCACATACGAGCAAACTGGTCTTGGCGCAAACCTGTCACATCTTTTCGTAAAGAATAGACTGCTTGACCAATACTTATTTCCCCTTGAGTCAATTGGTCTAACAAATCACTCAAATATTGCTCACGCTCTAAAATATCCATTACCGAACCAAGCCCCTGTTAGATAGATACTTGGGTAGGTAACTCAAAGGTATCCTAGGGTGCTGCCAAGTTTGTTCAGGCAGACCTAAATCTAACAGAAGGTCAGGTAAAGCTAAAAGCTTACTGGCTAGCTTACATAACTCATCATAGAGCCATTCTGCAGATAAATTAGCTATTTCTGCTGTCATTTGACAAACTTTTAGCCAATTAACCTCTCCACCTAACTCAGCCGACTGGGGCCACTTAGTAGTACGAGTAACTCCCTCTTCATCCATCACCATGGGAGCCAAATCATAAATAGGTGCCAGCTTTAATGTTTGTTCAGTACGAATAATAGAGAGGTTGCGACCATGGTTATCGCTATTGCCCACTACTAAATTTAATAAATCACGACTTAAATAGTCTAGGACTAAGGCAGGAATATCCTCTACCTGACCCTCTTTTTGCCATAACTTTAACAAGCACTTTAATACATCCAAATGCTTTAAATAACTACCGGGTATTGTTACCTTCAATAAAGAATAAATAGACTCTAGAGCAAACCTATCAACCTGGTGGTTAGTGTGTTTTCGATCAAAACGCTGCATCCATAAACTAGGTTTACTTCCTTCCTCTAGCCTTAAATCAGCTTGATCGACGGTTAAAAAGCCAAGTTTATCAATAGCTTGGTAATAACAGTATTCACTACGCAAAATGTCTTGATCAACAGTACCAGCACGATTACGTGGAAACTTTATAAACCAGTGTTTCATTGCCAAGTTATCTGCAAGCACAGCATCTGGATAGAGCAAACCTTGGCTCGTCTCTGTCAGTAACAGCTTGGGGGCTTCACCTCCTGCACCTGTTGCACCACCGATAGCAGCTCCCTGCTCATAAGCATATTCAAGAAACTGTTGATCTCTCTGCACAACTTCATTGCGAGAAAAGCCTAACTCTTTCGCTGATTTTAACAATTCAGAGGCTTCTTTAATTCGCAGATGACCTATAGGTGCAGGCGTAGCAGTAGCCAACAAGAATACATCCATAGCAAGGTTGTTAGGACGAAGCTCCCCATAACGCGCTTCTAAAAAGCGTCTTGCTGCTCCAGCTGGAGTAATATCTTGCAGTAAAGCCAGTACCTCTGAACCAGAATAAGTATCCCAACTTAAAGGATGGTTAGCGCTTAGCGACCAAGCCAAACGAGTTGAAAGCTTCTCTAAGTGCTCTACTAGATAGTCAGGTTTGTACCCAAGCTTACAGCCTGCCTTAAGGCCTACTTGAGGGTTAAAAATACTAAGCTCAGCTGCATCCCACCAATGATTTTCTACATAAATCTGTAAAGTTAGCTTGTACATTACAACGTCACCCCAACTCTTACCCAAGCTTAAAAGGCATTTTAATGCCTAAAATATTAGCACAGGCCTTTATAACAGGCAATTTAATGCCTAAAATATCGAAAAGCAGTTATTTATCGGCATTATATTGCTTAATCAAATCATCGCTTACTCTTTTGCTTAAGTTGCTCTAAACTGGCTAGGTAAATGCGATTAATTATCAAAAGGTTTAACCATTATGACAAATATCCGTATAGAAAAAGATAGCCTTGGCGAAATAGAAGTGCCTGCTAATGCACTTTATGCTGCTCAAACTCAACGAGCTATCAATAACTTTCCTATAAGTGGGCAAGCTCTGCCTGAAAGCTTTATTCGCGCTTTGCTATTAGTAAAAATAACCGCTGCTAAAGCCAATGCACAATTGGGTTTAATTAGCCAAGCAATGGCTGAAGCCATCGAAGAAGCAGCGGATTTACTGCTAGCTGATGACGATTTAATGCGTCATTTCCCCATAGATATCTATCAAACTGGCTCGGGCACTAGCAGCAATATGAATGCCAATGAAGTATTAGCTACTTTGGCAACCCGCATTTTAGGGAAAACGGTGAGCGCTAATGATCATATAAATTGTAGCCAAAGCAGCAATGATGTGATTCCTACCAGCATTCACCTCAGTGCAGAATTATTACTCAATGAAAAGCTTTTGCCTGCCCTTAGGCAGTTAGAAAAAAGCTGTTTTGAAAAAGCCCAAGAGGTTGGACACCTAGTTAAAACGGGTCGCACCCACCTAATGGATGCCATGCCAGTCACTTTAGAGCAAACATTGGGTAGCTGGGCCACTCAAATTCAACACAATATACAGCGCCTAACTAGCCTACAGCCACAACTGCAAAGTTTAGCCCAAGGCGGTACTGCAGTAGGTACGGGTATTAATGCTCACCCTGAATTTGCAGGAATTTTTAATAAGCTGCTGAGTGAGCAAACAGGTTTAGAATTTAAGCCTGGCGAAAACCTTTTTGTTTTAATTGGTTCGCAAGATACAGCTGTAGCCCTGTCTGGTATGTTAAAAACCACCGCAGTGAGCTTAATGAAAATCAGCAATGATTTACGCTGGATGAATTCAGGGCCTTTAGCGGGTATAGGTGAGATTGAGTTAGAAGCCTTACAACCCGGCTCTTCAATTATGCCAGGTAAAGTCAACCCAGTTTTGCCCGAAGCGGTTGCTATGGTGGCGGCTAAAGTGATGGGGAATGACACTACAATAAGCATTGCTGGGCAATCTGGTAACTTTGAATTAAACGTAATGCTGCCACTTGTGGCCGCAAATTTAATTGATAGCCTAGAAATTCTTAGCAGCGCCAGCAGGCTATTAGCCGATAAAGCCATTAGTAGCTTTAAGGTTAATGAAGCCCAGTTAGAAGAAGCTTTAGCACGCAACCCTATTTTGGTGACTGCACTTAACCCGTTAATTGGCTATGAAAAAGCTGCACAAATAGCCAAACAAGCTTATAAAGAAGGCAGAGCAATTATTGATGTTGCAGCAGAAAAAACCGATATTTCTCGTGAAGAACTAACTGTTTTGCTTGACCCAGCACGCTTAACCCAAGGCGGCGTGTAAGTTATTGGTGAATAACAGCTTGTGAATAGTAGCCATAAAAAAACCCACCAAATAAGGTGGGTTTTTTTATGCAGCTAACTGGTTAAAACCAGTTGAACTCTAAGTTATTAGATAACTTGGATGTTCGCAGCTTGCTTGCCTTTAGGACCAGTGGTCACATCAAAGGAAACTTTCTGATTTTCTGCTAGAGACTTGAAGCCTGAAGATTGAATTTCAGAGAAGTGAGCAAATAGGTCGTCGCCGCCATCATCAGGAGTAATAAAACCAAAACCTTTAGTGTCGTTAAACCATTTTACTGTGCCGTTAGCCATTTCGATAATACCTTATAAAAAATTAGATTAAGAACTTGTAGGAGAAATTTCCCAGGTTCAATGTTGCGGGAATTAAGATAGGCCTAATCTAGGACTGGGGTTACCGAAAACTTATAGCTAAACTTCGATCACAGTACTGTCTAAACTTTAATTACTACCTTGCAACCAACGAGCGCTAGATTGCGCCTATTCCAAGGTTAAGTCAACTTATATCTACATTTATTTATTTTGGCGCTGATAACGGGTTAAAATTCTATCTAACTGATTAGAGAACTCGCGCCTATCTGCCTGACTTAGCGCTGCTGGTCCTCCAGTTTGAACACCACTAGAACGCATCGTATCCATAAAATCACGCATATTCAGCCGTGCCTTAATCGTATCTAAAGTGTAAAGCTCGCCTCTGGCATTCAGCGCCAAGCCACCTTTTTCAATCACTTCAGCTGCTAAAGGAATGTCGCTGGTAATCACTAAATCACCAGCTTCTACTCTACGCACTATTTCATCATCGGCTACATCAAAACCTTGCATCACCTGAATAGCACTCACCCACTCAGAATTAGCAGGCACACGCGAAGGCTGGTTAGCTACCATAATTAATGGGATTTTTACTCGCTCTGCGGCTTTAAATAAAATTTCTCGCAGCACACCCGGGCAAGCATCGGCATCGACCCAAATTTTCATTCGCTTTCCTATTTTTAACTAAAACCCACACTAAAAAAATAATTGATTGCTGTTATTCTACTACGAACACGCGCATTTAAAGGAGATGAATTAATGCCTAACAAAGAACTATTAATTGTTGCCCATGCCCCCTCACCTAATACGCAAGCTTTAGTTGAAGCACTTTTGAAAGGCACACAACACCCAGATTTAGACAAGGTAACCAGCCGTTGGGTAGCACCTTTAGAAGCCACGCCTGAAGATGTGTTAGCTGCCGATGCGATTATTTTAGGTACTACAGAAAACCTAGGCTACATGAGCGGTGCGTTAAAAGATTTTTTTGATCGCTGCTATTACCCAGTGCTTGAAAAGAAGCAAGGTTTACCCTGTGCTCTGTATATACGAGCAGGGTTAGATGGTACAGGCACACGTCGCGCTGTAGAAAGCATAGTGACAGGCTTACGCTGGAATTGGGTGCAAGAGCCGCTAACCCTTAAAGGTGAATGGCAAGAAAGCTTTTTAGAAGACGTTGAAGAGCTAGGATTAACTGTTGCGGCGGGTTTAGACAGCGGAGTTTTTTAGTTCTTTAAAACTTAAATGCTCGTCCTGAAATGGAGATGGCCCCTACCAGCCACATCCCGGCACACAACTCCATCACTACCGTTGCTCCCTTCCGGGCCTGGCGGGGTTCGTGACTTCGTGTTGCGAGAGGACCAATAAGGGCCACCACAAAACTTACTAAAAACTGCAACCTATTACTGCCTGATTGCGAGCAGCATAGTATCAAGAGCAACCAGCCTTGGCAAGACCTCAGTCAAAAAAGACTGAAAAATCAATAGCTAGCTCCAAAATCGCTAGCCTTAAATCCAGAGTTAAAAATTTTATATGCTTTTTAAAGGGATGAGTTTATCTAAAAAATCTTGCTTAACTTTTTCAACAATTGGATAGAGCTCATCGCCATATTCTTCATCACAATGTTTTTTTAGGCCTTCCTCTGATAGTAAAATATAATGATCTTCAGTCACATCAATCGTATTTAGACTGCGTTGCGCGCACCTTAAAGGGCAACCATCAATCACTAAAATAGGCCGACCAGAACGTGCTAGACGCCTTAAGGGTTTTACCCTACCGCCTATGCCGGCAATACAGGACATTTCTGCTAGCTGGTTTCTATCAAGGTACACAGCTACACGGTTAGCTAACTGGGCTACCTGTGAACAGCCAGAACAAGAATAAACTATAGGGAAGGATTGCTTATCCATAGTAAATACTCCTCATTAATTAGGCTTTAGGAGATTTTACAACTAGAAACAATACTAGCCCTTAGTTTTGCTAACTTAAATACCAAGTAATAGGAAGACACCTACCTCTAAATGAATAGATACCCCTCAAGCAGTGCTTTCATTTGTTTTCCAGTTAATTATTCATTTTAAAAAATTAAACTAGCTCAGTAACCACTAGCTCACACTCTTGCTCACCTGCCGCCACATAAACCGTATCACCACTGATACTCAGCGACCAATTCATGGTACGTTCAACAAAACTAGCTTCTGAGATAGCAAGGTTTAGTTTATAAATAGTTGGCTTGGCGGCCATAGAAAATCACTCAAGTAGAGGGTTAGAAAACTGATTAATCACTTAATTTCTTTTGCCAAAAAACGGCACTGCCTGTGCTTGGATCTAACGCATAACCAGCGAAGCCAAACTTTTGATAAGCTGATTTAGCTACCAAGTTATCACTTAGCACTTCTAGGGTAATTTTGCAGCAGCCCCTAGCTAAAGCCAGCTCTTCAACCTTTCTGAGTAGTTTTAAACTAATTCCTAAACCTCGATACTCTTTAAGAACACAAAGGTCGTGAATATTAATCAGGGGCTTGCAGGCAAAGGTTGAAAAGGCTTCAAAGCAATTAGCTAAGCCTACAGGTTGATCATCTAGATAAGCTAGTATGCTCAAGGCATGGGGAAGCTTGGCTAAACTAGGCACTAGCTGATCATAGACATCTTTGTCTAAAGCCTCTCCTCCGCCCATAGGGTCCATAGCATAAGCATTTAGCAAAAAAGGGATGACTTGTTGGTGTTGTGGGTTAAGGTAGTCGGCTTCTACTAGCTTTAGGTTCATTTATTTCAATGGCCTTGGAAATATTAAGGGTGTATCACCTTCCTGCCAGGGTTGAATTTTAACCATAGCAAGCTGAAATAACGGATGCTCTAACCAGTCTTTTAGCCAGGTTTGTAGCTTAGGGTAAGGCAAGCTGTAAAACACCTCCCTGTCAACATGAGCAAACTGGCGTACAAAAGGCATAATGCCTAAGTCAGCAATACTAGGACTAGCGCCTAGCAAGTAGCTTTGCTTAGCTAACAAATTTTCTAGCTGCTGTAAGAATAGCTCGCCTTTTTTTCGGTAATCTAGCTGGGTTAGCTCTGGATAACGGTCAGCATATTTATAACGGTCTAGCCAAGGCTTAAATTCTTGATCATTTATCTCAATCAGTTGATTAGCAGTGGCTAAGTCAACTTTTAGTAAACCTTGTGGGTCACTTTGCTCTAGCGCCCATTCCAGTATTTCTTTGCTTTCTTCAATAACGTCTAATTCAGCAGCTGCTTTTTTGGTTTTTTGGTTTAACACTAAAACAGGCACTGTACCCTTAGGGCTAATCGCTAGCAGGTGTTCTGGCTTATTTTTTAAGACAACTTCTCGCAGCTCAACTTTAAGCTCAGCAAATAAAATACCTAACCGGGCACGCATAGCATAAGGGCAGCGGCGAAAAGAGTAGAGGCAGGGTAAAGACACGACTCAATCACTCAGTTATACAGGTTTCTAGAAGGTCACCTGTCTGGTTGTTTTGATGTAAGAAAAGAGTTCCAGCTACACCTTTCCCCTGCCCTTTAGTCCACCAAACCAAGTCATTATTTACGTAACGTGAACCACTAGCAGCTACACTAATACTCATTTGATGCTGCTTGCCCTTGTATTCAATAATAGCTAGCTCGGTAGAAGGGTAGCTTGCCTCTATCACTTCCCCACTTTCACATTGATAGCTATAAACTTTTGCGGGCATTTCACTGGTTAAAGAGCTGCTTCCACAGGCTACTAAAAATATGCTTTGAATAAGCAACAAAGGTAAAAAAACTCTCATACAAGCCTCTATTTAAGTAGTAAAAATTTGCATTAAGATTGTAACGCATCTTGGGCTAGTTTTTCTGCAGGCAAATAATCTTTCTCAGCAAAGACTTCCGTTAAAATCGACTGCTCTATAAAGCTTTTTTGGGAGGTCTTAGCAGGTACACGCACAATCAAATGTACTTCTTCTGCATCAGGAAACTGTAAACTAACCCTAGGATCAACTGTCGGCACTTCTAAACCACGCTGAGTCGCTACCTTTTGCATGTGGCGGCGTATGCTTTCCAAATTATAAGCACAATGTTTGGTTGCTGCTGCTAATAGAGCTTGCTGGGCGGCTCGCCAATTGTCTTCACGCATAAAAGGCACTGTAAAAGCATGGAGAACATAGTCATGGGTAAAGCTTTCATTAACCACCGGTTCTGAAACAAAGAGCGAGTTGGGTAATACTATCATCCGCCCAGTACGCTGATGAGTGAGTTTGCCTGGCCCCACCTCTAAAATAGTAGTAGCAAGCAGGTTTTGATCTATTACATCCCCTCTAAAGTCCTTTACTTGAATACGGTCGCCTATATCAAAAGAGCGTGCACCTGTTTTTAGCAGGCTTCCTGTAATACACATGATTAACTCTTTAGTAGCTACCACAAAAGCCACAGCTATAGCCACTATAGAAAGCGCTAGGGTACGCAACTCTTCACCCCAGATCATAAACACGCCTAGCAGAGTTAATAACAATAAACCGTTGCGTGACTGCACCAGCCACTTACGACGCAACTCGTTCGACTTTACACTACGACGAATAAGGCGATTACCTAATGCACGCAATACCAGCATAGAGGTAACTAAAACGAGGGTACTGAATAATAGACGTACAATTTCATGAGAAACTGAAAAGTCATTAACCCAAACTTGCACGGATTCCAACATGAAGGTTTTACTTCCTTTAAGAGTTCTAAAAAATCATGTAACAAAAGTAGTTTTTTTAAAGTAGCATTAACGCTAGGCTATTTATTACTAGAGTTTATGCCACTCACTACTCAGCAGAAAGCATTAAAAACAGTTCAATGAGGCCAAAATGAATAAAAAGAAACATCCAACCCGTGAAGACTGGGAAAAACTTGCCGCCAACCTTACTTTTCCTCACCAAGCTTATATTAATGGCGAATACCTAAATGCTGCCAGTGGTGAAACTTTTGATTGCATTAGCCCTGTCGATGGTAAAACCTTAACCCAAGTAGCTAGCTGCGATGTAGCAGATGCAGATAAAGCGGTTAAGGCGGCTAGGGCTGCTTTTGAGTCGGGCGTATGGCGTGACTTACCGCCTGCCAAGCGTAAACAAATTCTGCAAAAATTCGCTGACTTAATCACCCAAAACCGTGATGAATTAGCTTTACTAGAAACCCTAGATATGGGTAAACCTATACGTTTTTCTAGTAGTGTAGATATCAGCGGCGCAGCTCGCACAATCAGCTGGACAGCCGAAGCGATAGACAAGGTGTACGGTGAACTAGCTCCTACTTCAGTTGATAAAATTGGCATGATTACCCGAGAAGCTGTTGGGGTGGTAGTCAATATTGTGCCTTGGAATTTTCCGTTACTCATGGCCAGCTGGAAATTCGCGCCAGCCTTAGCCATGGGTAATTCAGTTATTTTAAAACCCTCAGAAAAATCACCTTTAACTGCCTTGCGTGTAGCAGGCTTAGCCAAAGAAGCGGGTATTCCTGATGGTGTTTTTAACGTACTGCCAGGCCTAGGCTCTAAAGTAGGTAAAGCCTTAGCCTTACATATGGATGTCGATACCCTCGCCTTTACTGGCTCTACCGCTGTGGCTAAGCAACTCATGGTATATGCGGGTGAATCCAACATGAAGCGGGTTTGGTTAGAAGCTGGTGGTAAAAGCCCTAACATTGTTTTTGCCGATGCACCCAATTTAGAAAAAGCCGCCCAAGCCGCTGCCCAAGGTATTGCCTTTAATATGGGACAGGTTTGCACCGCAGGTACACGCTTATTAGTGGAAGCCAGCATTAAAGATGAGTTTGTGGCTTTAGTAAAACAAGCCTTAGTTAAGTGGCAGCCAGGCCATCCTTTAGACCCAAAAACATTAAATGGCGCGATTGTTGATAAGCAACAGTTAAGCAAAGTTTTGGGCTATATTGAAAAAGGTCAACAAGAAGGTGCTAACTTAGCTTTTGGTGGTCAACAAGCTTTTCAAGAAACAGGTGGCTGTTATGTTCAACCAACCATTTTTACTGAAGCTGAAAACACTATGCAAATTGCTGCTGAAGAAATTTTTGGCCCAGTATTAAGCGTGCTAACCTTTGATTCTATGCAAGATGCTGTTACTCAAGCCAATGACACGATTTACGGTTTAGCCGCTGCGGTTTGGACAGCTGACCTAAACAAAGCCCATAAAACGGCTAAAGCCTTAAGGGCTGGTAGTGTATGGATTAATAACTATGATGGCGGTGATATGACCGCACCCTTTGGTGGTTATAAGCAATCAGGCAACGGGCGAGATAAATCTTTACATGCCTTTGATAAATACACTGAAATAAAAGCCACTTGGTTAAGCCTAGAAGCTGATTAATTAAAAATAATAAGGTATTGCAGCTATGACTTTACCGGTAGTAATTTGTGATGACTCGGCGCTAGCTCGTAAACAGCTAGCTAAGTCATTACCCGGTGGTTGGGATATAAGCCTTACTTTTGCCACTAATGGACAAGAGGCAATAGAAGCCATTAAACAAGGCAAGGGTGATCTATTATTTTTAGACCTAAATATGCCAATCATGGATGGTTATGAAACCTTAGAAACTATCCGCCGTGAAGATTTATCTAGTTTGGTGTTGGTGGTATCAGGTGATATTCAACCCGAAGCCAAAAAGCGAGTTATGGCTTTGGGTGCTTTAGACTTTATTAACAAACCCATTAACCCAGAGTTAGTCACTCAAATATTATTGAATTACGGCATTATTAGTAATAGCCAACCACAAAGTACTGCTGAGTTAGCCCGTTTTGATGACCAACAGCCTGATTTAACCGACCTAGTGCAAGAAGTGGTTAATGTGGCTATGGGGCAAGCAGGCAAACAGCTAGGCGACCTATTAGGCACCTTTGTTCACCTACCCATACCCAAAGTGCATTTGCAGCCTTATCAACTCTTACCTAGCTTAATTAGCACTCGTCAAGCACTTACCTACTCGGGTGTTTCGCAAGGTTTTATTGGCTCAGGTATTGCAGGCGAAGCCATCGTTATTGTCAGCACAGACAACCTACCTGTTCTAGCTAAACTAATACCTACGGGGCAACAAGATTTACAAGCAGGTGAGCTAGAAATTTTAACCGACCTAGCTGGTTTGCTCGCTGGTGCTTGCCTAAAAGGTATTTCACAACAATTAGACGTACAGTTTAGTCTTGGTCACCCTACGTTATTAGGACAACATACTGAGCTACACAAGCTATTAGGCGATAATCAGCAACAACAGGTTTTAGCAATAGATTTAGACTACCAATTACCTGATAAAAACATTCAATGTGATTTACTACTGGTTTTTACTGAAGACTCTTTACCCGCTTTAACAGAACGCATGGGATGCTTAAATGAATAAGCCAGAACAACAACCACCCGAAATTGCTGACTTTTACTGGATGCTGCAAATGCTGCAAACAGTAGACGTTGGCCTCGTTATTTTAGAGCGTGATTACCGCATTAAACTCTGGAATGGGTTTATGGAAAACCACAGTGGAATTACTAATAAACATTTAATTGATAAAGAAATCTTCAGTGTTTTTCCTAACCTACCCAGAACCTGGATAGAACGTAAGGTTGAATCGGTTTTTAAACTTGGCAGCCCTGCTTATTCCACTTGGGAGCAACGCCCACACTTGTTTCCTTTTAAAAGCTACCGCCCCTTAACTGGGCATTCAGAACGCATGTATCAAAATATCACTTTCATGCCCTTGCTCGACCCTAGCCGCAAAGTAAGTCAGGTGTGCTTACTGGTTTATGATGTGACAGAAAGTGTTACTAATAAATTGCAGCTTGAAGATGCCAATATTCAGCTAGAAAAACTTAGCCGCACCGACCGCTTAACAGGCTTAAATAACCGTGGTTTTTGGGAAGAGTGTTTGCAGCAAGAATTTAGGCGCAGCAAACGAGCCAGTGAACTAGGCAAGGTAGAATCTAGCTTAATTATTTTTGATATTGACCACTTCAAGCCTGTGAATGACACCCACGGCCACCTAGCAGGTGATCAAGTCATAAAAGCTGTTGCTCAATGCTTAAAAGAAACCGCCAGAGATACAGACTTTGCTGGTCGTTATGGTGGTGAAGAGTTTGTATTACTGCTACCTGATACAGGTGTTGAAGGTGCTTTTGAAGTGGCTGAACGGTTAAGAACAAAAATTCAGTCTTTAGTCGTTCAGCATGAAGATTTAGAATTGAGCGTTACCGTAAGTCTTGGTATATGTGATTTTACCACTGACCTAGACAGTTTTAACTTATGGTTAGAAAGAGCTGACCAAGCGCTTTATCACTCCAAACACCAAGGCCGAAACCAGTCGAGTGTTTGGAGTAAAGAGCTAGAAAGCTAAACTAAGCAGGCTAGGTTAAAGTAAACGGGCACGAAAACTACGCCCTTTAAGCTTACCTTCACTAATTAACTGTAAAGCTTGTTTAGCAATTTTACGCTCTACTGCTACAAAAGTGCGTCTAGCTGTGACGTTAATCTTGCCTATTTGCGCTCCTGCCAGCTGCTGTTTAGCGGTTAATGCACCTAGAATATCCGTTGGACGTAGCTTGTCTTTTTTACCACCATCAATCAATAGGGTTTGCATTAATGCTGGCTTAGGCTGCTTTTGTAAGGCCTTTTCATCAGGCAAGGCTTCTGTTTCTAGGCTTTGCTGTAAATAGTCTGCCAAAGCGGCTAAACGGAACTCCTCGGCAGCGCTGTAAAGTGTACAAGCAATGCCCTGCTCCCCTGCTCTACCTGTACGACCTACACGGTGCACATGCACCTCTGGGTCAAGCGATAGCTGGTAGTTAAACACCATATCTAAAGCAGCAATATCTAAACCACGTGCAGCAACATCAGTCGCTACTAAAATGCTAATACTTTTATTGGCAAACTGAACCAAGGTTTGATCACGGTCTTTTTGTTCCATATCGCCATGCAAGGCTTGGGCACTAAAACCTAATTGGCTTAAACCATCGGCTAGGTCTTGAGTTTCTTTGCGGGTGGTACAAAAAATAACGCTTGATTCAGGTGCATAGTGCAGTAACAGCAAACGTAAAGCAGTAAAGCGCTCAGCTTCACTATTTAACTTGTAAAAATGCTGCTTAATACTGTTAGCAGTATGATTGGCCTCTACTGTTATTTGCTCTGGGTCTGTTAATAAGCGCCCAGCTAAACTGGTAATTTTTTCTGGAAAGGTTGCACTAAATAACAAGGTTTGGCGCTGTTGGGGTAATTGTTCAACAATGGCATCTAACACTTCTTGAAAGCCCATATCGAGCATACGGTCGGCTTCATCAAGTACCAGCATCTTGACGTTTTCTAGGTTTAAATTACCTTTATTTAAGTGATCATCAATACGTCCTGGCGTACCCACAATAATGTGTGCGCCATGTTCTAAGGAATGCGCTTGCGGGCCAAAGGGTTGTCCACCACAGAGGGTTAACACTTTAACATTGTGCATAGCACGCGCTAAACGACGAATTTCTACAGCCACTTGATCGGCTAATTCACGCGTTGGACAAAGCACTAGGGTTTGAATTCTAAAGCGTTCAACCTCTAACTTTTGCAACAAACCTAAACCAAAAGCCGCCGTTTTACCCGAGCCAGTTTTAGCTTGGGCTATAACATCTTGCCCAGCCAATATTTTGGGTAAAGCAGCCGACTGAATTTCGGTCATTTCGTTATAACCCAGGGTTGCTAGGTTAGCTAAAAGTTCAGTTTGTAAGCTTAGGGAAGCAAAAGCGGAAGTGGTCAAAGAGCTGGTCAAGTGAGTACCTAAAAAAATTAGAAAAATAAATTAGAAAAAAGAAAGACCAGCCGGTTAGGGCTGGTCTTTTAGTTTACAGCAATTACTCAGTAGCTAAAGTAATAAACTTACAGCTTACCTTCAAGTTCTGGTACAGCGTCAAACAAATCAGCAACCAGACCATAGTCAGCGACTTGGAAGATAGGTGCTTCTTCGTCTTTATTGATAGCAACAATGACTTTAGAGTCTTTCATACCCGCTAAGTGCTGAATAGCACCCGAGATACCAGCAGCAATGTAAAGCTGTGGTGCTACTATCTTACCGGTTTGACCAACCTGCAAGTCATTAGCGACATAGCCAGCATCAACGGCTGCACGGGTTGCACCCACAGCACCACCGAGTTTGTCAGCTAGCTTGTAGATAATGTCGAATTTATCTGCACTACCTACACCACGACCACCTGATACAACCACTTTAGCAGCGGTGAGCTCTGGACGGTCTGAAGCAGCTAGCTCTTCACCTACAAAGCTAGATAGGCCTGCATCGGTCACTTCTGAAATAGCTTCAACGCTGGCAGAGCCTGTATCGGCAACCGCATCAAAGGAAGTACCACGCACCGTGATCACCTTAATGGCATCTTCACTTTGCACAGTAGCTATGGCGTTACCTGCATAGATAGGACGCTTGAAAGTGTCAGCGCTTTCTACTGAAATAATTTCAGAGATTTGTTCTACATCTAACAAAGCAGCAATGCGTGGCATAAAGTTTTTACCATTGCCAGTTGCGCCCGTTAAAATGTGGGTGTAGTTCTTGCCCAGCGTTGCAACCAGTGCAGCGGTATTTTCTGCTAACTGGTTAGCATAAGCAGCATTGTCTGCAACGAGTACTTTACTGACGCCATCTAGCTTAGCACCAGCTTCTGCAGCAGCTTGACAATCTGCACCAGCCACCAAGAGGTGAATGTCACCACCAATGGCTTTAGCGGCAGCTACTACGTTTGCAGTTACGGGAATTAGATCAGAATTATGATGATCAGCAATTACTAAAATGCTCATTAGACCACCTTCGCTTCGTTTTTCAGTTTATCAACCAGCTCATCTACGCTGCCCACTTTAATACCCGCAGAACGCTCTGCAGGCGGCTCTACTTTTAGAGTTTTCACTTTAGAAGCAGTCTCTACACCATAATCAGCTGGCGTTTTGGTATCCATTGGCTTTTTCTTAGCTTTCATAATGTCTGGAAGCTTAGCGTAGCGTGGCTCATTCAAACGTAGATCTGCACTAATAACCGCTGGCAAGTTAATTTGAATGGTTTGCATACCACCGTCTATTTCACGGGCAACCGTAGCTTTGCCATCTTCAACCGTTAGCTCAGCAGCAAAAGCACCCTGAGAGAAGCCAGCTAATGCAGCAAGCATTTGCGTGGTTTGGTTGTTATCCGTATCTATGGACTGTTTACCCATTAGAATAACTTGTGGTTGTTCTTCTTCTGCAATTTTGGCTAAAATTTTTGCAACAGCTAAAGAGCCTAGCTGCTCGTCTGTTTCTACCAAAATACCGCGATCAGCACCTAATGCCATAGCAGTACGCAGTTGTTCTTGAGCATTTTTTGGCCCAATAGAAACTGCAATGACCTCTGTCGCTATGCCCTTTTCTTTTAAGCGAACTGCTTCTTCTACAGCAATTTCACAAAAAGGGTTCATAGACATTTTAACATTGGTCAGATCGACATCTGACTGGTCCGCTTTAACACGAACTTTGACGTTGTAATCAACGACACGTTTGACAGCGACAAGAACCTTCATAGATTCTCCGTTTTCTAGTGGTTGAACAGAACAGACAACCCAGCATTGGGCTATCACCTAAAAATTTTGACTTACTATACTGACCTAGCTAGTTACATAACAAGTAAATAATGACTGCAATGATGCTTTCAGTCAAACTTCACCTTAAACTGACGAGTCACATATTTATGACTATACTGTGCGCTTTAAAGGTTACCCTGCTAGCACTTAACTTTACCGCCTACACTTTACACTTAAATTACTTAAGATAGGTGTTAGTTAAAGTCTTTATTTTAGCCAGCTATTGACCAAAAGCAAACGACCGTTTTAAATACACTCTATCCGAGTGTAAAAAAGATAACAAGCCTGAGGAGACAAGCTATGGAACGCGATTCTATGGATTTTGATGTACTAATAGTAGGTGCGGGTGTTGCTGGCCTTTCAGCAGCCATTCGTCTAAAGCAACAAGCCAACGAAGCGGGCCAAGAGCTAGAGGTATGTGTTGTTGAAAAAGGTTCTGAGGTAGGTGCACACATTTTATCGGGCGCAGTTATTGAGCCACGTGCACTAAATGAGCTCATTCCAGACTGGAAAGAAAAAGGTGCGCCGCTTAAAACACAAGTAACCGAAGATCAGGTTTTTCTCTTCCGTAGCGAAACCAAAGCATCTAAGCTGCCTAATTTTGCAGTGCCTAAAACCATGCACAACGATGGTAACTACATTATAAGCTTGGGTAACTTAACCCGTTGGTTAGGTGAACAGGCAGAAGAATTAGATGTTAACGTCTTCCCTGGTTTCCCTGCTGCCAGCATTATTTATGGTGAACAAGGCGAAGTTCAAGGCGTTATTACTGGTGATATGGGTATAGGTGCCGACGGTCAGCAAAAAGACAGCTTCACCCCGGGCATGGAGCTAAGAGCTAAATACACGCTTTTTGCAGAAGGTGTACATGGCCATTTAGGTAAACAGTTAATTGCTAACTATAAGCTGTCTGAAGGCAAAGATGCGCAGCATTACGGCATAGGCATCAAAGAGTTATGGGAAATTGACCCAGCTAAACATCAGCCCGGCCTAGTAGTACACGGTTCAGGCTGGCCACTACCTAAAGATACAGGCGGTGGTTTTTTCTTGTACCACGACCAAGACAACCAAGTAGAAGTGGGTCTAATTGTCGACCTATCTTATTCCAACCCCTACTTGTCACCCTTTGATGAATTTCAACGTATGAAGCACCACCCTGTTCTAAAACAATACTTAGAAGGTGGTAAGCGTATTTCTTACGGTGCTCGCGCAATTACCAAAGGGGGCTATAACTGCCTGCCTAAAATGACCTTCCCAGGTGGCCTACTCATTGGTTGTGATGCTGGTACGCTAAACTTTGCCAAAATTAAAGGCGTTCATACCGCCATGAAATCTGGCATGGTTGCAGCTGAAAGTGTATTTGAAGCAATAAAAGCAGGCGATGAAGGTGGCAAAGAACTAACCAGCTATACCGAAAAATGGGAAGCTAGCTGGGCAAATGCTGAACTGAAAAGCTGCCGCAACTTTGGCCCTGCCATGCATAAGTACGGTACTTTCTTGGGTGGTGCGTTTAACTATATCGACCAAAATATTTTTGGTGGAAAAATGCCCATCACACTTCACGATACTACGCCTGACTACGCCATGATGAAGCCAGCTAGCGAGTGTGAAAAAATTGATTATCCTAAGCCAGACGGTGTACTTAGCTTCGACAAGCTCTCCTCTGTGTACTTATCAAGTGCAGTACATGAGGAAGACCAGCCAGTGCATTTACGACTAGCAGACCCAGACTTACCTATCCGGGATAACCTGCCTAAGTATGATGAACCTGCACAGCGCTACTGTCCTGCTGGCGTATATGAAGTGGTTGAAGATGAACCGGGCAAGCCCAAGTTCCAAATCAACTTTTCTAACTGTGTTCACTGTAAAACTTGCGATATTAAAGACCCAGCCCAAAACATTACTTGGGTTACACCTGAAGGTGGCGGCGGTCCTAACTATCCTAATATGTAACTTGGCTTGTTAGCCCTGTTTTTAACAGGCAAAAGAAAAGGAGGCCTCGGCCTCCTTTTTGTTATTTCTAATTAGAGATTAATCCATATAACGGCAAAGGTAAGCACTCTGCTCTTCTACCTTTACTTGAAAACTACTCTTGGCAGGCACGTTAAAGCTTTGGCCTTTATGAAAAGTGCGCAAGGCAGGGTCACCAGGTAACAATACTTGTAAACTACCCGACACTACAGACATCTCCTCATCTTGAGTGGTCGAAAATTCATATTCACCCACCTCCATAACACCCATAGTTAAAGAGCCTTCACTGTTAGTTAAAGCAATCGACTTCACTTGACCATTAAAATACTCATTCACTTTTAGCATGCTAGTAGCTCCGCAGATGTTGTATAGCAATGTCTATTCCTTTCAGCACTATACTCAACTGGACTGGCAAAGCAACTCAAGAACCCTAGGCATCAGCTCTTAACAAGCAAGCTTTGCCTGAAAACCTTGGCTTAAAATGGCCTCAAATAAACAGCCAAGCCAGCATCATGAGAAAACCTCACGCAAAAGCTGAAATAAGATCAATTTTATTCATGTCGATAACAGCGTATAAATGTATCCATTCTCTGCCCTAGGCAAGTGAGACCTACTAAAGACCTTGAGAGTAACTTTTTAATACATAAACCCTTGATTGGATACCAGAAGATTATGAGTAACGATTTTATTTTTACTATTAAAAGCCTAGATTTTAATGAAGACTATCGCCCTTCAGACAACACAAGAGCAACCACTAATTTTGCAAACCTAGCTAGGGGTGAAAGCCGCGAACAAAACTTACGCAATACTTTAAATATGATCAACAAGCGTTTTAACGCTCTAGCCCATTGGGATAACCCTAAAGGTGACCGTTATTCGGTTGAGTTAGAAATTATTTCGGTAGATATGCAGGTTGCCACACAAGGCTCACAGGCTGAGAAGGCAGCTAGCTTTCCTGCAATTGAAGTTCTTAAAACCAACATTGTTGATCACGCCACTAATAAGCGTATAGAAGGTCTGGTTGGTAATAACTTTTCTTCTTATGTACGCGACTATGATTTTAGCGTTTTACTATTAGACCATAATAAAGATCAGCCTCAATTTAGCGTGCCTGATGACTTTGGCGACTTGCATGGTAAACTGTTTAAATACTTTGTAAATTCAAAAACTTACCAACAAAATTTTAGTAAGCCGCCAGTTATTTGCCTTAGTGTTTCAGACAACAAAACTTATCATCAAATTGAGAATCAGCACCCAGTGCTAGGTATTGAGTACCAGCCTAACGAAACCTCTTTAACTGAAGCTTATTTCAAAAAAATGGGGTTAGATGTTCGTTACTTTATGCCCCCTAATAGCACGGCACCCTTAGCTTTTTACTTTTTTGGCGATTTGCTGAACGACTACACTAACCTTGAATTGGTTAGCACCATTAGCACCATGGAGTCTTTCCAAAAAATTTACCGTCCAGAAATATACAACGCTAACGCTACGGCAGGAAAAATTTACCAGCCCAGCTTAAAAAACCTAGACTTCTCTTCAACCCATATAGTTTATGATCGTGAAGAACGTAGTCAGCTAGCCATACAACAAGGGAAATTTACCCAAGAGCATTTTATTAAGCCTTACCAAAACCTGCTTGAGCAATGGTCGGCTAGCTACGCAGCTTAAACTAACCCACTGTAATTTTAACTTTTTAATTAACCCTATTTAACTTGGAATTTATTATGAGCCTACTACTCCCCACTTCTACCGCTGGCAGCCTACCTAAACCTTCTTGGTTGGCTGAACCAGAAACCATTTGGTCGCCTTGGCGGTTAGAAGGAGAACAGCTAATTGAAGGCAAGCAAGATGCTTTGCGTGTGTGGCTGCAAGAACAACAACAGGCAGGCATTGATATTGTTAGCGATGGCGAGCAAACCCGTCAACACTTTGTAACCACCTTTATAGAACACCTAGATGGCGTGGACTTTGAAAAGCGTGAAACAGTAAAAATTCGTGATCGTTACGAAGCCAGTGTTCCAACCGTGGTTGGTGCAGTGAGTCGCCCTAAAGCAGTTTTTGTTGAAGACGCTAAGTTTTTACGCCAAAACACTAAACAACCCATTAAGTGGGCTTTACCTGGCCCTATGACCATGGTTGACACCCTTTACGATGCACATTACAAAAGCCGTGAACAGCTCGCGTGGGAATTTGCCGGCATCTTAAACCAAGAAGCTAGAGAGCTAGAAGCAGCGGGTGTCGATATCATTCAGTTCGATGAACCTTCATTCAACGTATTTTTTGATGAAGTCAACGACTGGGGTATCGCTGCGTTAGAAAGAGCTGTAGAAGGGCTTAAATGTGAAACCGCCGTGCATATTTGTTACGGCTATGGCATTAAAGCTAATACCGATTGGAAAAAAACCCTAGGCTCGGAATGGCGCCAATACGAAGAAGTTTTTCCTAAGCTACAAAAATCTAGCCTAGATATTATTTCGCTAGAATGCCAAAACTCTCACGTTCCTATGGACTTAATTGAATTGATCCGTGGTAAAAAAGTGATGGTTGGCGCAATAGATGTTGCTACCAACAAGGTTGAAACGCCTGAAGAAGTAGCCGCTACACTACGCAAAGCACTTGAATTTGTTGATGCAGAGAAACTCTACCCTGCAACTAACTGTGGTATGGCACCCCTAGCGCGTGATATTGCTCGTGGTAAGCTGAACGCTTTAAGTGCTGGTGCTGCCCTGGTTCGTAAAGAGTTAACCACCTAAAACCTAGTTAGCTTAGCGTCATTTTTTGTTTTGCTATACTACTTTGCTACTTGCTTTCATTTAAGGTTGCTCATGCTTAGTAAAAATCAAGCCAAAAGCTTGCGTGCTTTACACCGTAAAAAAACACGTCGTGAACAAGGGTTGTTTTTGGTGGAAGGTGAAAAGGTAGTCGCTGAGTTATTGGCTTCTAACTGGTGTGTTTGCAACCTTTATGCAACAGCTGAGTTTATTGCAACTTATCAAAGCTTAATTAGGTTGTCTGAGCTTGTGTTAGTTGAGTGTTCTGTAGAGGAGCTGACATCTGTCAGCACCTTGGTGACTAACACGGCTGCTTTGGCAGTAGTAAAAATGCCTGAAAAATCTACCCCTCCTCCCATCGATCAAAACAGTTGGTTACTAGCTTTAGATGGTGTTAATGACCCAGGTAATTTAGGTAGCTTATTACGCATTGCAGATTGGTACGGTATTCAGCAGGTGGTTTGCTCAACAACAACAGCTGAAGTGTATAACCCTAAGGTTATTGCTGCCTCTAAAGGTTCTTTTTTGCGTGTGGCCGTTAGCTACCAGCCCCTAGATAGTTTTTTTAGCCAGCTTCCTGCCGCTACACCCGTGTTAGGTGCTTATTTAGAGGGTGAGTCTATCCACCACTTAGAAAACTGCCCTAGCAGCGGCGTTATCTTATTGGGTAGTGAGGCTCAGGGTATAAGTCAGGCTTTAGCTGCAAAGGTGACACGTAAAATTACTATTCCAGCCTTTGGTGAGGCTGAGTCTTTAAATGTAGGTGTGGCAGCAGCAATTATTTGCGACAATTTAAAGCGCCTTAGCTCCACCCACTAAAGCTAATTTAACTGGGCTCACCAGTAAATTCATAACTCAGCAGCTTGGGTGCTGGTAGTGAACTAACTGCTTGCCAATAACTGAGTAACAGTTCTGGTTGATGTACCTTGATTAAGGCTGGCAAGTTTTCTGGCTGGTTCAATACTTCGGCTATTTTTTTGGCATCATTCAACGCTGCTTCTTCTAAAAAGCGGCTGGGCTGATTCGATGTTTCACTGCGCGCCAGCACTAACGCATGTTTAGCGCGTGTAATGGCAACATAGAATAACCGCCTTTCTGCTTCTTCATCGGCTGGTGTTAAACGGCTAAAGCCAGAAGTATAAGGGAAATCGCCTTCATTTAGCCCATAAACGCCCACCCAGTCCCACTCTAAGCCTTTAGCTGCATGTACTGTTAAAATGACTAGCTGCTGAGCTGCCTGCTGATTAGCAGCTTGGCTGGCTGCGCCTTCTTTGCGAGCTAACTCTAATTGATTAACCCATTCACCTAAGTCATGGATGCTACTTTTTTCTGCGTAGCGTCTTAAACCTTCTATTAGCCTTAGAGCTTCTTCGGCACTTTCTTTACTCGGTGCTGTTTTGCGTATTTTTTCTAAGGCATCGGTTTCGCGCAGGGTAAAATTTATAAAAGCTAAAGGTTTTAGCTGTTTAGCGTGACTAGCTAGTTTATTAAGTAAATCTAAGCGATTTTTAACCCGATTGCGTTTTCCTTGGGGTAGCCGGTCAATTACAGCCATTAAAGCTGCTTCATTCCCTACTCGCCCCTGGAGTAAAGCCTGACGCTCTTGTTCAGTTAAATAAAGTGTAGGAAAACTGAGTAGCTGATAGAAATCTTGCTGAGCATCTGGATGCTGGTAGTTAATGACTAGGCCTGTTTGGCTGTTTAATGCTAAGCGTGCATAAGCTAATAAACCGCGTATTTGTGGGCGGTTAAAAATAAAGTGCTCTTGCCTGGCTAGTTGAAATGGCTGATGGTTTTTAAGCAATTCTAACTGTACATCTAAGCTTTGAGACCAGCTACGCACTAAAATAGCTGCTTTGCCTTCTGTTTGTTTTGCCTGCCAACTGGCCAACTCTTCTAATAGCCAACCACTCCCCTGACCTTGAGATAAAACCGTAGGCTGGGCATTTTTTGCTGCTAGCGTTATTTGTTTAGGTCGTTCACGGTTATGAATAATGGCTTGGTTAGCTGCTAAGGCTAGGCTGTGCCCAAAACGAAAGGTATGCGTTAAAGGGTAATCTTCTACTTGATTAAAGTCTTGCTGAAAGCGGCGCAACATGTATTCAGGGCGTGCACCCCGCCACTCATAAATACACTGGTCAATATCCCCTACCACCATGACTTGTGCTTTACCTGCTAAGGCTTTAATTAATGCTTGCTGTACTTCGTTTATATCTTGGTACTCATCAACAATCAAATAGTCTAAAAAGCCCTGCAAACGCTTTAATAGCTCAGGCTGTTTAGCGAGTAATTTAAGGGGTCGCCAGAGCAGGTCATCAAAAAACATCAATCTTTGTTCAGCCAGCACTTCTTCTAATTTATTAAACGCCTGGGGGAAGTGTTTTTGGTTGGGAGTCGTATCTAGGGCCTCAAAAACTTCGACTGCATCACTTAAGCCACTTTTAACTAGGGTACAAAAACTCTTAAAGGCATCTAAGGCATCTTCTTCAAGCCAAGCTTGGCTTTCTTCACCCTGCTCATTAGCGAGATGGGTTAGCGCTTGGCGGGTTAAACGGTCAACCATCCACTCTTCTTGTTGTAGCTGACGTTTTTTTAGTAGCCCCCAGCGACCAAAGGTTTGTGTAAGTCGGTGGCCTAAAGAATGAAAAGTGCGTACATCGGGTAGTTGTAGCTGTAGGCCTTCTAAGCTTTTGACTTGTTGAGCACGGCGTTCTAGTTTACCCATAAAATCTTCACGCGCTGCTCGGTTATACATAACCACTAATAACCGTTTAGCTGGTACGCCTTGACGTAGCAGATGAATAACCCTTTCAACTAGGGTAGTGGTTTTACCTGAGCCAGCTACAGCCCTCACTCTGGCATGGCCTTGCTGGTGAGTAATAACCGCCTGCTGTTCTTGGGTAAGTTGCTTTTGTATCGAAAGTTCTGACATTAATCAAAACAACCTAGCTGAAATTCAGCACTTGCAGAGGTTAAATAAAGGCAGGTTTTTTGGTTTTCTTGACGTGTTTCTGCAAGGTCAACTAGCTGGTAAAACACTTGGGGTAAAATTCGTGCTTCTAATTGATCACGCACCCTAACATAAGGGCGAGGTTCACCCGAGGCTTGAGTTACCACGCGTAAAGGATGGTCTGCATTGAGTTGAAAACTATCGCTCAGGTTGGTTTCTAGTATTAAGGTTGGCTGGCCTTTTTGTATGGTTTGCTGGGCAGCCACAATTAAAAAGGGTACTTCAGCTACTTTGACTAGCACTTTTTCTACTGGGGTTATGAGGTAATAATGAGCGTCTTCTTCTAAACGCAAGAGAGTAGAAAATAACCTAACTAACTCGGTACGAATAAAGGGTTGGCCCTGATGAAACCACTGGCCTTGGTGATCGATGCTTAAATCTATATCTACAACCTGTTCTGGCTGCCACTCATGTATAGGTGGCAGGCCTTTTTCATGGGGGTTAAGGCTTATCTTTGAAGCAAGTTGTAGAAGTACGCTGGAGGTAGACATATTAAGGCTTGACTGATGTTGAGTCTGGCTTGTGCTTGCGCCCTCTTTGCCCACGATTACCTAGACGCACGCCTATATCCATCATAAAACGAAAGAACTCTTCTTTGTCTTGAATGACGTCTTGAAAAAATTCCGATTGGTATAAAACGGCTGCACCATGCACAAAAGCCCAAGAAGCGCAGTAATGAAAATAAGGCGGTACATCTTCTAACAAGCCTTCTTCCATACGCCCAGTAATTAAACCAGAGAGGCTTTCTAAGTTTTTGGCACGAAAACGGTGCAGCTCTTCGATCATTTCTGGAATGACATTGGCTTTAACCAACTTTTCTTCTAAACGATTAAACAACAAGTATTTGTCTGGCTGCTGCATACGAAATTCAAAGTAGGCTTTAGATAGAGCTTCTTTGTTTTCAGCTATTTCTGGCAAGGTAAACAGTTCAGCCATTTCGCGCTCGTAATCTAACATTAGGCGCAAGAAAATTTCTGCCTTAGTGCTGAAGTGTTTGTAAATAGTGCCCTTGCCGATATTGACTTTTTCGGCAATCATTTCCACCGTTACCTTGTCTTCACCCAGCTCTAAGAACAGGTCGAGTGCAATTGCCAGTATGCGTGCTTCACGCTGCTTAAAATCCCTTACTCGCCGCGCTTGTTTTTCTACCGGTGTCTCAGCCATAACCTGCCCTCAAAAAATATGACCCATATCGTTGTTTTAGTCACAAGAGTAAACACCTTTTGCCATTCAAGCAAGTAAAGCCTCTTGTTTAGCTACTTTTGCTAACAGTTTAGGAAACAAACGAAAGAAGTTTTCCGTGGTTTGTTGGGCTAAAAACTCTGTATCTAAGCCTCTTAACTCGGCAATAAACTCTGCTACATCACGCACATAGCCGGGTTCATTTTGTTTTCCACGGTGGGGTACAGGTGCCAGGTAGGGTGCATCGGTTTCTACTAGCATTCGGTCTAGAGGTATCTGTTTGGCTACTTCTCTTAAAGCATCAGCTGAATGAAAGGTTACTATGCCGGAGAAAGAGATATAAAAACCCATACCTACGGCTTGTCTGGCAAAATCTAGGTTTTCGGTAAAGCAGTGAATGATGCCCTGCCCACCCTGCTCACTGAAGGGCTTAAGTAGTGCTAGGGTATCTTCGCTGGCTTCTCGAGTGTGTACTATCACTGGCTTTTTAACTTCTAATGCAGCATCTAGGTGGCGCTGAAAGTAGTCTAGCTGCACTTCTTTTGACTGCTCTGAGTAATGGTAATCTAGCCCTGTTTCTCCTAGCGCAGCGATATCTTCAGCTTGCCCCCATTCAATTAGCTGCTCAGTAGTAACGGGTTGCTCTGGCTGATGCAGAGGATGCAAACCTAGCGTTAGGCTAACGTCTTGAAAAGGTGCGGTGAGATCGCGTAGCTGCTGTATATGCCAAGGATTAACATTAATGCATAAAAAATGTTTTACACCCCTTTGTCTGGCGGTATTTAATACACCTTCTAGGCCTGCTGCTTCACCGCTAGAGGTTTTAGCTAGTTTGAGCATATCTAGATGACAATGGGAATCGACCAACCACATATTAACGCCTCTAAAAATTAAATCGTGTGAGTCGGCTTATCGTTACCGGGTAAGCCTGCTAAAAGTTCTTCTATGTAATGTCTGGGGGAATCTTCATCTTCTGAAAAATGCACGCCTATACCAGGAATTTTACGCCCTTGCGCACCAACGGGGGTACGCCAAGCTAAACTACCAACGACTAGAATTGGCTCTGCTTCATCGAGTAGCTGTAAATTAATTTGCACTGTTTCTCCTGGGCGAATCACTCGACTGGTGGGAACAAACAGCCCACCCCGCTTTAAGAACGGCATATAGTGGGCTTTCAGTGCTTGCTTGTCTTTTAACACGAGTGTTAAAGGTTTGATTTCACTCATGGTGTAGCTCCTGGGTTAACCTTATAAGTAGACTTTCTAAAAACAAGTCAACATTAGGGTTGGTGTGCAGTTGATGATGCATGGCTTGTAGCTCTTTTTCTAAGTTCAGTAAACTACGCTGACCCATTAGTTCATAAAGCTGCCTATACAGGGAAAGCTGCCGTACATCCTGGACTCCTTCTTTACCTAATAAACCATACCTTAAACTATCGGCCAACCAACTTTGTAAGCTGGTTAGTAGTGCAGGTAAGGCTAGGGCCTTTAACTTAACAGCCTGCTCTATGGGGTTAACTCCCCTAACAAGGCTTTCCATCACCTGCCCTAGTAGGTGACGTCTTTCTTCTGCCTCTGGCGTGGCTAACTTAAGGGCTGCCAAAGGTCGCCCACCTGCTGCTTTTAATAGCACTAAAGGTTGCTGCTCTTCACTTAGCTGGGGCTTTAACCAGGCTTCACCCTCTTCTAAACTAGGTGGAGCAACAGGCCATATCTGGCAACGGCTGCGTAATGTTGCTGGTAGACTAGATGGCTGATCACTAACCAAAATAAACTGCGTTTGCGGTTCAGGTTCTTCTAGGGTTTTTAATAAGGCATTAGCAGCATTAATATTCAGCGCTTCTGCTGGCCAAATCAACACTACTTTATAACCGCCCTGCTGAGAGCTTTTTTGCATTTGAGTGGTCATCTCTCGTACCTGGTCCACTCGAATTGCCTTGCCCTCTGCCTCTGGTTCTAATGTAAGTAAATCTGGATGAAAACCTGCCTCTATAAAGTGGCATGAACGGCAGTGCCCACAAGACTGTTGGCCTTGATGATTAGTGCATAAAACAAAATAGGCTAGGGCTCTAGCTAAAGTACGCTTACCTAAACCCGGCAAGCCAGTGAGCAATAAGGCATGTGGAAGCTGTCGCTCTTGTATTTGTTGCTGCCATTGTCGCCATATTAGTGCGTGCCAAGGCATGGATTGAAAAGGCTTCATACTGAACTTCTTGTTGCTAAGGCTTCATCTATGAGTGGTTTTAGGTATTCGCCCACCTGCGTTTTAACGGCTTCTAAATTTAATGAGGCATCAACTAATCGAAAGCGCAACGGGTGTTGGTGCGCTCTTTGTAAATAAGCATCTCGAACACGTTGAAAAAAATCGAGCTGTTCTTGTTCAAACCTATCCCTTTGCTGGCCTCGATTATCAACCCTGAGTGATGCTGCTTCAACAGGCATATCAAGCAAAAGGGTGAGGTCTGGCTGTAGATCACTGTGTACTAGCTTTTCTAGTAAAGCTAACTGAGTTTCACTTTGCCCACGCCCCCCACCTTGGTAAGCATAGCTGGCATCAGTAAAACGATCGCAAATAACCCAAATGCCTTTAGCTAAAGCAGGGCGTATAACTTTATCTAGGTGGTCTGCTCGCCCAGCAAACATGAGTAATAGCTCGGTTAAATGGCTGGGCGCATCTGTGTCACTGGCTAGGAGTAGATTACGAACTGCCTCTGCAAAGGGGGTTCCACCTGGTTCGCGAGTTTTTACCCAGGGAATAGCAGCTGCATCGAGTTGGGCGGTAATGAAATTGATATTGGTGGTTTTACCTACCCCTTCTCCCCCTTCCAGGGTAATAAAGCGGCCTTTTTGTTCACTCATTATTCGTTTCCTGTTCACTGGTCGGCGCAGGCCATGAGCGATAATCTTCACGACGCTTAAGCTGGTATTTTTTTACTGCTAGATTGTGTTCCGCTAGGGTAGCAGAAAACTTATGGGTGCCATCACCTCTGGCAACAAAGTATAAGGCTTTACCCTGAGCAGGGTTTACGCTGGCTCTTAATGCTGCTTCACCAGGTAGGGCAATAGGAGTGAGCGGTAAACCATGCATCGTATAGGTATTCCAAGGTGAAGGTTCGCGTAGGTTACGACGGGTAATCTTACCTTGGTAGTTTTTGTCCATACCATAAATAACAGTGGGATCGGTTTGCAAACGCATACCCTTTTGCAAGCGCCTAACAAACACCCCTGCTATATCTTCTCGCTCATGGGGTGCGCCAGTTTCCCGTTCAACTATGGAGGCCATAATAAGCACATCGTAAGGTGTTTTATAGGGTAAGCCTTTAACGCGACTAGCCCAAACGTCTTTAAGCAATTCTTGCATAGTGAGGTTGGCTTGACGCATTAAGTCTAAATCTTGCATGCCCTTGCTATAGGTATAAGTATCAGGAAAAAACCAACCCTCGGCAGCTTCATTGGGCTGACCTAAGTTTTCCATAATTTTGGCTTCTGACCAGTCTGCTGTGGTGCTGGTTAGCTTCTCTGCTTTAGCTAGGGTTTCTCGCATATCGCTAAAGGTCGACCCTTCGACCAGGGTTATTTTATAGGTGACCACTTCACCCACTTGTAGTTTTTTATACAACTGAGTCAGGGTCATTGGGGGTTGTAACTGATACTCACCCGTACGTATAACACCTGGATCATCTGTTAGCCTTAACCAAATACGCATAGGGAGACTGCTATCAATAACACCTTCTTGCTCTAACTGATTAAGTAGACCTATAAAACTTCGACCTGGTGTGATGTCTAAGATGCGAGCTGAGTCTAGCTGAAGTGGTTGGTTTAGCTGCTGATTAAACCAATAGGCGCTTGCTGAAATACTTAGTAATAAACAAACAAGCAAGGCGAAAACAATTTTTTTTATCATCTTTTGCCAATTAGTTAAGTGGCAGACCTAACAAAGGATGGAAAGCTGCCATAAGTTGTTGGGTTTGTGGCCCGACTGACCAATGAGCTAGCGTGCCACTGGTGTCTTCAAGGCGGATCACAGGCCAAATACCTTGCAGGCTATTACAAACAAACACTTCTTCTGCTTGTTGAAGCTCTGCTAATCCTGCTGAAGTTTCTATTACTTGATCAGTTGTTAGGTGTTGTAACAACTGTCGCCGCATAACGCCTGCTAGGGCACCGCTTGCTAAGGAGGGGGTGTGCCAAGCACCTTGACTATACCAAAACACATTCCTTGCTATGGCTTCGCTCACCTCGCCTTTTACATTGTACTGTAAGGCTTCTAAAAAGGTGTCTGGGCAACCCTCACTGGCTAGAATTTGGCTTAAACGGTTAAGGTGCTTACTTGCCGGTTCTGGGTTGCTGCCAGGACAGGCTTGCCACCAGCAAGCAATGCCTTGATAGGCTGACTGATTTACAGTTAGACGGCGAGGATGTATAAAACGGTGCCAGGCTTGGTGTTTAGCTCGACGGTAGCCCACACCACCAGGGCCAGCTAAAAGCATAACTTTTAACATACCTTCTTGTAAGGCTTGAGCTAGGTCGTCTATTTCTAGCTTTAACAAAGGCCAGTCAAAAGTTTCTGTTGAATACAGCAGTGACGCCAACCCTTTTTGTAAACGCCACAAGTGATCTTCTATAAAAACAGCTTGGCCTTGAGTAACTCTGAGGGTGGTAAAAACACCCTCACCAAAAGCTAAAGCTCGGCTAGCCAAGAGCCAATCTAAATCACTGGCTGTTGGCTGACGACCATCTAGCAGCATGGGTGGCAAAGCAGTCATCAAGTTAAACTTTACTAAAAATTAGACTGCCGTTGGTTCCACCAAACCCAAAGGAGTTAGTGAGTGCATGGTCAATTTTCATTTGACGCGCTTCTTTAGGTACATAATCTAGATTACAGCCTTCTTGAGGGTTCTCTAAATTGATAGTAGGTGGCGCAACTTGATCTCTAATAGCCAGAATACAGAAAACTGCTTCAACAGCACCTGCAGCACCTAATAGATGGCCTATCATCGACTTAGTTGAGCTCACAGCTACCTTGCTAGCTGCACCCATCACTGATTCAACAGCACGGCTTTCTGCTAAATCACCTGCTGGTGTTGAAGTACCATGGGCATTGATATAACTGATGACATCAGCATTAAAGCCTGCATCTCGAATAGCATTACGCATAGCCGCCGCTGCACCGCGACCATCTTCGGGTGGAAGGGTCATGTGATAAGCATCATCACTCATACCAAAGCCTGTTAGCTCAGCATAAATTTTAGCGCCTCGGGCTTTGGCATGTTCGTATTCTTCTAGCACTAGCACACCTGCACCATCACCTAAAACAAAACCATCACGGTCTTTATCCCAGGGGCGACTGGCGGTTTGTGGATCATCGTTACGAGTAGACAAGGCGCGAGCTGCGGCAAAACCACCTAATCCTAAAGGTGTGCTGGCTGCTTCTGCACCACCACAAACCATAACATCAGCATCACCGTAAGCGATGGTACGTGCTGAATAGCCAATATTGTGGGTTCCTGAAGTACAGGCTGTTGTTATGGCAATGTTTGGGCCTCTAAAGCCAAAACGTATAGCAAGGTTGCCAGAAATCATATTAATAATAGAGCCAGGTACAAAGAAGGGGGAGATTTTTCTAGGTCCGCCCTTTTGTAGGGATTCGTGGTTTTTTTCAATCATAGGTAACCCACCTATCCCTGAACCTATTGCACAACCAATACGGTCTGCATTGTCTTCTGTGGTTTCTAAGCCTGAATCGGATATAGCCTGAATTGCAGCTGCCATGCCGTACTGAATGAATAAGTCCATTTTGCGGGCATCTTTTCTTGGCATATAGTCTTCAACTTCAAAACCTTTTACCTGAGCACCAAAGCGAGTGGTAAAGGCGGAAGTATCAAATCCTTCAATGGGCGCTACACCGCTGCGGCCAGCAAGAATGCCTTGCCAGGAATCATCTAGGTTAGTTCCTAACGGGCTAACTAGCCCCATACCTGTAACCACAACTCGTCTGCGCGACATGCCCTTCTCCTCTGCAATTCAGTAATTCTTGAAATTATCGGGGATTATATCCCATAAAATAAAAAACCGCTGCACCAAAAGGCGAAGCGGTTTTTAACAGGTAACTAAAAACTAGCTACTTGTATCAGACTCATGTCCAAGAAAACTTACTGGTTAGCTGTGACGTAGTCCATAGCTTCTTGAACAGTAGTAATCTTTTCAGCTTCTTCGTCTGGGATTTCGGTCTCGAATTCTTCTTCAAGAGCCATAACCAGCTCAACAGTGTCCAGAGAATCAGCGCCTAGATCCTCGACGAAAGAGGAAGAGTTTTGAATCTCACCTTCTTTAACACCTAGTTGTTCAGCGACGATCTTTTTTACGCGCTCTTCGATGGTACTCATATGTTTCATTACTCCTGGTTAAAATCTTGCTGTGCTATTGCTCTTAAATTTGCACAGTAGTTTATAAACCGAAACAGACTGTTGCAACCAAAAAATTAATTTTTAAGTTAAAACAGTCTACTCCGATGAATTCTAGCGCATATTCATGCCGCCATTCACGTGTAGCGTCTCACCAGTAATATAGGCTGCAGGTTCAGTGGCTAAAAAACCAACAACTGCTGCTATTTCTTCTGGCTGACCTAAACGTGCTAAAGGTATTTGCTTTACTAGAAGTTCTTTTTGAGCTTCTGGTAATACTTCTGTCATGTCTGTTGCAATAAAACCTGGAGCTACTGAGTTAACCGTAATATTACGCGAACCCACTTCTCTGGCTAGAGATCGAGTAAAGCCTTCTACACCAGCTTTAGACGCTGCATAGTTAGCCTGCCCCAAGTTACCCATAGTAGCGACTACAGAGCTGATATTAATGATGCGACCCCAGCGTGCTTTAGTCATGCCTCTTAGGCAAGCTTTGCTGGTGCGATAAACAGACTTGAGGTTGGTATCTATAACAGCATCCCATTCCTCATCTTTCATGCGCATCATCAAGTTATCTTTGGTTATACCTGCATTATTAACCAGTATTAAAGGCGCACCATACTCTTCAGTAATGGCTTTAAGAAGGTCGGTAACAGATGCTGCATCTGTTACGTTCAACACCTTGCCTTGACCTGCCACCTTAGCAGCCTCTAGGCCTTCGCTAATGCTTGCGGCACCTGCTTCACTGGTTGCAGTGCCTATTACTGTAGCACCTAAGCGACCTAGTTCTAAGGCAACAGCACGCCCGATACCGCGACTAGCGCCGGTTACTAGGGCAATTTTTCCTGCAAGACTTTGTTGAGTCATATTATTTCCTCTATTACTCAGCACGCAATAAATCTAAAGCAGCTTGAACTGAGTTAGGGTCATTCACCGCTAAGGATCTGGCTGTTTTAACAATACGCTTATTAAGACCTACTAGCACTTTGCCTGGTCCACACTCAACGTAGGTATCAACACCCTGCTCAGCCATAAACTCAATGCTTTCTATCCAGCGTACTGGACGATAAAGCTGCTCAACTAGGTTAGCTCGTATTGCCGTGACATCTGTTTCGGGTGTTGCATGAACATTTTGCACAACAGGTACGCGTGGCTTACTGAGTTGAATTAAGTTTAACTCATCGGCTAGCTTCTCTGCTGCTGGACGCATTAGCTCACAGTGCGAAGGTACGCTAACAGGTAAAGGCATAGCTTTACGCGCACCTGCTTGCTGACAAGCTAAAATTGCTCGTTCAACCGCAGCAACATTACCGGCAATAACAATTTGGCCTGGCGCATTATAGTTAACCGCAGAAACAATTTCACCTTGTGCTGCTGAAGCACAGGCTTCTTCTATTTTTTCTGCATCTAAACCCAAAATAGCGGCCATAGCACCCTGCCCACTAGGCACTGCTTGCTGCATAAACTCACCTCGGGTACGCACTAGACGCACACCGTCGGCAAAGCTCATGGCACCACTACAGACCAGGGCTGAGTACTCACCTAAGCTGTGGCCTGCTAGCCAAGCTGGAGGGGCACCCTCTAGTTCTTTCCAAACACGCCATACCGCAACACTAGCAGCAAGTATGGCTGGCTGGGTTATATCTGTTCGATTTAAGTCTTCAGCAGGCCCTTCTTGTACTAGGTGCCAAAGATCGTATCCAAGCGCGGTCGACGCTTCTTCAAAAGTTGAGCGTACAACTGCGTAGCGCTCAGCTAACTCTGAGAGCATCCCTAACTGCTGGGAGCCCTGCCCGGGAAATATAAAGGCTAGGGTTGAAGCCATAAGTCATCTAATCCTGTACTTAGGTCGTTATTATCGGCGCGCATTCTAACATAGCTTCACTAGAAGGCTAGAGTTTAGACTAAGCAATCTTGGTGCGAACTTGTTAATTACTTGCTTCAGCCTTGATTTGCATTAGGTTTTGGCTTGGTTATTACATCCATGTATTCACGCTGAATAACGGTTTCTAAAGCATTCATTGCATCGACTAGTTCTTCAAACACCATGCGACGATCTTGTAATTCCTTTGCTTGTTCAAGGCTAGGCGCAGCATCCTTCACATCTGCTGCTAAGTCAATTAAGGCTTTAACATAGTTTGCACGGGCACAAGCTACCATGGTTATGATAGGCTCAAGGTCATTCAGCGCCAGCTCTGGCACTAAGGGATTAATAATCGTTCTATTAATGTCTTTGCGTAGCCCTTCTAGTTCAAGCAAGAGACGATTTTTCATTTTTATTCCTTTTATTTTTCAGCAATTAAAGCCATTTCCGCTTCTGTTAGCTCTCGCCACTGCCCTGGCTCTAGTTGATTTTCATCTAACCACAAGTTTCCTACTGCTTCACGGTGCAGCGCTTCTACATGATTGCCTAAAGCAGCAAACATACGTCTTACTTGATGATAACGCCCTTCTGTCAAGGTAAGGTGTACCAACTGTGACGTTAAGCGTTTTAATGTTGCAGGCAAGGTTAACTGCTCCTCTCCATCTAGCTGCAAACCTTCAGCTATTCTAGCTTCTGCATCCGCAACCAAAGGCTCTGCTAAGCTGGCTCGGTAAACTTTTGCTTTACGGTATTTAGGAGAGATAATTCGATGCAGCCACTGTCCATCATCGGTCAACAAGAGCAAACCTGAAGTATTAACATCTAAACGACCCACTGGCTGAACCCGCTCTTTATTAACTAACCCTTCCAACAAGTCTGTAACAAGGGGGTTATGACTACTTTTATTACTGCACTCATAACCCAAGGGTTTATGCATTATAATGTAGCGCAAGCCGACCAACTCTAAAGGTTCATCTAGCCAACTAACCTTGTCTGTGGGTTGTATTTGTTGTGCTGCATTCTTAACAACTTCACCATTAACGGTGACTTCACCTCGATGCAGCACTTTTTTGGCTAAACTACGTGTAAGATCTGTTGTTGCGGTTAAAAACTTGTCTAGCCGTTGAGTTTTTGCTGACATAGGGTTTAATCTTCTCTCTTTGTTTAATTTGATTCACCTAATTTAAAGGTTTGCTATGAGCCGCTTCTGGAGTCCACTTGTTCACCAACTCACACCCTATGTGCCTGGCGAACAACCTAAAATCCCTAATTTAACTAAGCTAAATACTAACGAGAGCCCTTATGGCCCCTCGCCCAAAGTCTATGAGGCTATCAAGCAGGCTGCCAATGATACCTTAAGACTTTATCCAGATCCGCAAGCACAAGATTTAAAGCAAGCTTTGGCTAAACACACGGGCTTGCCTGCTGACCATATTTTTGTGGGCAATGGGTCTGACGAAGTTTTAGCACTAGCTTTTCAAGCGCTATTAAAGCAGGACAAGCCGCTGCTTTTCCCTGACATTAGCTATAGTTTCTACCCTGTTTACTGCCAAATGTATCAGGTTAATTATGAACAAATTCCGCTAGATCAAAACTTTAATATTAATTTAGCTGACTATAACCGCCCTAAGGGTGGCATTATTTTCCCCAACCCCAATGCACCCACAGGCATAGCACTACCACTTAGCGAAATTCGTCAGCTTCTCGATAATAATCCAGACACGGTTATTTTAGTGGATGAAGCTTACGTTGACTTTGGTGCTGAATCTGCGGTTGCTTTGGTTAAAGACTATCCCAACCTATTAGTGACTCAAACCTTCTCTAAGTCTTGGGCTTTAGCAGGTTTAAGGGTTGGGTTTGCAGTGGGTCAGCCTGAATTAATTGAAGGTTTAATTCGTGTAAAAGATAGCTTTAATTCCTACCCTTTAGACAGACTAGCCTTAGCAGGTGCCATTGCCGCCGTTGAAGATCAAGACTACTTTAATACTGCTTGTAGAAAGGTGATTTCTGCGCGTGAAAAGCTAACTCAAGCACTTAACCAGCTGGGTTTTGAGGTTTTACCTTCTAGCGCAAACTTTGTTTTTGCACGCCATCCTAAGCATGAAGGTGCCTGGTTAGCGCAAAAGTTAAGAGAAAACGCCTTGCTAGTTCGCCATTTCAATCAACCACGCATCCATGATTTTTTACGCATCACCTTGGGTACAGATGATCAAAACAAGCTTTTAATTCAACTGCTTACCAACCTAACAAACCAATAAAACTTTTAGCTCAGGTTAAACCCTAGGTTTCCTGAGCTATTTTAGTTTTTCCTAAGCCCACCTATACCGAATCGGCATAGCGCATACCCTAGACGCATAACTCATTTATAAGCTATATTGCATCGTCAAAAAAATTGTAGCGCTTCCAATAAGCTATTAAATACAGCTTCTTCTAAGTCAGCACTCTAGTAACTCTACCATCAAGGAAACATCATGCCCTACGTACAAGAGACCTTAAACCGTCTGCAAAAAAGCAGCCCTGCACAAACCGAATTTTATCAAGCGGCTGAAGAGGTTTTGGAATCTATACGACCCTTGCTTGAGTCGGACAAGCGCTACCTTGATGCCAATATTGTTGAGCGTATTATTGAGCCTGAGCGCCAAATTTTATTTCGGGTTACCTGGTTAGATGATCAAGGTAAGGTTCAGGTCAACAAAGGTTATCGTATTCAATTTAACTCTGCGCTGGGTCCTTACAAAGGTGGCCTACGCTTTCATCCGAGTGTTAATGCTGGGATTATTAAGTTCTTGGGCTTTGAACAAGTATTTAAAAATGCGTTAACCGGCTTATCTATTGGTGGCGGTAAAGGTGGCTCTGACTTTAACCCCAAAGGCCGCTCCAATGCTGAAATCATGCGCTTCTGTCAAGCCTTCATGAGTGAACTGTATCGCCACATTGGCGCAACAACAGATGTGCCAGCGGGCGATATAGGCGTGGGTGGTCGTGAGGTAGGTTATTTATATGGTCAATACAAGCGCTTAACAGGTAACTATGAGGGTGTATTAACCGGTAAAGGCTTGAGCTGGGGTGGTTCATTAGTGCGCACTGAAGCCACCGGTTATGGCGCGGTGTATTTTGCAGAGAATATGCTTAATAGTGTGAGTGACAGCCTAGATGGTAAAACCTGCCTAGTTTCAGGCGCGGGCAACGTTGCTATCTATACTATTGAAAAGCTTTACCAGGTAGGTGCTAAGCCCGTTACTTGTTCAGACTCGCAAGGTACTATTTACCATGCAGAAGGCATCGACCTAGCACTTTTAAAAGATTTAAAAGAAGTGCGTGGTGTCTCTTTAGAAGAATACCTAAAAACCCATGCCAGCGCCCAGTACATCCCTGTGGCTGACTACCCTAAAGATGGTCATGCAGTATGGCGCTTTGAAGCTCAGGCAGCCTTCCCTTCAGCTACCCAAAATGAGTTAACTGAAGCTGATGCTAAAGCGCTACTAGCTAATGGTGTTATCTGTGTGAGTGAAGGCGCCAACATGCCCTCCACTGCCAAAGCTATGGATCTATTTATAGAGGCTAAAATTGCTTACGGTCCTGGTAAAGCTGCTAACGCAGGTGGTGTAGCAACCAGCCAACTAGAAATGGCGCAAAATGCCAGTATGACCTCTTGGGACTTTGAAAAGGTTGACCGTCATCTTCAGTCCATTATGTGTGGTATTTTTGAGCGTAGTGCTGAAACAGCTAAAGAATTTAATGACCCAACTAACTTGGTTTTAGGCTCTAACATTGCCGGCTTCCGTAAAGTAGCTGATGCCATGATAGAACAAGGCGCTGTTTAACTAGCTAGCCAAAAAGAACCGCCTTGGGCAATCAAGGCGGTTTTTTTATATTTATTGATTAAGATTTAAAAAATGCAGCGCACTTGCATTCAAGGTATCTAAATCTAGTTGCACTTCTCGCTCGCGCCACCAAAGAACTAGGGTTGCAGAACCCAGCTCTACTGCAAAAGCATCTTTAGGTAGTAGAGTTAACCAATCAGCTAAGCTGGCTTGCTGCTGTAAAGATAGAAAATTTAACTTTCCGCTGGCTAACTGCCAATCAGGAAACACCAAGTCTCCTCTATCCCTACCCTCTTCTTTTTTTAACAAACAAAAGTAACCTGCCAAAGCTGGTGCATCAGCAGGCCTTAACCAGCGATAACCAGCACCTTCTAGCTTAATTTCATCATTCACTCTATGAGGCACTAGGTCTACCCTAATACCTAGCTCACGCGCCTTTTCTCTTAGTCTTATTTGTTCTTTTTGCCTAGCAGTTGGTTTTAACATGCTCATAGGAAAAAGTATTAATACCACAATAAGTAATACCCACCAAAATCCACTCAATGACATCTCCTACGAATTTAGTTTATAGTTATACTACTCAGTCAGTTACAGGAAAAAAACATTATGAGCAATGAATACCTTGGATTCAACTTGCTAGTGCAACAGCCTGTAATTCTTCAAACAATACTTCATTTGGTGTTTTCATTCCAAGTGTTTTCCTAGGTCGGTTATTTAAACGATGCATAATGAATTCAAAATGCTCATCATCTAAGTGCTTAAAGCATGAACCTTTGGGGCAGTATTGACGTATTAAGCCATTTGTATTTTCATTCAATCCACGTTGCCAAGAAGCATAAGGGTCTGCAAAGTAAAAGTCACAATTCAGTGCTTTTGCAATGGCTTGATGCTCAGCAAACTCTTTACCATTATCTGCCGTTAGAGTATGTACTAAACCAACAGAAGCAAAGGGTGT